>CAZCSK010000011.1:0-60144 GCA_964501265.1 uncultured Actinomycetes bacterium
AGATAATGGGCCCGGAGGGCTACTCCAAGGAGCACTTGGTCGAAAAGTGGTATCGCGACATCAAGGTCTACGACATTTTCGAAGGGACCGGCCAGATAAACCGCGTAGTTATCAGCCGCCATATCCTGGGTAGGTTGGAAGAAACCGTCACCCCGGCGACTTGAAGGGAAGGAAGACGATGGGGCTCAACCTTGAATTGGTAGGCAAGGCCTATCCACCGGCGACATATGAGGTGACCGCTGAGGCAATCTGGAAATATGCCCAGGCGACGAACGAAGACAACCCGATATTTATCGGCAGCGGGGCAATCGCACCGCCCGCGTTTCCCATCGTTCCAGCAAGCGGCAACCTAGCGGGGGTTCTGTTCGATCCCGAGTTGGGCGCGAACATACCGCGTCTAGTTCATGGTGAAGAGGACCATGTCTTTCATCATCCCATCCGGGCGGGCGATGTCCTTATCGTAGAAACGTCGCTAGAGAGCATCGAATCTAAGGAGACCGGTGAGACCTTTACAGTTCTCACCAAGCTGCTCAATCAAAAGGACGAGATCACGACAGAGGTTCGCAGCCTGATGTTCATTCGAGGGGCGGGGACTCGGGCGAAATCAAGTGACGAGTTTGCGCACGAGCCTGCATTCGAGACGATCCAAAAAATAGATGAAGATCAAACCTACCGGTACGCGGAGGCGTCTGGCGATCACAATCCGATTCACGTAGATCCCGAATTTGCAAAAAACGCTGCGGGGCTCCCGGGCATCATCTGTCACGGTATGTGCACCATGGCATTTGTTTCCAAAGCGGTGCTCGACGCGACGGCCGACGGCGATCCGATGAGGCTCGCAAGGATCAAGGTGCGATTCTCCAAACCGGTGTTTCCCGGCGAAATCATTACGACTAGAGGGTGGTTGCAAGACGACGGGGCTCGCAAGACCTATGGATTCGTCGCGCTCAATCCAGATGGTGTAGCGGTAATTCGAGATGGCTTGGCGGAGGTTCTCTAGGTACTAATCATGGCCGCGGCGATTTCGGCCCGTCGGTTGATTGCGGCAAGCGTTGCTTTAGCGGCGGCCTCTGTGAGCGACGCCGAAACGGCGCAAGCTCCCAAGTACCTTTCGCCGGTGATGTCGTCCGGTTCCCTAACCTGCACCAGCGCAATTTGTCCTGTGGCGCTGATCGGATTACCGACCGACACTGTGTGTTCGACATTGAAGTTCAAGACCGGCAGCAGGCGAGCCAACGCCTCGAGCGTCGCCTCGGCCGAACTCCGGATGAGTTGTTCGGGAAGAGGGGGCCCCCAGCGCGTCGCTGCGAACGAATTTCCGTCATAGGAAAGCGCAACCTCCGTCTTGGCTTCAGGCCCCCGATATGCGAGATGTACTCGGTCGATTCTGGCTCGCTTGCCGATCCTGTCTTCGGGCCTTGACCCAAGACCAACGACACCTTTGTAGGTTAGCCACGTAAGAAACGTCTCTCGAAAACGAGGAAGGTCCTCTTCCACGTTGTCGAGCCTGATGAAGTTTGGGGCGTGCTTTTCCCAAAGCAGACGGAGTTGGTCAGGACCAATGTGCGGCCAGCGATCAGAAGTTGTGTCGATGTAGAGTTCCTGTCCCCTCACCCGTGTATCCCCCCTCATTCCTGACGCTCGACATCAGTCGTTAATATGGATAACGGGTCCTTCCCGCCCAATGTTACTGGTCGGACCAGAAATTTTCATAGTATTGGTGCTGTGGACTTTGACCTCCCGCCCGAAATATCCGATTTTGGCGCCTCGGTAGCGGCATTCGCTGAGCGTGAGATCGCACCTGTAGTCGCCAAAGCCGAGGCAGAACACCGGACTCCCGTCGAGTTGTTTCCCAAAGCTGGTTCCAACGGGTTTCTGGGGCTTCGATACCCCGAGGACGTGGGCGGGGCGGGGGCGGGAATGCTTGCCGAGATGACTCTTCGTATGGAGTTGTCGAAGACTTGCGCCGGGATCGCTTCCGCACTGTCAGTCTCGTCCCATCTGGGGTCCTTTCCGATCTACGCGTTTGGCGACCAAAGCCAAGTTGACAGGTGGCTGCGGCCGATCCTTGCTGGGGACAAGATCACTTGCTTCGCTTTGACCGAACCAGCCGCGGGCTCGGACGTTAGGGGTATCCAAGCGACCGCCAAGCGAACGGACTCCGGCTGGGTGCTGAACGGGCGCAAGATCTTCATCACGAACGGGCCGATCTGCGACCTTGCGATCATCGTCGCCTACGTCGATCGCGATATTGGAATCGACGGCATGGCTTTGTTCGTTGTCGAACAAGGCACGCCGGGGTTTGACTCGTCCCGGCGACTCGACAAAATGGGTCACTACTCATCTGAAATCGGAGAGATCGCTCTGGACGGTGTTGAGATTCCCGCGACCAATCTTCTCGGGCCCGAGCGAGGCGGATTTCCGCGCGTCATGCAGACCCTCAATGGTGGTCGGATCATTGTCGCAGGAGGCTCGATCGGGGTCGCGCAGGCTGCGTTTGATGCGGCAAGGGAGTACGTCTTGCAGCGCGAGGCGTTTGGACGCAAGATTGCAGATTTTCAAGCGGTTCAGCACAAATTGGCCGACATGGCTCTGGATCTTCAGGCCGCGAAGCAACTGGTCTATTGGGCTGCGTGGCTCTATGACCAGGGTCGCAATCCAACGTGGGAAGCGTCGATGGCGAAACTGTTCGCAAGCGAGATGACGCTACGAGTGACCGACCTCGCTCTACGATTGTTCGGCGGGTATGGATACATCACGGAGTTCCCCATTGAGCGTTATTACCGCGACGCTCGAATGTTCAACATCGTCGAAGGGGTTTCCGACGTTCATCGCAACATCATTGCAAAAACTCTGGGGGGCTCGGGGGGGTAGCAGCCCCCGAACGCACAGACTTGCGCGCGCTAGAAGCTGCGAACCCCCCGAAGTCAATTGTTGTGAAGTTTGTGCTTTGAAGTCCGTCAATGTTGGTGGTGCTAGCGTCGCCTACCGCAGCGCGGGATCTGGTGAGCCTGTGCTGTATCTGCATGGCTTCCCTACGTCGAGTTACCTATGGCGCGACGTTATGCAGATCGTATCAACGAGTTTCGAGGCATTCGCGTTGGATTTTCCAGGATTCGGGGATTCCGAACTGTTGCCCGAAGGCCACACGTGGGCGCAACTCAAGAGCTGGGTAGGCGATTTTGTCGACGCGCTCAATATCGCCCCCGTTCATCTTGCGGTTCACGACTGGGGCGGTCTCGTGGGGCTGCCGTGGATGTGTGAGCAACCCGAGAAGGTTCGCTCGCTATTGATCACCGACACTAGTTTTTCTCCCAAGGATCGGTGGCACTTCCTTGCGCAGCAGTGGCGAGCGCCCGTAACCGGCGAAGAATCGATCGGAGCGATCACCCATGACGGGCTTGAAGCCCTTCTGTCGTCCATCACGCCAGGCATAGAACAGGCCTCAGTGGACGAGTATTGGAAGTGTCTGGCGACCGAGCAACACCGGGCCGCCAAACTCCAGATGTACCGGTCGCTTGAGTTCGAGATGTTCGAGCCGTATATGGACACCTTTCCGAAGATTGCCGGGGGGCGGAGTCGAGTCGTGTGGGGGGGCAACGACATGTTCGTTCCGAGCAAGGTGGCGCAGCGATTCGGTGAGCGGCTGGGGGCCGAGGTAACGGTGCTTGAAGGAGTGAGTCATTTCTTACAGGAGGACGCCGGAAGTGAGGTCGGCCGTTTACATCTGGAATTTCTAAAGACGCTCTAATTCCACGGCCAGTGGCGGGCCTGGATGTACGGTGTTTGGGTGAGTTATCGCAAATATTTTAGCTGGGGTGCGTTATGTGTGGCGCTATTGATGTCCGCTTGCGCGCCTAAGGCCGACGAGGCCCGTATCAAGCAACTCGAAGCCTCGGTGGCCCGGCTTGAGGCGCGACCGTCGTCCCTTGAGGAACTGAAAGATGCCCAGAATGGGCTGGCAACGCTGCGTAGCGATCTCGAAGCGATGCGCAGCGGTATCGATGACCTCAAGGAACAAACGGGAAAGATGACGGGGGATGCCTCCGCCCTGAAAGCCAAGATCGACGAACTCTCTGGCAAGTTGACCTCGCTCACGTCGAAAATCTCGGCGTTGGAGCAGAAAATCAGCCTTTTGGAAACTAGATACAACGACCATCTAAAGAACCACCCATGATGAGCAGCACACTCGAGACTATCGCCGAGCGGTATCAAGTGACCGGCCGGTTGGGGTCTGGAGGGATGGGCGAGGTCTACAGGGCCCAAGACTCAGTTCTTAATCGCACAGTCGCTCTAAAGGTCTTGCCGGTGGAGCTTGCAAGGCAACCCGGCTTCATCACGCGATTTCGCCGGGAAGCGCAAAGCGTGGCCCGCGTCAATCATCCTAACGTTGTTCAGGTCTACGACTGGGGTGAATCCGAGGACACCTATTACATGGTGATGGAGTACGTCAGAGGGAAGAACTTGCGCCAGATTCTGGCCGAGAACGGGTCCCTTGCGCCCAGGCAAGCGTGTGAAGTGATCTCTCAGGTCCTCGGAGCCCTCGCGGCCGCTCACGACCAAGGGCTTGTTCATCGCGACGTAAAGCCGGAGAACGTCTTGGTGTCGACAGACGGGGCTGTCAAGGTAACCGACTTCGGTATCGCCCGGGCCGCTGAGGGGACTGCCTTCACTTCAAGCATGCTCGGGACCGTTGCATACGCTGCACCGGAACAGGCCCGCGGGGAGGCGGTGGGGCCTCGCACGGATCTCTATTCGGTCGGTTGCCTTTTCTACGAACTGCTTACCGGATCAATGCCATTCGAAGGCGATGCCGCGCGCATCCTTCATCTTCATCTGACCGAGCGCGTGCCGGTCCCGTCGGCCGCTGCTCCACAGGCCGGAACCGATGCCGACTACATCGTCTCCACTGCAACCAACCCCGATCCCGAACGCCGCTATTCCTCCGCCCTCGAAATGCGAATCGAGGTTATCGCCGCGCTGTCCCTTCTTCCGCCGGCCGCGTCCCTGGCGGAATTGACTCACGAGATCACCTCCCCCGTGCCGGCAGATGCGATCGACACGCTCGTTCCAGTGTCTGAGCCCCGCAAAAAGCGACGTTGGCTGAAGATGGCCGCGGCGCTTGTACTTCTTCTCTCGATTGCAGGCGCGGTATTCGCACTGAGCCCGGTGAAGGTTCCGCGCGTCGCGGGACTCACGCAAGTCGCTGCGAAGAGGCAGATCGAGGACGCCGGTCTTCGGGCGAATTCCAAACGCGAATTTTCGGACAAGTTGCCAGACACAGTGCTCAGGACTATCCCGCCCGCTGGAACCAGAGTGAAGCGTGGCGGCGGCGTAATTGTTGTCCTAAGTAAAGGACCGGAACTTACCGATGTTCCGAACCTCGTTGGATTGCAAGTCGAAGAGGCGAAGCTTCTCATTGGCAGCAGCGGTTTGACCGTCGGAGCGATCGAACTCCGAAACTCCAGGGATCCAGTAGGCGCAGTCTTGGAGCAAGACCCGAAACCTGGTCGCAGGCGCAAAGGGGACCCCGTGAACTTGGTGGTATCCAGCGGCCCGAGGGTGTTTGGGGTACCGGATACCTTTGGCAAGACGCAAGCCGAAGCCGAGGCGCTCATAAACGGCGCGGGCTTTGTCGTGAAAGTTGAAACCGTATTCAGCGATGCTACCGAGGGGACCGTCTACGACCAAACTCCGAAGGCAGGGACGCAGGCGGAGGAGGGGAGTGCGGTCAAGATCTTCGTAAGCAAAGGACCCGAGCCCTTCGACGTGCCCAACGTCATAGGAAAGAAGTGCGCGGAAGCGAAATCGCAATTAGAAGGCAGGGGGCTGGTCGTAGTTGTAAAGGACGTCGACGGGAATCCGATCTCGTGCTCCACAAACACAGTTCTGGACCAAGCTCCACGATCCCCGACAAAAGTTCGAAAAGGCCAGGAGGTAATCCTGTACGTCGCGAAATAGCCGCGGTTAAGACGATCCTTCATTGTGTTCGGCTAGTCGGCGAGGCCCTTCAGCAGGGACTTCATTTTCGATTGATGGTCGTCAGTTTCGAAGTCCAACAATTGATTGGAATCTAGGATGTGCTCCTCGACGTTGCCCAGCCGTCTCACGTAGAGCGCCGGACGGATGATGCCGGTCGGGTCGGTCTCAATTGTGATTGCCGCCGCCGGAGGCCCGGTGGAATCGACAAAGTGGGCGAGAGGCTGGAACCACTCGTCCACAACTTCTCCATTGTCATCAAAGCGGAGGACTCGAGCGAGATAGGACTTTTGGTTCCAGATCTCGGGGGACCGCGACGCCTCCGATAGCAGAAAACTCGTGACGTCGGCGGGAGCGATCAGGCGCCGTTTGGGCTGATAAGCAAAGTGCGTCATCGCAATGTGGCGGGCGAGCACTCGCGCGTTGTGACGAAAGCCGTGTACCACGCCGGAGCTGCTGAGCCGCCCGTACTTGTTCAGGCCCGCCGAGCCTTGCGTTATCGACCCGGCGAAGTAGATGCCCGGAACCGTCGAACTCTCCCAGAAGTTCGTTTGCGCAGGCAGTGAAGCCTGACCGAACAAAGACACTCCGATCTTTGCGAGATCACGCAAAGGCGCCTCAAAACCTGTCGTGGCGATTACCTCATCGACGTCGAAGATCAAGTCGCCGGGGTGAGTCGTCCCGCTCGTGGCCACACGAAAACCGTTGCGGCTTCGTGCGATCTTCGTGATGGTTGCGTCGAGCACGAGATGTCCGCCACCCAGCACGGAGTCCTCGTAGGGTTGGAGATAGACGACCCGGGCCGATGATGGATGAGCGACGTCTAACGAAACCTTTAGCGGACTAGGGGAAGCGAGGATCAACTGACTGGCCCGAGTCAACAGTCCGTTGGCAACTTCGAAACCGGAGTTTCGCTTGCCGACTATGAAAATCCGCTTACCGGAGTACTTGGACGGCGTTTGCAGGTCCGCATAGTGCGTAGCCAGTTTGATTCCTGGAATGTAAGAGGGAATCCAAGGTTTGGTCACCCCGACCGCGAAGACAAGTAGCTTGGCCGTGTACACGCCGTCGGAAGTTATGAGCTTGAACCCTTCCTTGGTCTTGCGGGTTCCCTCCCAATTGCATCCGTAACTGACTTTGACCTTGCCTTTTTGCGCGAAGTCGGTGAGGCCCTTCTGCATCGCGGGGCGCGACGGAAAGTACGAGACGTTGTCCATGTAGGGCCTTACGAGTGCGTTGTGGGCAGCGGTATCACCTATCAGACTGTTCCAGTCGTAGCGTACGTATTCGCGTGTGCCGGGCTTTACCGGGGCGAATGGCTTCGTCCAGGAGATCAATCTGTCGAAATATGGAAAGCGACGAAACATCCCACCGGGGCCGGGGTCCTGGGACAGTACGGCGTGCTCTACACCCAATCTCGAAAGACAGTAGCTGGTCTGCAATCCTCCGGGCCCACTGCCGACGATGATGACGGGATAGTTGCCCGGGGGGTAAGGCTTGGGACTCAACTCCGCCACTGGGCGGCGTCGTGGAGACGGCGTGCCTCCTGCTGGAGCATCCTGTACATCACAGTCGGGTGAGCGGTCAAAAACTGCTGAAGATTGGAGCCGCCGAGAGTGAGGCAGCGAAGAGGCCGTATCGCGACGATGTCGGCCGAGGGCGGTTCTCCCAAGAGAATCGCGAGCTCCCCGAAGAAATCGCCACGCGCTAGGCTGGCTATCTCCTGTCCGCCGACCCGCACTGAGGCCTCGCCGTCCAAGATGATGTGAAAACTCGAACCCCCGAACCCTTGTCGCAAGATGCGGTGTCCTTCGGGAAATGAATCCTCTTGGAACGTATGGGCGACGGCTTCAAGTTGGGAGGACGAGAGGTCGGAGAAAAGCCCGATCCCCGCAAGCTGGTTGATGACTTCAGTTCCTTTGGCCAAGTTGTCCTCCTTCAAATGATTTGTCAGCCGGCAATTGCCCGTCTGAGTCGGTTTGTGGATATTAAGAGAAGAAGAGCCGCCATTCCAACTATGACAGCGACTTCCGGCATGATATCGATGAACGTGTGCCCACGAGCGATCAAACCGATGAATGCATCCATCGCCCAAGCGTGAGGCGTGATGTGACCGACAGTCCTCATTGCCGGGCCCACTATCTCAAGGGGCCACATGCACCCTCCGAGCATTCCAAGCGCGATCCCCAAGGGGGGCCCGATAGATGCGGCCTGCTCGGCCGTCCGAAATGTTGTCCCGAGCAGCATCGAGGCACCTGTGGCGGCCAGCGCGAACACTACGATGACAGCGGCTACTCCCAAAGGCGCGCCCCACCTCACTCCGAAAACCAAGGCCGCCATGGCGAAGATAAACACTCCCTGAAAGGTCGCGATCAAAAGGCGACTTAGGGCTTCACCTAGCAGGATCGCTCGCGCAGTGGTGGGGGTCGCTAGCATTCTCCGAGAGATTCCCTGTCGGCGGTTCTCAATAATTCTACCGGCGTCGACGAGAGTTGTGATGAAAACGAAGAGGAGCAGGTTGGCTGCGGCCGGGTAACTGAACCCTGCCGGCAAAGCGGAGGTGTTGGAACCTACCTGCTTGGACGTGACCTGCACGCCCTCGTCTTCTTTTGACAGGCGGCCTGCCCTTATCAGATGCCCGTTGAAATCTCCTCCCGTGGTCTCTTGTGTGACCAGGGCCGCTTTGACCTCGGATCCCTGTGCCGCGACGATCGCATCGACCCTAGCTTGAATTGTCGGGGCTCCTTGCGGACGCGCCGTGAGAAATTCGATGCGAGCGTCGACGCCGCTCCGCAGCGCGGCGTCATATCCTGCGGGAACGATCACGCCCGCAAGTATCGTTTCGCGCCGAACTGCTTTTCTCAAATCAACGGCGGAATTGAACCGTTCAACTTTCAGATCCTTGGCTTTCGAGATTTGCGCCACGAGGCTGGAACCCAGCGCCCCGGATCTTTCGTCGACAACTCCCAAACGAAACCCTCCAGAGCCACCGGCATCGAAGATCGCCACTCCGATAACGAGAGTGAGGATTACAGGAAAGAGAAACACGAAGAACAAAGAGAGCCGGTCTTTGAGCAACCGTCGCAGGTTTAGGAAGGCGATCGTAAAGGGTGTCATTTCCTAAGTCAGCCTCCGAGTTTGCGACAACGCTATGAGACCGGTCACAAGACCGAAGCCGACAATGACAGCAATGTGAGGCCCCACCGACGCGATGCTCCCCCCATCAGCAACCAGGTCTGTGAATCCTCTGAGTGCCCAGCCATTGGGAGTGAACAGAGCCATGCTCCGAAAGATCTTCGGGGCCTGGCTTATCGGCATGAAGTTGCCGCCGAGAAGGGACAGCGCTAGGACGACTATTGAACTCAGAGCCCCGGCACGTTCTTCGGTCGTCGACAGGACTGCGACCGTCGCCGTGATTCCAATCGCGGCGAACACGGTGGCCAGGACCAGAGCGGCCACGGCCAGGGGATCTCCCCAATCCGCTCCCAGTAGCAAAGATGTGGCAACGACCATCGAGCCGAGGCTCACGACACCAAGGACGAAGGTCGACAGCACTTTTCCCGCGATTATCTGGCCGCGCGCAATGGGGGCCGCAATCAGACGCTGCATGGTTCCAAGCCGGCGTTCTTGAAGGAGACTGATGCCGCCAAAAGACACCGTAAAGAAGACGAAGAAGATGGCCATCGCTGGGGCGAAGTAACTCGACGATGCGTTTCGACCTCTTGTTCCCAGCGCCCCCTCTTGCAGCGAGATGGGAATAGCGCGCTGGCTTGCGCGGCTCACGATCTCTTCCGGTCTAACGCCTTCTCCCGCCGAGAGGGCAGTGGAGACCGCAAGCCGCACGGAGTTGGTTTCCGACGCAAAGCGCAGAGCAATGTTTTCAGCGATCGATCCTGCTATGAGACTGTTCGGATGCTTGATTACGACAATTGGTAGGTTAGCTCCTTCCATGACCGATTGTTCGAAGCCCGCCGGAATTACAAGGCCTGCGTTCACTGCCTCACGTTCAGTAAGCTGTTCCGCTTCCAAGGCCGATTCGACAACCCGCAGAGTTATGGTTTTTTTCACATCGGGAGTCGTGAGGGCTCCGATGAAACTTTTAGACGTCCCACTATTGTCTTCGTCGGCTATCGCTATCGTGGTATGAAACTCTCCCTCGCCCTTGAAAGCGAAGCTGATGATCGCCGCGAGCGCGAATGGAGCCACGAACGCGATGATCCAGGCTGACTTGTCGCGGAGCCTTAGGCGTAGATCCTTTCCCGCGATGGTGAAGGCGCCCACGTCAGTCTCGCAGGGCCTTCCCGGTTAAGTTCAGGAACACTGCTTCCAGATCCGGCTCGAAAACTTCAACCGAAGCTACCGCCACGCCCACTTTGTCGGCCGCCTCCAGAATCTTGGGGAGCAACTTTCGTCCTTCGGTGCAGAGAAGCTCGACGCCTTCGTCGTTGACGGTTGCTTGAGCCACGCCGAAGATGCTGCGCGCCTCGTTCGCTAGGGCGTTGGTATCTCCCGACGAGGCCGTTAACTGGATGCGGTCGCGCTCTCCGATGGTCGTCACCAGCTCTCGCCTCGTGCCCTCGGCGATCAGTCGGCCGAGGTCAATAATGCCGACGCGGTCGCAGAGGCGCTCCGCTTCTTCCATGTAGTGAGTTGTGTAGAGGATGGCGGTGCCGCCCGCTTTGAGAGCTTCAACGCTTTCGAGGATGGCGTTGCGGCTCTGAGGATCGACTCCTACGGTTGGCTCGTCCAAGACGAGAAGTCGCGGTTGATGAAGAAGGCCCGCGGCGATGTTGAGCCTTCGCTGCATTCCTCCCGAATAATGCGCCACCTTGTCGTTTGCCCGATCGGTGAGACCGACTGTGGCTAGGGCATCGTCAACGCGGGAGGCGAGTTCTTTTCCACGAAGGCGATACAGCTTGCCCCAGAAGCGCAAGTTCTCACGACCGGTTAAATCCTGATAGAGGGCCACTTCCTGGGGCACGTAGCCAATCGCCGACTTTGCCCCAACGGAGTTGCCGTTCATCGCCTGCCCCGCTACCGTCACCTCGCCGGAATCCATTCTGAGCAGCCCGCAGATCATCGAGATCGTTGTGGTCTTGCCCGCCCCATTGGGGCCGAGCAAACCATAAGACTCACCCTCAGCGATGGTAAAGCTCACTGCGTCAACGGCCACGAGGTCGCCATAAGCCTTGCGGACTTGTTGCACGGACAGAATTGATTGAGCCATGGAGGACGATGATAGTCCTTGCGTTGTCGCGGTTTCATGCTCGGACCTGCGCGACCCCCGTCCCCCGGACGCGCAGCGCGGTTGAGGGTCACGCCTCCCCGTTTCAGCGAATCACGCGGTCCTGCGGCGGATAACCAATGTTCCGAGCAGCAGGGCCATCGCGCCCGCGAGCACCGGAACCAGCAGGGGAGCCGACCACGGCGCCGCGGCGCCACCGCTTCGGACCAAGGTCGGATCGACTTCGATGATCTTGAGGCCCGTATCCAAGGTTCGACGAGCAGGTTTTGCCACGTGGATTATTCCCGCGGGACTGGCTCTCAGGGCTGACAGATTGGGGAAAGCCCAGTCGTACAGGGCGATCGATTCGGCGTAATGGTCGGGGGAGTTCAGAGTGACCAGCACAAGGGTCGCGCCGTTTCTGTTCACGGCCGAAACGAGGCTGTGCCCCGATTCGTCGGTGAAGCCGGTCTTGACGCCGATGGTGTCCGGATAGCGCCATAACAACTTGTTGTGATTGCTAATTATTCGCGGCTGTCCGTCCCCCCATCTGATCTGGTGCGACTTCGTTCCTACCATGTTCGCAAAAATTGGATTGCGCATCGCTGCCATCGTGATCAGAGCTAGGTCGCGCGCGGTGGTCGTATGGCCTGACTCGTCGTAACCGTGCGGATTAAGAAATGTTGAATTCATGGCACCGAGTTTCTGGGCACGCTCGTTCATCATCTTCATGAAGGAAGCCAGATCGGGCGCGACCGCCTGCCCGAGCGCAACCGCCGCGTCATTTCCGGACTGAAGAAGAAGACCCCAAAGTAGATCCTCGATGGTGAAGGTCCATCCCAGCTCAGCGTAGAGACGGCCGCCCGGGGCTTGCCGGGCTTCCGGCGTAATGACGGCCGAGGCATTGAGCTTTGCTTTCTCGATGACGACGAGCGCAGTTAGGATCTTAGTGAGGCTCGCCGGTGCCCGTGGGGTCTGGTCTTCCCGGGCCCAAAGGATCTTGCTGGTCGAGGCATCCACAAGGATGCCCGAGGACATACCGGTTTCAGGCGGTGGCGGAGCGGCCTCGGGCGTGGTCTGAGCCCTTGCGGCGGTGTGGGGCAGCATGACGAAGGCCACAATCAAGATCAGAGCGATTCTTTTCATCGCCCCAGGCTAGACAAGCCGGGGCAGTAGTTCAAGGATCGCCGACCAGTAGGGCGGCGGGGCGCTCAAATTAGTGCTTGACAGGTCTTTCTTCGGTCGCTTAGCATCCGGGGGGCACGATCCGTATTGCCAACTCTCAATCAAGACCCGCCGATCGGCGGGTCGGAAGAAAGGAAACTGTAAATGACAACAACGCTAGTTTCTCTTAGGAAGTATTGGAGGGTATTCGCGTCGATCATCGCCCTTCTAGTGGTAGTCGTGAGTTACAGCATTGTCAACGACCCGGCGTCGGCAACTCACACTCCGGCAGACAAGGTGGTTGCGTCGGGGAGCACGACTGAAGAATTTGGGCCGGGGACCGACGTCGAGCTACTCAAAGCGACGCTCAGGACTGCCAAGCCCACGGATCTGATCTTTAACGTCAGCCTGGAGTGCTCGATCCTGACAAAACTAACGACAGGGCCTTCCGCCAAGGGGGGGTCGAGTACCGATTCGCGAGAGGGAGCCATTCGCGTATGGATTGAGATAGACAATCTTCCCAACCAGATCGTTCCGATCTCGAGCGCGAGCGCCCCGCCCCAAAACCCGCCCGCTTGGGGCACCGCCGCCGACAAGGTAACTTTCTGCAACCGCACATATCAGCGGACTGTCACCGATTCCGAGGATCCTCTCGACGGTCAGGACACTGAGGAAGACTTCATTGACACCAAGGCGGCGAATGCCTTCAACTGGCTTAGGCTGAACCTTGGCAGCGGGATTCACACGGTGAGGGTTCTAGCGGAGTTCTTCGCCTCGAGCACTCCTGAGGCTTGCTCGAAGACGGTTGGCACGAGTTGTTCGACGGCCGTTGTAGGTAACAGAACGCTCATTGTGGTTCCGTCGAAGCTAGCAAACGACGCGACTATTTGAGGTCAATCTGAGCAAACGAAAATAATCAGGGCCGGCTTTGCCGGCCCTGATTCGCGTCCGGAGTCGGATGATCAGGCAGTGCGTCCAAACGAGCCAGTCTGAGGTCAGGCAACGAATTCGATCGATTGGCCGGGGGGCGACTGGGCAACTAACCGCAAGTCCTGGGAATGGATTTGTCCGGCAACTGTGTAACCGCCGACCGTGGGCCCCTCGGCCATCAATATGATCGGAGCACCGGATGGAGTTATTTGGATGCATCCCGGCAGGATCGGCTCCGACCATTCATCCGAAAGTCCAGACGGGAGAGACGGCCCTTCCAAGTGATATCCCATGCGGTCGAGCCGCGTGTCGACGATCCATAAACCCGGCAGCTCGCCGTAGAGTCGCACCGCGCCTGTCATCGCGGGAGGCGTGACTGCTACAGGCGTCGCGACATCACCATGCGCTGTGAACTCTTCTCCGACACCGATCCAGTGACCGATCCCTTCGCGCACCTGATACGACCGGCTTCCCAGCACGACCGGAGAGTCGATGCCTCCCCGGATGGCGAGGTAGCTCCACATTCCTTCGTGGGGCGGGGAAAGATCGAAACTTTCTCCCGACGCGACTTCCATCGTCCGCCACCACCCGGCCCCGTCGCGACGCGCGCCGCCAAAAGCAATCACGCCGGATGTGGTGATTTCAATTGCAAACGATCCGGGCCCGAACTCGATTCCCGCAGCCCCCGGAGCCGCCCCTGCAAGCTGGTTGGTCAGCGCAAGTGAGAGCGGGTCCATCGCGCCAGACCTCGAGTAACCCTGCGACATGAACCCGAACCGACCCTGGTCCTGGACGCTGGTCACAACCGCGGGCCGAGTGATGCGGATCACCTAATTGGCCGCCGGAGCCGGGAGCCGATCATGTCGGCTTGAATCGAATTTGGTCGCCGGGGCGAACTTTGGGGACTGATGCTACGCGCCCGATGAGCCTCCATCCGCCGGGCCTGGTTCGGCCGTATATCCCCGTTTGCTTTCCACCGATGCCCACCGAACCTTCGGGGACCAGCCCGCGCGGAGTCTCGAGCCGCGGCGCAGCGATCCCGGGCACGACCTCGGACAGATAGATGAAGCCGGGCGAACCAATGACGCGCACATCGTAGGTCTGGTCCGAATGGAAGCGAATCAAATGATCTAGCGGCAGACCTACATGTTCGCAAACCCACTCCAGGTCCGGACCGTCGTAGACGATCGATACATTGTGGAGGTTGCCGAACACGGGCTCGGCGGGCACCGCCAGGTTACGCAGGCGGGCCATTGTTGGCTCTTGCTCGCCCGGGGTGATCTCAACAAGAAACGTCCGATGTCCCGGCGCCGCGTCGATCACTCCGTCCAATGACCGCGCTGCTTCCGCCATTGCGACCAGCAGCATGGTCAATTCTCGCGACGGTTCCTCATCGAACTCGACAACGATACCGCGGTCGCCGAGAGCTCTGATCGACGGCGATTTCATCGAGCGCTGATCCGATACCCGGCTTCGATGAGTCGATCGCGCGCCGCCGCGACGAGCTCGAACGCGTTTCGAGTATCTGAGTGAACGCAAAGTGAATCGACGGACGGCGCCAGAGCCACGGCTTGGTCGGCGGCGGCGTCGGGATCGGTGATCAACGCGCCGGGCGAGGATCTCGGCGCAAGTGTCCTTTTCCCTGAATATCTGCGATCGATGAACCCCTCCTTGATTGGCCCCGACATTCCCATCAAGGTCAGATCTAACTCATTCGACGCCTCCGTTATGACCGCCGAGACCTCGGGGTTCGACTCACGGTCATGGTAAAGCGCCCCGTGAGGCTTGATGTATTCGACGCGTCCTCCTGCCTCGTTCGATATCGACGACAGTGTTCGCACTTGATCGATGACAGACAGTAGAAGTTCGGCGGCCGGCATGGGCTTCGAGACCCTTCCAAAGTTTTCTCGGTCCGGATAGGACGGATGCGCTCCGATGCGAACACCCAACCGAATGCAGGCATCTACTGTTCGACGCATTGTCGACAGGTCGCCTGCGTGGCCCCCGCACGCGACATTGGCTGAGGTAACGATTCGGAGAATCTCGAAATCCGTTTCTTCCGGTAACCCTTCCCCGATGTCCGAATTGAGATCTATGCGCGGCACTCAGTAACCGGCGGCTAATCCGTCGCAACGGGGATCGGACGCAGCCGCCAACCCCTTGTCTGTTCGAAGGATGACGTGCGCGTGGCCCGCGCTGTTGGATCGCGGAATCGTCCGACCTCCGATTTCGGGAAGACCTTCCTCGGCCAGCAGCTCACCCTTGCCGTGCTTGATCCATCGCGGCGCACTCACGGCTTCTTGGGGATCCTGGCCAAGGAACAAAATCCGAGCGATCAGTTGCATATGGATCTGGATTTGTGCCTCGCCTCCCATCGTGCCGAAGAGCATCAGAGGCACGTCGTCGCGCAGCGCCATCGCGGGAGACAGGGTGTGTATGGGGCGCGCGCCGCCGGTGTAGGTGTCTGGGTCAAGGTACGCGCCTCGGTTGTGCAAGTGCACTCCTGTTCCCGGCACGGTCACTCCCGAACCGAACCCCATGTAATTGGATTCGTTGATGCTGACGGCCATACCGTGCTCGTCATGAACGCATAGATAGACGGTGTCCCCGTCGAGCGTGGCGGATTCGATTGCCCTTATCAAACGAAGATGAAACTCGGGGTCGGAGGCCGCGAGTCCGTCCAAGGGCTCCAGTCGCTCGAGCGCTTTGAGGACGAGGTGTCCTCTACTGTTCGGCGGCATTTCGTAGATTTCTGCATCTGCGAACGGAGCGTGGACGGGTTCAACCCATTCTGCCCGGTGTGTTTCGAAGTCGCGAGGGGTGAATGGGGCAGGAGCGTTGGTAGCAACTCGTCCGTTGTAGAAATTTTCAAGGTTGGCAATAGTTTCGGCAAGTTCCGGATTTTGGATCATCCCACCGGTCAAGAAGATCCGTTTGGTCTCGGCGTCAGTCTCTAGGAGTGCCCTCGAACTTTCTAGGGAACTTGCAAGGCCAGGGGCCGGCCAAAACCCATGAGACGCGTAGCGAATTGCCGGCGCCGACAGCTGATCTAGAGGCACGCTTCCGAATCGCTTGTGCATAGCGAGCCATCCGGCCGGAGCACCAGGGACAGTCACTGCGCCGACGCCTCGCTCGGGGACTTTCCCGTCCTCCGGGAGCGTAGCGACCGCCGGCAAGCGGCCGCTGGAATTCAAGCCGTGAACGACGCCGTCGTCAAAAACCATAGCGAAGAGGTCCCCGCCCACTCCGCACAGATGAGGACACACGACCGCGAGAACGAGATTCGTCGCTATCGCGGCATCGACCGCGTTTCCCCCCGCTTGCAAAACTCCAACGCCTGCGGATGTCGCGAGATAATGGGGAGACGCGACCGCTGCGTGCGGAAAGACCGACGCTCTCATTGTCTGCTGATAGCCATCGGATATTCGACGAGAGCGACGGAACTGTTGCCGTGGGCGCCGCGCGCTTCGGCGAGAGCGTCTTCGACGGTCGCAGTCGCACTGAAACCAACGTGCTCGGGTATCGAGGGGTCCTCCGCTCCCGCCACGATAACTCGTCCCGCATGACGCAATCGCTTCAGCGGATAAAGCGCCATGATCCCGTGAACCCCGTGAAAGCCGAAGCCAAACCGGTACCGCTCGCGGTAATCGTCACGCGTTGCAAACTCCTCCTCGTACAGCCGCCTCGCCACGTTTGGATCCTTGGTCTCGGGAATGACCCGGTCCCACACCTCCTTGTATGACGGGTGATGTTCGTGATCCCATCGGTCGGGGCAAGGTGTGGCGAGTATCACCGTGCATCCCGGTTTGCCCAACGCCTCGATCATGCCACCGAGATACCCGAGCCCGGTTGAAATCATGGAAAGTATCGGGTTGGTGAACGAATAGGCGGCGTAAGGGCTCCAATCGGGCACTCCATACACCACGATGTCGGCTTTCTCGTCGATCATGTCTCGCCGGTTGGGTAGGTGGGCGCGATTCATTTCCAACGCGGCCTTACGAGTGGCGTCGACGGATCCGCCGAATATCTTGGCAACCTGGAGCGGATTGGCGAGGACGGTTTCGAGTTTGAAAAACTTCTCGGCCCCCAGTTTTTCGAGGGTCAACGCTCCCATTTCATCGAGCATGGCATGCATCGGGTTTCGGTCCAACGTCATGCTCATGGTCTCGGGTGTGTGATGGTGTGCTATGGAGCGGTATGAAGAAAGCCCAACGCAGATGGATTTCCAGCCGCCCGAAAAGCCGCGAGTGGTTGAGCAGTTTAGATAGATGGTGAGGTCGGCCTCAACGACCAGGCGGTTGAGATCGACAAAATAACCATTTGCCGTCACGCCGATCTCGGTCATCCGCTCAGGGTCCTCGGCGTCGTGGCACACGAGGCGTGGGCCGAAATCACGTACCAGGTCGTCACCGATCAGACGCGCCAATTCGTCATGCGTGAACTGCCGGTGAAGCGAATTAGCGCAGACAAGCGTTATCTCTTCTCGCTCCACTCCGGCCGCGTTAAGGTCGGAAAGAATCTCAGCGAGTGCTATCGGCCAGAGCGGCGCGTAGCAGGGGACCGTGGGGTCGTCGAATGCAACAACTACTCGCGATCCAGCCCGGGCAAGACGCTGAAGCGGAGGAAGGTCGATCGGGTTGTCGAGGGCGGATCGGACCGCGGCTTGTAGGTCATCTGCTGGCTCTACCGGAATTGTTATTCCGGGCGGGACGGTCTTGACGTCATCGGGTAAGTCGACATCGATCCACCGGTCCCCGAAAACAATTTGCTTGATCAACTTGATACGACTATGGGTGCCGCGAGCCAGGACGCATAAAGCGCGGCGTAACGGCCTCCGAGATCGATGAGTTCGGTGTGCGGTCCTGATTCGACGACTCTTCCGTGGTCGACAACGGCGATTCTGTCGGCGCGGATCACCGTCGACAAGCGATGGGCGATTACGACGGAGGTTCTGCCTGTGAGCGCGGTTCGGAATGCGGAATCGACTCTCGCCTCGGTCGCAGAATCGAGCGAGGAGGTTGCTTCGTCGAGCAAAATGATCCTCGGATCAGATGCGAGGGCTCTGGCGAGGGCGATAAGTTGCTTCTGGCCTGCGGCGAAGCGGGCGCCCCGCTCGGAAACCTCGGTGTCGTACCCTTCGGGCAGGGTGCGGATGAACTCATCGATTCCAAGATCCCTGCAGGTGTTTTCGATCTCGGTGTCTGTTGCGCCCGGTCTGGCGAACCGGATGTTGTCCCTCACGGTTCCGGCAAATAGGAAGCCTTCTTGAGGAACAAGGGCAACAGACGATCGAAGACTGCTAAGAGCGAGGTCCCTTATTTCGATTCCATCCAGTCGCAGGCTTCCGCTAGTCACGTCGTAAAAGCGTGCCATCAGTTTGATGATGGTTGACTTGCCGGCGCCCGTTGGACCGACCAGAGCCAGCGTCTCGCCTGGTTGGACGGTGAGCGTCACATCGTGCAGAACTGGCTCGAGCTCCGGCCGGTATTGGAACCCAACCCCACGCAGCTCGATCAGGCCCGAGAGTGTCTTGTGCGACGGCTGCACCGCCTCGATTATCTGAGGCCGTTCTTCCAACAGATGCGCGATTCTGGCTAGACCCGCCAGAGCCGACGCCAGCGTTGCGAAACGTTCACTCATGTGGTGAACGGGTTCAAAGAAAAGAGTTAGATAGACGATGAAAGTCGTGAGAATTCCAAACGACAGATCTCCGTCCAGAAAGCGCCTCCCTCCATATATAAGAACCGCCGCCGTCCCCAGGCCTCCCAGAATCTCCATTGACGTGAAGTAAGCGGACTCGAGTTTTGTTGTTCCGAACTTTGCCTCGGCCCACTCATCGTTGACGGAGTCAAATCGTGCCGAGTTCGTCCTCTCTCTGCTGAACGCCTGCACAACGGAAACACCTTGAAGCGTTTCCTGCAGAAATGTCAGCACTTTCGCCACGCGCTCACGCAGTTCTTGATATGCGCGCCCCGCAGCCCGTCGAAAGAAGAACGTGCCCGCGGCCATGAGCGGGACGACCGATAGGGCCGCTAGAGCGAGGCGGAGGTCGAGTGCCAGCAACAGCACCGCAGCCCCCAGAAGGAACAGTATTTCCGTGACCAAACGGATTAGGTCTTCAGTGACGAGCCTTTCCACGGATTCCACGTCTGCCGTGACCCTCGCCACCAGCTTGCCGGATCTTTCGCGCTCGAAAAATCCAAGGGACAGGCCCACCAGATGGCGAAAGGCCCCCACGCGCATGTCCTTGAGCGCGCTCTGGCCCACCGACCCCATAAGGAGGGTAGAGAAGCGCAAGCTAATGAAGGCGCAAACAGCGGCGGTAACAAACAAGATCCCATACAGAGTCAGACTCGATCGGTCGTTGGCTTTTATTCCAAGGTCAATTGCCCGACTCAAGAACACCGGGCCGGAAAGTTTCAGGGCCGTTGTCGTAACCACAAGGACGCCAGCTACGATTGCGCGCCTCCGGTACGGGCGCAGGAAAGGCATAAGAATCCTGATTTCGCGTTTGCCCAACTTGCGAAGCGAGTCGTCGGAGTACTTCATCCCTTGTCCGTAAGCCGATCGCATCTAGCCCCCCGCCTTTAACAAAGGCAATACGGCGCTCGCATCCAGTGTTGCCCGATATGCGGGCAGCCTTTCCCACAGCTCATCGTGCGTTCCAATCGCCGTGATGCGGCCAGCGTTCACAAAGGCAACCTTGTCGGCGAGTGCTGCGCTCTGAGGCCGGCGGGCAACGATCAGTGTCGTCCTTCCTTTCATGGCCTCTCGGAGCCCCTGCCTGATCAAGTTCTCAACCTCGGAATCCACCGCCGACGTGGCATCGTCGAGAAGAAGAATCTTCGGCTTCATAAGAATCGCGCGAGCGATCGCCAATCTCTGCCGCTGCCCCCCCGACAGTGTGTAGCCTTGCTCGCCGACTACGGTGTCGTATCCCTCAGGCAATTCCTCGATGAAATCATGGGCTTGCGCTAGCACCGCGGCCGCGACGATGTCTTCGTCGGCCGCGTCTGGACGACCAAAGGCGATGTTGTTGGCGATGGTGTCGGAGAACAAGAATGTTTCCTCGAAGACAGTACCCGTTTGAATTCGCAGAGAGTGAAGGGTCACGGAAGCTATGTCGCTCGCGTCGATCAGAATGCGCCCCGATGTTGGTTCAATGAAGCGAAGAAGCAGCCGCAGAAGGGTGGACTTCCCGCATCCGGTGGGTCCAACGAGAGCCATCGAGGTTCCAGAAGGAATCTGAAGGCTTACGCCATCCAGAATGGTCTGAGAATTATTTTCGTAACGAACATTGTCGTAAAGGATGTTGCCGTCGCCCGCGGCTAGGGCGGTCGCACCCGGACGGTCCTCGATTCCGGATTTGGTGTCGAGAACTTCGAAGATGCGGCTTGATGCGGATACCGCTTGTTGCAAGTCGGTTACGAGCCAGCCGATCGCTCGCACCGGTGTTCCCAACTGAGTTGCGTAAAGTGCAAACAGCACGAGGTCGGAAAGATTCATTTGATCGTCGATCACTCGGAGGCCCCCAACCCACACGACGATCGCGAGAATGAGCGCTGGGATGAACTCGAACATCGGCTGAAGGGTGGCCCGAATCTTGATGGCTTTCATGGCTTGTTCCTGCACCAATGCTGCGCGCCGGCCTAGCCTTCCGACTTGAAAATCTTCACGGCCAAATGCTTTGACGACCCGGATGCCCGCGACAGTTTCCTCCGCGACCGATGTGACTTCTCCGAGGTGCTGCTGCGTCCAGCGGACCACCGGATCGAGCTTGCGTGTAAAGACGACCGCGAGTCGACCCATGAAAGGCAGGGCGACAACCACCAAGGCCGCCATTACGGGGTCGACCGTAAAGAGAATTATCGACACGAGGACGAGGTACATGATCATGGCGGAGAAGAATGGAATGGCGCCCAATGTGTGGCCGACGCGCTGCATGTCGCTAGCCACGCGAGACATCAACTGACCGGTCGGCATCGAATCATGAAAGGCCATATCGAGCCCGTGCACGTGGTCGTACAAGCTGCTGCGCATTCGCACCTCAAGGGCGATCCCAGTCAGGCCGGCATAACGCTTGCGAACGTAGACTCCGGCAGCCTTGAGGGCAGTCGCTCCGAGTACAATTGCGGTCAGCGGCAACAAGAGGTCGCTCCGGCCGGCCTCAATCGCCTGGTGAACGACGTTGCGGACGGCGAGGGGGCCTGCCACGCTCATTACCAGCCCAAGTGCTGCGCCCCCGAACGCCGTTGTTACTAGACGTGGCTCTAGGAAGTAGATTCTCAGGAGACGCTTTAGGTTATTTCCGAACATCGACCTTGCTTGCAAGAGGAGGAACAAATGGGACTGCTTGACGGGAAAGTAGCAATTGTAACTGGCGCGGGCCGGGGCATCGGCAGAGGCGAGGCTCTGCTCCTTGCAAAGGAGGGCGCAAAGGTCGTCGTCAACGACGTTGGGGCCTCGCTTTCCGGTGAGGGTCACGACACCTCGCCGGCCCAGTCAGTGGTAGATGAGATCGTAGCGGCGGGCGGTGAGGCCGTTACCAATGACGCCAACGTCACAGACTTCGGCCAGACCGAGAAACTGATCAATTCGACGGTCGAAAAGTTTGGACGTCTCGATATTGTTGTCAACAACGCTGGAATTCTTCGAGACCGAATGCTGGTCAACATGGTCGAAGACGAGTGGGACGCGGTGATTGCAGTTCACCTAAAGGGTACGTTTAATTGCGCGCGCCATGCCGCTGCCTACTGGCGCGCAAAATCGAAGGCCGGCGAGCAAGTGACGGGTCGGATTATCAATACGGCATCCCCTTCGGGTCTCTACGGGAACGCGGGTCAGTCGAATTATGGGGCGGCAAAGGCGGGTATCGCAGCGTTCACTGTGATCATCGCCCAGGAATTGCAGCGATATGGAGTGACTGCGAATGCTGTCTCACCGTCAGCCCGGACCCGGATGACCGAAGCGGCTTTCGGCAACCTTGCGGTACCGGAGGGCGAGTTCGACTCGTTCGGGCCAGAGAACATCGCTCCGATAGTGGCGTACCTCGCTAGTGACGACGCGGCCGGCATCACGGGCCAGGTTTTCAGTGTGCAAGGCGGCAGCATTGCGTTCATGCAGGGGTGGACGCCTGCGGGCGTGATCGAGAAGGATTCAACATGGGAGCCTGCGGAACTGATGGACGCGATAGAAAAACTCATTCCGGGCAAGAAGATCGCGCCGGATCCGATGGCGGTCCGCATGGCCGCAGGCCAGCAACCACTGCTCGCAAAGTAAGATCGACCCGATGATTGAGTTCCATCCTCTGGTTGAGCGCTGGTTCGAAACCGCGTTCCAAGGCGGGCCAACTCAGGCTCAATCGGATGGCTGGGCTGCTATTCGCGATGGTAGCGACACGCTTATCGCGGCCCCCACGGGTTCGGGGAAGACACTTGCGGCATTCTTGTGGGCGATCAATGGTTTGGTGGAGGCCAGTGCGAACGGGACCCTGGAGGACGAGACATCGATCATCTATGTGTCTCCTCTGAAGGCTCTGGCCAACGACATTCACACCAACCTGGAAGTTCCGCTAGCGGCTATAAACCGAATTGCGGAGGATGACGGAGTAGTTCTTCCGGAAATCAGAGTGGCAGTGCGCTCTGGAGATACGCCGGTGCGCGATCGCAACCGAATGATTCGCAGGCCCCCGCATATCCTCATCACCACCCCCGAATCGCTTTACATCCTTTTGACCGCCGAGAGCAGCCGCAACTTCCTTCGAACGGCCTCGACCATCATCATCGATGAGATCCACGCAGTCGCGGGCGATAAACGGGGGGCGCATCTGGCCTTGTCGCTCGAAAGGCTGGATCTTTTGCGGGGCTCACGACTGCAAAGAATTGGTCTCTCGGCGACGCAGAAACCGATCGAGGAGATCGCGCAACTCCTGACGGGAACTGGGCGGGAATCTACGATTGTCGATAGTGGCCACCAACGCGAATGGGATCTTCGCGTAGAAGTGCCATCGCAGCCCCTGGGCCCGATCGCAAGTCATGATTTGTGGGCCGAGGTCTACGACCGTATCGTGAAACTCAGCAGCGAGAATCGAACGACTCTTGTTTTCGTCAACACGCGTCGGCTTGCCGAGCGGGTCTCGCATGCGCTCACCACCAGGCTCGGTGAGGGCAAGGTCCTCGCGCATCATGGGAGTCTCTCTCGCAAGATTCGTCTCGAAGCCGAGCAGGGGTTGAAGTCGGGCGAAGTCCCCGTCGTCGTTGCGACGGCCTCATTGGAACTGGGAATCGATATTGGCCACGTTGACCTCGTTTGTCACGTCGGGGCCCCCAGAGTTCTTGCCACGATGCTTCAGCGAGTGGGCAGGTCCGGTCACTGGATCGGTGCGATCCCGAAGGGCGTGATCTTTCCTCTAACGCGAGACGAACTCGTGCAATCTGCCGCCGCCGTGCGGGCAGCTGGTGCGGGAGAACTCGACCGCATCGTGATGCCGCAGCGCCCCCTCGACATTTTGGCTCAGCAAATCGTGGCGACCGCCGCCACCGGAGAGATTTCGAATGAGGATCTGTACCGGATGGTGACGCGGGCCCATAATTATCGCGATCTCGAACGATCGGAGTTTGACCAGGTCGTCGAGATGCTCGCCGAAGGCGTCGCCGTAAGGGGCGGGCGGAGAAGCGCGCATCTGCACGCAGACCGAGTAAATGGCCTGCTGCGCCCACGGCGAGGTGCGCGCCTTGCTGCGATCACAGGCGGAGGCGCCATCCCAGATGTAGCTGATTACGATGTCGTCGCCGAGCCGGACGAGACATTTGTCGGCAAACTCAACGAAGACTTTGCAATTGAAACCTCTGCCGGCGACATTTTCTTATTGGGGAACACGTCTTGGCGCGTGAGGCGTGTCGAGTCAAGCCGGGTGCGCGTGGAAGACGCCCACGGACTTCCGCCGACGATCCCGTTTTGGATAGGCGAGGCCCCCGCTCGCACTCAAGAACTATCGTCCGCGGTCGCAGACGTGCGGAAAAAGGTGGCGGCGGATCCTAGCGATGCGATCGTGTGGCTCGTTGCTGAATGTGGAGTGGACGAAGCGGGGGCGGAACAGATCGTCGAGTACATCAAAGAAACCGTGGCCGTGCTTGGTTGCGTCCCAACGCAGGACACCATTGTCGCCGAGCGATTCTTCGATGAGTCCGGCGGCATGCAACTGGTCATGCACACACCATTTGGCGGACGCATCAACCGGGCCTGGGGACTCGCTCTCCGAAAGCGTTTTTGCGTAACGTTTGATTTCGAACTCCAGGCCGCCGCCACCGACGACGGTGTCGTACTTTCTTTGGGGGAGCAACACTCATTTCCGTTGGATAGCGTCTTCGGGTTCGTCAAGACTCCAACGCTCCGAGACACACTTATCCAGGCAACCCTGCCATCGCCATTCTTTGGCAACCGCTGGCGCTGGAACGCCACTCGCGCTCTGGCGCTTCTTCGTCATTCGGGCGGCCGAAGAGTTCCGATGCCCATTCAACGTATGAGGGCCGAGGATCTTCTCGCCGCTGTGTTCCCGGAGCAAGTCGCATGCCAGGAAAACACCGTAGGGCCGATCACTCCGCCTGATCACCCCTTGGTGAACGAGACGATTCGCAATTGCCTGAGCGAAGTGATGGATATCGACGGACTGGCGGAAGTCTTGGGACGATTGGAGAGGGGAGAGATCAAAACCGTGGCGGTGGAAACGCCCACGCCTTCGCCGATGTCGCATGAGATTCTGAACGCGAACCCGTTTGCCTTTCTCGACGATGCGCCTTTGGAGGAAAGGCGCGCCCGGGCGGTTGCTCTGCGACGCACCGACCCTGACCTAGCGAGGGGGGCCGGCGCGCTAGACGCAGCAGCGATCGACGATGTGCGAGAGCAGGCGCGTCCCGATATTCGTGACGCCGACGAGCTGCACGATCTCTTGATGTCGATCGGACTTCTGCCCATCAGCGAGTCCCGAGATTGGGACGAGTTTGTATCGAGGCTTATTGACGGGGGCCGAGCGACAGTTGCTTCGTGGGACTTGAACCGAGCTTTGGTGGCTGCCGAGCGAATCGACCTTCTTCGGGCGGCCATCCCCTCCGTGCGGTTCGACCCCGAGATTCATTTGGCCGCAACTTTTCGCGACGCACCCCCGAAGGACTCAACGGACGCGACTCGCCTTATCGTCCAGGGGTGGATGCACACTCTTGGGCCAACGACTTCGCAAGACCTCGCAGCGCGTTTGGGATTCGCAACCGAAGACATCGACGGCGCCTTTTTGGCCTTGGAATCTTCGGGCGAGATTCTGCGCGGACACTTCACCCCCGGTATTTCCGAACTGGAGTGGTGCGAGCGCCGCCTTCTCGCGCGCATCCATCGCTTGACCATTGGCCGGCTTCGTGCCGAGATTCAGCCGGTGACACCGGCGCAATTCGTCCGCTTCCTTCTCAGATGGCAACACGTCCAGCCGGGAACTCAGTTGCACGGTCGAGACGGAGTCATCGGAATCCTTTCGCAACTGCAGGGGCTCGAAGCGCCTGCACCCGCGTGGGAGGAAAAAGTACTCCCTGCGCGAATCGCTCGCTACGACCCGGCGGATCTCGAGTACCTCTGTCTTTCAGGAGTGGTCGCCTGGGGGCGCCTCTCGCGTGCTTCGGATGAAGAGGAACTTGTCGAAGTCGTGCCCGTCGCGAAGCGACGTTCAGCCCCGGCCCGCAGTTCGCCGCTCGCGTTCGTGATGCGGGAAGAGTTGCCGCTTTTCATCGCGCAAAGGCCGATTTTGGATGAAACCGCGTCGGGTCTATCGTCGGCGGCATTTGAAGTTGGTCAATTCCTTGAGTCGAAGGGTGCGACCTTTCTAACCGAGATCGTTGCCGGGACGAAGCGAATGCCATCGGAAGTCGAAGACGCGTTATGGGAATTGGTCTCAGCAGGATTGGTGAGCGGCGACGGGATTGCGGGCCTCAGGCATCTGCTGGGCGGCGCAAGACATTCGAGACCTTCAACGCGTCTCTCCGCTCTCCCAAGTGCCCGTGCAAGACGCCGGCCCCTCCCAGTTGGGCGCTGGGCTATATGGGGAAGAGATTTCGATCCCGTAAAGACCGAGGAAAGGAACGAGCGCATCGCCCGGCAATTGCTGCGCCGCTATGGCGTCATCTTTCGTGACCTTCTGGCGCGAGAGAAAAACGCGCCGACCTGGAGAGTGCTTGCGAATATCTATAGACGTTGGGAGGCGCAAGGTGTGGTTCGCGGCGGGAGATTTGTCGGAGGCTTTGTGGGAGAACAGTTCGCGTTGCCGGAGGCGGTGGAGGCTATGAGAGCAGTTCGCAAGTCCCCAGACGAAACTGAGACCGTAATAGTGGGGGCTGCGGATCCGCTTAACCTCGCAGGCATCCTTCTGCCGGGCCCCCGGATCTCGCCCTTCTCAGGTTTTTCGATCGCTTACAGGAACGGCGTTATCACCGAGATCGCGCCGCTAGGAACACTAAGGGCCCGCGTCTCCGCCTAACGCCCGGATTTCCCCTGGGTAGAAGAACCCGACCTGTTCTTCTCGACCGTGACGAATTTCCTGAAGGGTAAGGGCTAGAGGTAGCCTTCTTTTTTCTCGGGCTTTGATGGGTCTTCGTCGTCTTGATCTTCGGCGCCCTTGTCTAGTTGCAAGAGGGTTTGCATTTGCACTGAGGCTTGTAGTCCTTGAAACAGTCCTCCGAGCCATCCGATGAGGCCTGAATACGCAACTCGAACGTCGTCACTGGTGGCTCCGTCATCGAAAGTCATGTCCAGGTCGATTGCCTCGAGTTCGTCAAAGAGTTCCTTGGGGAGCGCTTCGGCTAACTGGCCCTGAACGCGTCCGTAAAGGGAGGCGAGGCCGGGAGCGGTACTGGAGTCGGGGCCCATCTTGCGGGCCTCCTCTAGGACTTCGCGAGCAAGGCTTGCTATGCGGAGAAGCTTTTGCGGATCAATTGGGCGATCGGGATGTGCGTCTGTCTCTTTCTCTTTCATAGGGCTGATAATAGCCGTTAGTTATCCTGTTTCGGCAACCCTGTCTACCTAAAGGAGAAGATCCTCATGCCTCAAGCAGTAATCGTGGATGGAGTGCGCAGCCCTATCGGTCGAGCTGGGAAAGGCTCGCTCAAAGATGTACGCCCTGACGACCTCGCGGGCTACGTTGTTTCGAAATTGATGGAGAAAGTCCCAGAGGTAGATCCAGGATCCATCGACGATCTCATCTGCGGGTGTGGACTTCCCCATGGCGAAGCCGGATTCAACGTCGCCCGTCCTATCGTCTTGCTTTCGGGACTCCCGGTGAGTGTTCCGGGTACGACGGTGAACAGGTTCTGCGCATCGAGCCTTCAAGCGATTCGCATGGCATTTCACGCGATCAAGGCCGGCGAGGGAACCACGTTTGTTTGCGCGGGAGTGGAGTCGGCGAGCCGGGTGGAATTGCTGCCGCGTGGCGATGTCAGTGTCCTCAATCCAAAGCTATCTCCGCTTTTCGGCGGCGAGTACATCGCCGACGTTTACATCGCAATGGGGGAGACGGCTGAGAATGTCGCGGAACAATACGATGTCTCGCGCGAAGACATGGATCTATTTGCGCAGCAATCGCAGGAACGAGCAGTTGCGGCTCAAAAGGACGGCTTCTTCTCTCGGGAGATCACGCCTTATCCAATGCCTGACGGGACGCTGGTTGAGTTCGACGACGGGCCCCGACCTTCGTCGACCCTGGAGAAGCTCCAGCAACTTGCCCCCGTCTTCCGCCCTGAAGGCAAAATCACCGCGGGGAACTCCTGTCCCCTAAACGACGGAGCGGCGGCCGTCTTGGTGATGGATGAGGACAAGGCGAAGAGTCTTGGGCTCAAACCGCGTGTGCGAATCTTGGCCAGCTCGGTGAGCGCTCTTGCACCCGAGATCATGGGCGTCGGCCCCATTGAGGCGGTCCGCAAGGTCCTTGAGAAGACTGGGATGAAGATTGAGGATATCGAACTCGTGGAGTTGAACGAGGCCTTTGCCGCGCAGGTGTTGCCGGTGTGCAGGGAACTGGGGATCGATCCGTTCTCCGACAAACTCAATCCTCACGGCGGGGCAATCGCTTTGGGCCATCCCTTCGGAATGACCGGGGCGCGCATCATGAACACTTTGATGAATGGTCTGGAGACATTAGACCGAACGATCGGGCTCGAAACGATGTGCGTCGGCGGGGGCCAGGGCATGGCGATGATCGTCGAGAGGATCAAATGACTCTGACGATCGCAGGCAAAGACGATCTGATGTCGAGAGTCGGCCAGGAACTCGGAACGTCCGATTGGTTCGTGGTGACGCAAGAGAAGGTCGATCAGTTTGCCGAGGCCACGGGCGACCATCAATGGATCCATGTTGATCCGCTCAAGGCCGCAGACGGTCCGTTTGGTGGGACCGTTGCTCACGGCTACTTCACGCTCTCACTGGCGCCTGCCCTCTTCTGGCAAATTGTGACCGTCGAGGGCGTGACGATGGGAGTTAACTACGGTTCGAACAAAGTGAGGTTCATCAGTCCGGTAAAGGTTGGTAAGCGAGTTCGTCTGAAGGCAACGCTGTTGGGGGCCGAAGCGGTGGAACCCAATTCCGTGCAGGCCACATACAACATGGTGTTTGAAATTGAAGGGGAGAAGAGGCCCGCGTGCGTGGGGGAGATCGTTACTCGGTATTATTTTTAGCGCGGTAAGTGCTCGAACTGCGCGACCCCGCCCTCCGGAATCTGTCGCGCATCGGGCTCCTTCACGTTTCAGTGTTGGGCGAGCCGAACTCTTTCTAGTTTGCGGTCCGCCAGGGCAAGGCCGAATCCGATGCTCGCCCAACCAAGTATCGCCAGCAAGGCTGAGTGCGTTCCCGTTACCGGAGTTGTCTGCCTTACGGCGCTCGTTATTAGCGCGGTAGTGATCGGGTTGAACTGATCCGCATCGCCGGTCGCGGCGTTCCGGATTGTTCTTCCTCCCGCAAAGTCGTCCACAGTTGCGGTGAAGGAAACCGACCCCGAAACCCCCGGTCCAACCGTTCCGATGTTCCATGTCACGACTCTTGTGGCTGAATCAAACGTGCCTCCGTTGGCAACGGTCACTCCGGTTAGGGATGGATCGACTGAATCCGTGAGCACAAAGTTGGTCGCCGACCCCGAGCCGTCGTTTCGATAGTCAATCGTGTATGTCAGGACGTCACCCGGGCTTATCGATCCCGAAGGCGTCGCTCGTTTCGAAAGCACGATGTTGGGTGAACCCACGATGTTGATCGTCACGCTGTCGATCAGGTAGTCGGAGTTGTAATGAAACGAATTACCCGAACAGTCGTAGATCAATTGCGAAAGTTGTAGCGTCCCAACGACATCGGCCGAGTAAACGTATTGTGCCGTGACCGACCCACCGGCATTGGTCGTATAGACATCGTCGTCAGAAAGTGTTCCTTGCGAGAACGTGAATGACGTCGAGATCGGGCCGATCGTCCCGGTGGGGTTAACTAAGGCCGGGACCGAGATCTCGTTATAGGCAACCGCAGTCTCCGCCTGCACGACAACAGTGAAAGTAGATCCTTGGGGGACACTCCAAGAACCGTCGGGCTGTTGGATCCCTCCGATCACGCTGTAAGTAAGCACGTCGTTGCGGGACTGCGAGATGAGGTTTTCGACAAGAAGAGTGGAAGCGGGAGTGTCGGGCTGACCGCAAGGGGCAGGGGAACGAGGGACCTGAGTCGCCGTCACCGCCGGCGCGTTATCGGCCGTAACGGAGACATTGATGGGAGTAAGTGTGTCGAAGGCGTCGGCCGTGCGCACGACCCGGACAGTCCAGTAGGCGTCGACGGTGGCACCCGGCGCGATGGTCCCCACGAAGTCGGTCGATGGAGAAACGAGGACGACGCAGTTACCACCGCAGGGGTTGGCGATCGAAGGGCTCACGCTCGTTCCGATCGTGAGGGTCGCGGCCACATTGGTCGCCGGTTCCGAGCCATTGTTGGTGATTTGGACCTGAACAAGGAACAATTCGGGTGTTCCTCCCACGGGATTGTTTGAGTCAAGTCCAATCACCTGCCAGGAAACAATCTCAGCGGAAAGCGTCGTGGCGGCGTTCGCGGGAGTAGGTGAAATCAACGCGAACCAGGCCAGGAGCAGGACGGGTATGGAAATTTGGCGAAAACGCATCCCTACGTTATATCGCAGACCCACCGCCAGGGGAGCGGTGAGGTCTATAAACTCCGAAGGTGTTCGTAGGCCATAATGGGGCCATGATGGGTCGATCGCGATGATGATGCACGGCGGCGGCGGCGGCTTTCACATGCTGCGCACCAGAGACCTAGACAAAGACATCAAGCTGTCCGAGGGCCTAGTCAGGCGTATCTACAGATTTGCTAAGCACTACCACGGCCGCATCCTCGCCTACCTAGCGCTAATAGTGCTGGCATCGGCCGTCAGCGCCGTGGGACCACTTCTTGGCCTGGAGATCATTGACAAGGCCCTGCTTGGGCATAATAGGACGCTCCTCTTTCAATTGGTCGGAGCGATTTTTGCGGTCGCTATGTTCGGGACTCTGCTTACGATTACGAATCGGTACTTGTCGTCGAAGATCGGTGAGGGCATTATCTACGATCTTCGGACGGCGCTCTTTAGTCATGTTCAGCGAATGCCAATTGCGTTCTTCACGAGGACCCAAACCGGGGCCCTGATAAGCCGCCTCAACACGGACGTGATTGGAGCTCAGCGTGCACTGACGGATACGACCGGCACGATACTCTCGACGATCATCGATGTCGTCATCACCTTGTCAGTGATGTTTTGGCTGGACTGGAAGATCACGCTGATCTCGCTAGTTCTCATTCCTGTTTTCGTTTTGCCCAGCCGGCGAATCGGCAAGACCCTGCAGAAGTTCGCCAAACGACAGATGGAACAAAACGCGGCGATGAACACTCAAATGACGGAGCGGTTCCAGATTGGTGGGGCCCTTCTGATGAAGCTCTTCGGCAGGCCCAGTACTGAGAGCAATGCATTTCAAGAGAGGGCCGGGGCAGTGAGAGACCTGGGCATAAGGTCTTCAATTTACGGCAGGCTCTTTTTCGCCTTGTTTGGATTGGTCGCCGCCATGGGCTCAGGGCTCGTATATTTGCTCGGTGGCCTTGAGTATTTGAGGGATCCGAAAAGCTTCACCATCGGGACAATCTCCGCTTTCGCCGTCTACCTGACCCGACTCTACGGGCCGATCACGATGCTCACCAACGCTAGGGTCGAGTTGATGACGGCGTTCGTTTCCTTCGATCGGGTCTTTGAGGTCCTGGACTTTCCGAGCTCGATAGCTGACAAGCCTTCCGCGGTAGACCTGATTGAACCCAAGGGCCGGATCGAGTTCGACCATGTTTGGTTTCACTACCCTCCGGGTTCGGAAGTCTCGATTGCCTCTCTTGAGGGAGATCGAGTTGATGTCGGATTCGACAAGGATGCTTGGGTTTTGAAGGACGTGTCCTTCACTCTAGAGCCGGGCCAGATGTTCGCGCTGGTCGGTCCTTCCGGGGCGGGTAAGACAACGCTGTCGTATCTTGTGCCGCGTTTGTACGACGCCACACAAGGTGCAGTTCGTATCGACGGTCACGATGTCCGAGATCTGACATTGGCGAGCCTGGCGGACTCCGTTGGCATGGTCACCCAGGATGCTCATATGTTTCACGAGACGATTCGCACCAATCTGCAATACGCGGCCCCCGATGCGACTGAAGCCGACCTCATCGAAGCCGCCAAATCCGCACAGATTTACGACCTCATAGCATCCATGCCCGACGGCTTCGATACAACTGTCGGAGAGCGTGGGTACCGGCTGTCGGGAGGAGAAAAACAAAGGCTCGCAATAGCGCGTCTACTGCTTAGCAACCCGACGATCATGATTCTGGACGAGGCGACGGCTCATCTCGACTCAGAGTCGGAACAACTGATCCAGCGAGCACTTGCGGTTGCCCTCGCCGGACGATCGAGTCTGGTGATCGCACATCGATTGTCGACCATCGTGAGCGCCGACAAGATTCTCGTGGTCGATGACGGGCGCATCGTCGAGTCGGGGCCGCATCACGAGTTGCTCGCTGGCTCCGGCCTGTATCAGGACTTGTACAGGACGCAGTTCCAGGCGGGTGCGGCCGCCCTCGCCTCCGTCGACGCCCCCGCACAGCATTAGGACCGCCGGAATCTAGTGGTCCACATGAAAGGATTGGGCTGATGGATTTTGCGCTGACCGAAGAACAAATCGAACTCCAGAAGTGGGCCCATGAATTCGCCGAGAAGGAAATTCGTCCCGTAGCGGCCGAGTACGACGAGTCCGAAGATTTCCCGTGGCCCGTTTTGAAGAAGGCCGCCGAGATGGGTCTCTACGGGATGGACGTTTATATGCAGCAAGTAGCGGATCCAACGGGATTGACTCTCACGCTTATCACGGAAGAACTTGCCTGGGGATGCGCAGGGATCGCTCTGGCAATTCTCGGCACCGGTCTCCCGCTTTCGGCCCTGGCATCGGTCGGCACTCCCGAGCAGCTTGCGGCCTGGGCGCCTCGCATGTTTGGTACTCCCGAAGAGCCCAAGGTCGCTGCCTTCGGCGTGACGGAACCGCAGGCCGGGTCCGATGTTTCCAGCCTGACCACTCGGGCGGTGCGGGACGGCGATGAATGGATTATCAACGGACGCAAGGTCTTCATCACCAACGGTGGCATTGCCGACGTGCACATCATCGTTGCGACCGTAGATCCCGAACTGAGACACCGGGGTCAAGCGTCCTTCATCATCACCAGCGACACGCCTGGTTTTTCTCAGGGAAAGAAAGAGAAGAAACTCGGTATCCGAGCGTCGCACACGGCGGAGCTGATCATGGAGGACGTCCGAATACCAGTTGACAACATTCTGGGGGGAATCGACAGGCTGGACGCAAAGTTGAAGAAAGCGCGATCTGGCGAAGCAACAGGACGGAGTTCTGCTGCGCTTCGGACTTTTGAGATCACGCGGCCTCTCGTCGCCGCTCAGGCGGTTGGAATTGCGCGTGCGGCCCTGGAATTTTCAGCGAAATATGCCAAGGAGCGTGTTCAGTTCGGCGTGCCGATCATCGGTCACCAAGCTATCGCCCATATGCTGGCCAACATGGCGACTGAAGTCGATGCCGCGCGACTCCTCACATATCGCGCAGCATGGATGGGAGCCACGGGGGCCGAGTACAAGCACGCCGAAGGTTCGATGAGCAAACTCAAGGCAAGCGAAGTCGCAGTCAGTGTCACCGAGAAGGCCGTCCAGATACTCGGGGGATACGGATACATAAAGGACTTTCCCGTCGAGAAGTGGTACCGGGACTCAAAGATTTACACGCTGTTCGAAGGTACGTCTGAGATTCAAAGAATGGTGATAGCGAGGGCCCTGGGCGCCGCGGTATGAGGCTCGCGCTCGGTGTCGCCTACTTCGGGATCGGCGCCTCGGTAGCCGACACTCTTGCCCTGACGCAGGAGGCCGACCAGCTCGGTTACCACTCGGTCTGGGCTGCGGAAGCCTATGGGTCCGATGTGCCCACCGTTCTTTCGTGGATCGGGTCGCAGACTCGTCAAATCAAACTCGGGTCGGGCATCATGCAGATGACCGCTCGCTCTCCTGCAATGACCGCAATGACTGCGGCAACTATCGATCTTTTGTTTGAAGGCCGGATGCTGCTGGGTCTTGGACTATCCGGTCCCCAGGTGGCAGAGGGCTGGTATGGGACTCGCTATACGAAGCCTTTAGTGCGCACTCGCGAGTATGTCGAAATAGTAAGAGCGATTCTTCGCCGTGAGGGGCCCCTCGAATATGACGGCAACGTCTTTAAGTTGCCGCTGCCCGAATCGCGAGGTAAGGCATTAAAACTAATCATCCACCCGATGCGAAACGAAATTCCAATCTATCTTGCGGCGATAGGCCCGCGAAACATTGCGCTTGCCGGTGAGATTGCTGACGGATGGCTCCCGGCGTTCTTTTCGCCCGATCACATGGATCTATTCATGCCATCGCTTCAGGAGGGGCTGGCGCTGGCGGGTCGTGATCAGAAGTCGATCGACATAGCGCCCAACGCGTTTGTTTCGATCGGCGATAACGTGAGCGATTGCTACGACTCGATGCGTCCGTACTATGGGCTGTACATGGGCGGGATGGGCTCTAAGGAAGACAACTTCTATGTCGCGCTTGCAACCCGCTATGGGTACGGGGAAGCTTGCGCGAGGATCCAAGAGCTTTACCTCGCCGGGCAGAAATTCGAGGCTTATCAGGCGGTTCCCAAAGAGCTGATCGATGCAACTGCACTGGCCGGGCCAGCGGAGCGCGTGGCCGAGCGCATCAAACGTTATGAGGCGGCTGGTGTAACCACCCTGATTGTGAACCCTGTAGCCGGCAACTTGGAAGATCGTCTCGCCATCATCCGGACTCTGAAGGACATAGCCGGCTGAGTAATCCAATCCGCATCGGAGTTCAATGGGCGCCCGCGATGCCTGGACATGAACTGGCCGCATTCGCTCGAGAACTCGAAGACCTCGGGTACTTCTCCCTTGGCTTCCCAGACCACTACTTTGTCGGCGGGGGCCCAGACTTTATTTCCTTGCACGAGCCGTTTGCGGCTATGAGTTATGTAGCGGCCGTAACGAGCCGGTTGCGTCTGGTCTGTATCGTGGCGGCCAACGATTTCAGGCATCCGGCGCATTACGCCCGTTCGGTGGCCTCGATTGATGTGCTCTCGGAAGGACGGGTCGAGGCCGGGATTGGCGCCGGATGGTTAGGACCCGAGTTCGAGTCGATCGGCATTCCGTTCGACACGCCGGGGAAAAGGATCGATCGACTGGAAGAAGCGATCGTAGTCATCAAGAGTTTGTGGACCAACGACCGGACCGACTTTTCCGGCAAGCACTACCGAATTTCGGGAGCGCCGGGTTTGCCGAAACCAATCCAACGACCGCATCCGCCGCTGCTAATCGGTGCAGGGGGGCCGCGGATGCTGGCGCTCGCCGGCCGACATGCCGACGTTGTGGGTCTCACGTCTAGCCTCCGGAACTTCGAGGATCGAGCCGGGATGCTAAAAGAGATGAGCCCCGAATCGATCAAGGACAAGATCGAGATTGTTCGTCAAGCTGCCGCGGGAGCGGGCCGCGATGTTCCGATCCTGCAGATTCAAATCAACTCCATCGAGTTTGAAGGTGACGATCCCGGCCACCTGTGGGCCCTTACCGGTGATCCCTCCCGTCTGATCGACATCCTTCACGAGCGTCGCGAAATGGGTATCAGTTACTTCATGCTCCGCGAGCGACGACGCGAGCGGCTGCGCGAGTTCGGCGAGAAGGTCGTGAGCAAACTTTGACCACCGAGCGTCGCATGCGGGACGGCGACCTCGAAATCGCCTACTGGGTGCACGGCGATGGAGCGCCGCTCACGCTATTGATGGGACTTGCAACGACCGCTGCCGCATGGGGTCCATTGCCGGCCCTGCTCGGAAGCCAAGGGTTCAAGGTGATCGTCATCGAGAACCGGGACACAGGGCTTTCAAGTCCGTCGCCGAGCGGATACACCATCACAGATATGGCCGGCGATGCAGCCGCCGTGCTCGATCAGGAAGGCGTCAAAGGTACAGGCGTTCTCGGCATTTCGATGGGAGGCTTCATCGCGCAAGAACTCGCTCTGACCCATCCCTCGCTAGTGTCGGACTTAATGCTGATTTCATCTGGGCCAGGAATCGGCGGGGGAGTGGGTCCGGAGCCTGAGATTATGGTCGAGCTTTTCGCTTTGACCATGATCAAGGATCCGTCGGCAAGGCTGCGTCGCACGATGGAGTTGCTATCCGGACCCGGTTTCGCCGACGCCAATCCCGGAATCGTGGAGGCCGCAGTCGCGATGGGGTCGTTGGGAGCCGGGGCCGATTATGACGCGCTGGCAAGACAGTGGACCGCGATCGCGGGCTTTAGCAGCTGGGACAGGCTGGACCGAATCAAAGTACCTACCTTGATCCTTCACGGCGACAATGATCCGCTGGTACCGTTGGGCAACGGTCAGAATCTTGCCTCTCGAATCGCGGGCTCGCAGCTCGTCGTTTTGGAGGGAGCGGGGCACTTGTTGCCGCTCGAACGTCCGGTCGAGACCACGGGTTACATTTTCGAGTTCTTTGCGGAGTCTAGGGAGGGAGCAGCTTGAGAGATCTAAGAGACAAAGTGGTCCTTATCACAGGAGCGGCCAATGGGATTGGGAAGGCGACGGCGCTGGCGTTCTCGAAACGGGGCGCGCGGCTCGTCGTCACCGACATCGACGGGGCGGGAGCCGAAGCAGTCGCATCCGAGCTCGGCGCAGGCGGCACCGAAACATTGGCTCTCAAAGTTGACGTTACAAGTGAGGAGGCAGTTGCTAGCATGGTCGCCGAGACCATCGAAAAAATGAGGTCTTTGGACGTCTTAGTGAACAACGCCGGAGTCTTTGTAACCGGACCGGCGGAGTCGACCTCGATGGACGACTGGAAATGGGTAACCGACATCAACGTCTGGCCACATGTGTATGCCATTCGAGCCGCGCTTCCATATTTTAAGCAGAGAGGGAGCGGCCACTTGGTGCACGTGGCTTCCGCTGCTGGGATCTTGGGCACGCCGGGGCTGTCCGCCTATTGCATGAGCAAGTTCGCAGTGTTCGGCTTGGTGGAATCGCTTGCCATTTCTCTGTATGGATCCGGAATCGGAGTTTCGCTTGTCTGTCCGTTATGGGTCAATACCGGCTTGCTCGATCGGGGGAGGGCCAACCAGGATCCCCATCTGGAGTTGAATGAAACCGAAGTGCGCTCTCTTGGGAGCGAGTTCCTGAAGGCCACTGGGATTCCTCCGGCACAAGTGGCCGAGGCTATTGTCGAGGGGGTAGAAGAGGAAAAGTTTCTGGTGTTGCCCAACCCGGAGGTTCTGAAGTTTGCCCAGATCAAATGGTCGGACCCCGAGCGCTACATTCGCCGTGCGGCAGAGGTACAAAACGAGCAGCGCAAATTCTTCGGCGAAGTCCCGCGGTCAGCTACGGCGAATATCATGAAGTCCGCGGGCCCGTAGGGGTGGTAGAAAACCCCGTTTGCCCTGGTGAGGCGCTTGTTGTCGAAGGTCTTGGGCACGTGAAAACCGGTTTTGGGCACGTGAGGGTGTCCTGGAGCGAAGCTCTATCGCCGAACACAGACCGCAGCGATTATTCGCGTAGAGGGCAGCGATTTTCTTGCCCTCGGCACTCCAACTGACATTGACGGCGAGTGCCGGCAGTTGGGGTTAGACCTCACAAGAACAGGCTAGGAGCCTGACGGAGATCGAAGGGTGGGGGAGAATGAGCAGATGCCCTTCTCGGATCGCCGACCCAGCGGGCTTTTGCAGGTCGCTTTAACAACGCCCATCATGCACACTATAGGAGGTAGGACCGTTGGCTACTTTGACGGACGATTTAGATGCGGTGCGCCAAATCGTGGCGGCGCTTGAACCCTTTGAGCTAGATGATCAAGAGCGCATATTGCGTTGGGTCAGAGAAAAGCTCGGCCTTGCGACAGTCCAACCGGATAAGCCGCCCTCGCAACCCCAAACCCCTCAGTTGGATCCTGCGGCGTCTCCGCAGCAGCATCAGACTCCGTTGGACATCAAGAAATTCGTGGACAGCAAGCGTCCACATAATGATCAGGCTTTTGCGGCTACTATCGCCTACTACTACCGTTTCGAAGCTCCGGCAGCGGATCGAAAGGAATCCGTATCGAAGGATGACCTCATTGAGGCCTGTCGGCTGGCCGGCAGGGAACGTCTTCGAGCGCCAGCACAGACTTTGAATAACGCACACGCGGCCGGGCTCCTCGACAGAGAAGATCGGGGGATGTATCGAATCAGCACCGTGGGCGAAAATCTGGTCGCGATGACATTAGGTTTAACCGGAGAATCCGCCCAATTGACGCCCGCCAAAAGGCGTGCTCGCCGTAGCAAGAAGAAGGCGGTCAAGCGAAAGCCAAGTCAAAGGAACAAGAAGCCCGCTACAAGAGCCACCGCGCCAACGGCCAAATGAGGGATGTCAGATCTCTACACTCAAATAGATACGATAGTCCAGGATTTAGAGAAACTGCGTCGAACGCTGAAGAGAAAATCGACCCAGCAGGTTAGCGCCAACGAAGAAACTGCCATTATCCGCGCCAACTGCCTTGCGTGGTTCAACACATATCGGCCAGCTGTAGCTTTGGTCATTGATGGCGAGCTCTTGGCGCGCGTCGACAGCTCGTACAAGGAACTTTCAGCGGCTTCAGACAGGTCGACCATGCGGTCCCGCTACGGGACAATGTTGAAAACACTCAAGACCGACCTCAATGCCCTTAAGCAATATTCGCTCACTCCGGCACAAGCCACCACCCCAACCGATGATTTGCCGCCCGGGTTCAGTGCCCTCGTCCCCGATGCCAGGATGCGAGAGGTGCTAAACAGGAGATGGGCCGAGTGCGCAAACTGCATTGCAGCCAATGCCCCATTAGCTGCCACTGTGATGATGGGCGGGCTGGTGGAAGCTATTCTGCTTGCTCGCGTCCACCACCAGGTCGACAAGGGGGCCGTCTTCGGGGCACGAACGGCACCAAAAAACACCAGAACTGGAAAGCCTTTGCAGTTAAACGAATGGACGCTCCGCAATTACATCGACGTTGCCCATGAACTAGGTTGGATTTCTCAATCCGCCCGCGATGTCGGCGAGGTGGTTCGGGACTATAGAAACTATGTGCATCCTCAGAAGGAGCTCTCGCATGGTGTTGTACTAAGCCGAGACGATGCGATGCTCTTTTGGCAGATCTCGAAGGCAATCGTGCGCCAGGTGATCGGTGAACAGCAGTACTAGCCGCTGCGTCCGATCGCAAGTTCGTGCGCCTTGATGATGCGCTACGCCTACACGACCTTCTACTGGATCAAGGGCATTGCCCCATCGGTAGGGCAGTCGGACGTGCCGATCGCAAGCAGTTCTTCCGCCAACATGTCTGCCGTACTCACCAGCAGACTGGATCGCCGGTGGCCTCAAGTAGATCGAAACGTCGCGGTCGCGAACACAATCTTGAACCGCATGTCTTTTGGCACAGATGCTTCCCTGGGTTTCGAGGGACAGGTCTCCCTGGAGCTCGAAACGATTCAGGAAGAGAGAACTCGAAAATACGGGAGATCCGCCGTATATCTAGTAGTCGAGTTTTCGGGCCATGCCGACGGAGTCGCCACGGAAGAGCATGAATACGCGGACTTCGTGCTGAGCCGGGACGGACCGTCAAAGTTCGCTATTCGAAGACAACATTCGGAGTCGCTTAACGCGATTAGGGTCGCCACCGCACTCTTGCTCGACAGTGTCCTTGGTGTCGAAGCCGTATCGGATGCTGTTACGTTCTGGCGTTCCGACGGGAAGCACGTCTACTCATACAGGTTGACCGGTTCAGCTCAGGGTTTTGTCTCTCGGCAACTGGATCCAAGCAACCTAGGCGCATCTGGAGACGTATTTCACGCGCTTGCGACAGACCATTGGCTGGATTCAGTCACTCGCCTACTTCTCGCCTCGTTCGAAAACTCTCAGGATCGACTCAGGTCTTTCTTGTTCGGGTGGACGGCACTCGAGATTTTCGTCAACAAGGTCTTCAAGCACCACGGGGTGGCCTTCTTTGCTGCACTTGCATTGGGTGATCATCCGGTCATTAGCGCTCTATCCTTGAAGCGAGTTCGAGCCGTGACGAAGGACAAGTACACGCTCCTCGACAAGTTCATCCTCATCGTATTGCAACTAAGCCCCGAAGAACCCAACCAGGATGTGGATGAGTTTAAGCAAGCCAAGGATCGGAGGGACGACCTGGTCCACGGGCAAGTCATCGCAGAAAGTGAACTGCCTACCGAGACCGTTCAGCGTTTGGCGCGGAAGTATCTCTTGCTACACCTGCATGTCCGAGACAACATCGAGCGGTCCCAAAGGCCACCTACGGGGGCTGGCGACACGCCCGATACGGTTCCTTGACGAACCCGAATCTGCGATTTCGGCGCCCACAAGCTCGCGCTGGTATGGGTGACCCGCGGCGATTCGTTTCTTGCTTCACGAGGAAGCTCAAATCTATTTGCTGTGAAGCGCCGGCCGGTGGCGCGCCGGGCGACGAAGCCGTGCTTTTGCAGTCTGAAATCGAGGAGGCAGCGCGAGATCGACGTCGACCACCAGTCTCTGCCGGGGGCCCTCCCAGGCCGGCTACGGCTGGGCCCATTGAGCTGCCCTGAGTCACGGGCTCGCATAACGGACAGGGCGCTGTCGCCAGTTCCTGAACAACGTTCTACAACCGCAGCCTTCTCGGTAGGATTCAGCCTATGAATCTCGGCGAAATCGAACAGCACGTCGCGGAGCTCGATATCAGCCAGGGCTTCGATCTGATCTACGACTTGCTGCGGGCGTATGGCCTACCGAAAGCCTCGATAAGTCGCCTTCGCAATGGCTCGCATAACCGTTCAGACCGAGAGGACGAGCGGCTCTGGAAGGGCAAGGTCTACTACCGCTTAGTGCAGGGGGGAGATGATCTCCACGCCCTGATTGATAGCGCCAAGTCTGATCCGCGGATTCTGAAGGAGCGCCCCCGGTTCCTTATCGTTCGAGACGCTAACCACCTTCTCGCGCTCGACACGAAGAGCCACGACACGCTCGACACGCCCCTGTCTGCACTGCCCAGCCACACAGCGTTCTTCCTGCCGTGGGCTGGTATCGAAAAGACTCAGCTCGAGAGCCTGAACTACGCGGACATCAAAGCCGCCGAGAAGATGGCGCGACTCTACGACGAGATCATCAGGCACAACCAGACCACTACTGAGACCGACGTGCATCATCTCAACGTCTTCTTCTCGCGCCTGCTGTTCTGTTTCTTCGCTGAGGATACGGGGGTGTTCGACAAGGGCCAGTTCACTAACGCGGTGGGCTCCTTCACGGGGGCCGATGGCAAGGATGTGCATCTCTTCCTCGACACGCTGTTCGCGGTGCTAAACATGGAGCCTTCGATGCGCTCTGGTCTTCCGTCGCACCTCCGCTATTTCGGATACGTCAACGGCAACCTGTTCAACGAGGCCTCTTCGCCACCTCTTTTCTCTGCCAAGGCCCGTAGGCTTGTCCTCGAATGTGGCACGCTTAATTGGTCGCAAATTAACCCAGACATCTTCGGTTCGATGATTCAGGCAGTAGTGCATCCCAGCCAACGCGAAGGCCTGGGAATGCACTACACGTCGGTCGAGAACATCATGAAAGTCATCAGGCCTCTGTTCCTTGACGATCTCCACGGGGCATTCGAGGCAGCCGCGGATATCCCCGGCAAGTTGCAGAGCCTGCTCGACCGCATCTGCGCGATCAAAGTGTTTGACCCTGCCTGCGGCTCTGGCAACTTCCTCGTGATCGCCTACAAGGAGCTTCGGAAGCTCGAACACCGCGTCCTTCAGCGAATGGGCGAACTCGACCACAACAAGATCGGGCTCTTTAAGCTCTCAGGTATAAAGCTCGAGAACTTCTACGGCATCGAGATCGATGACTTTGCGCACGAGATTGCCATCCTGTCGCTTTGGCTTGCTAAGCATCAGATGAATGTCGAGTTCAAGGAGTTATTTGGAGTGGAGATCTCGCTCATCCCGCTCAAGGACACTGGAAACGTGCTGTGCGGAAATGCTACGCGCATCGAGTGGTCAAATGTTCTTTCAACTGAACATGGAGCTGAGGCTTATGTACTTGGAAATCCTCCGTACCTTGGCTCCCGAAACCAGTCGAAGGAGCACAAGGCTGACCTTAAGCTGCATCATTCTCGGTACAAGAGTCTTGACTACGTTTGCTCGTGGATCGTTCTCGCGGCGAAGATGTTGGCAGAGGGACGAGTCGAGGCCGTGGGACTTGTGGTCACGAATTCCGTCACGCAAGGCGAACAGGTCAGCATACTTTGGCCCGATGTCTTAGCGAGCGGGATAGAGCTCGCCTTTGCCCACCAATCCTTCCGATGGACGAACGAAGCTAAAGGTGGTGCGGGAGTTACATGCGTTGTGCTTGGCCTTAGGCGTGGCCCTGTCAAGCGAAAAAAAGTGTACTCGAGTGGTGTTGTGAAGGAAGTTTCGAATATCAGCCCGTACCTTGTGGAGGGAAGCAATGTTACGGTGCAGAGGGCAAGTAAGAAGCTTGCCTCTGTTCTTCCTTCCATGAGTTATGGGTGCTTGGCGAACGACGGCGGGCATTTATTGCTTACAAGGGTTGAGCGCGACCAGCTTCTTTCTGTGTTCCCGGCCGCGGCCCGTTGGGTCAAACCATTCATAGGTGGAGCAGAGTTTCTGCACGGCCAAGAGCGATGGTGCCTGTACATCGCCGACGCTGAGGCAGCGCCCGCGGCAGCAATCCCTGAGATTGCAGCAAGGTTAGAACGGGTCAAGAGACACCGGCTGGCAAGCACCGAGCCAAGTACCAACAAGCTTGCTGAAACGCCGACTAGATTCTACTTCTCTTGTTACCGAGACTCGGAATGCATGATCGTTCCGCGGACGACTTCTGAGCGCAGGCAATACGTTCCAATCGGGTACCTTGGCAGTGATGTTGTGATCTCCGACGCCGCGAATGCGATCTACGACGCGGAGCCATGGGTGTTTGGACTGATTCAGTCGCGGATGCATATGGTGTGGGTGCGCGCGGTAGCGGGGCGCCTTGAATCTCGAATCCGATATTCGGCTGTGCTCTGCTACAACACCTTCCCAGTGCCCGATCTGCCAGCTGCGACCAAGGCTGCATTGGCCGATCACGTGTTCGAGGTATTGGATGCGCGTGAGCAGTTTGCCGAACAGACGCTTGCTGAGTTGTATGACCCGGACAAGATGCCCGAGGTGTTGCGACGAGCTCATCGACGATTAGATGAGGCTGTCGATCAACTTTATCGGAAGCGCGAGTTCACCTCGGACGAAGAACGGCTGGAACTACTTTTCCAGATGTATGCAGCGATGACCTCAGCGAAGGACGGAGCGTCGATCGGTGCCTAATCTCGTTGAAGTGCAGTACGAACAGACAGGTCGTAGCACTTCGACCAACGCGTCGGGCATGCGTGAGATGCAGGGGAAGGCGTTCGAGGCGCGCAATAACCAGTACCTGCTGTTGAAGGCGCCGCCTGCCTCGGGAAAGTCGCGGGCGCTGATGTTCCTTGCGCTCGACAAGCTGTTCAACCAAGGGCTCAAGAAAGTCATCGTGGCGGTACCCGAACGCTCTATCGGTTCCTCTTTCGCCAGCACGAAGCTAACCGAGCACGGCTTCTTCGCGGACTGGGTTGTCGAGGACCGCAACAATCTCTGCACACCAGGCGCTGACGAGAGCAAAGTTCAGGCGGTCAGGCGCTTCTTGGAAGGCTCAGACACGGTGCTCGTGTGCACCCATGCAACCCTCAGGTTCGCGCATGACGCGCTCGATGAGAGCCTGCTGAACGACGTGCTGCTGGCTGTTGACGAGTTCCATCATGTTTCCGCCGACGAGGGTAGTCGTTTGGGGGAGCTCGTCAGGTCGGTCATGGCCCACACGAACGCGCACATAGTAGCGATGACGGGCTCCTATTTCCGGGGCGATGCTGTGCCGGTCCTCGAACCAGCGGATGAGGCGCGATTCACCAAGGTCACCTACAACTACTACCAACAACTCAATGGCTACACGTACATGAAGTCGCTCGGGATCGGTTACCACTTCTACCAGGGCAAGTACACCGAGGCAGTCCATGAGGTACTCGACACCGACAAGAAGACGATCCTACATATCCCGAACGTTCAATCAGGTGAGTCCACGAAGGACAAGCATCGTGAGGTTGATGAGATTATCGACAGCTTTGGGGAGGTCGAGTATCAAGACGAAGGGACGGGCGTGCTCTACGTCAAGCGTACGCGTGACGGGAAGACCATCAAGGTGGCTGACCTCGTTTATGACGAGGAATCACAGCGAAGGAAGATCATGGAATACCTTCGCACGATGGATTCCCTCGACGACATGGACCTCATCATCGCGCTGGGCATGGCCAAGGAGGGCTTCGACTGGCCCTACTGCGAGCATGCCCTTACGGTGGGATACCGGGGGTCGTTGACCGAGATCATCCAGATCATCGGGCGCTGCACTCGTGATAGCAGCAACAAGTCGCATTCCCAGTTTACCAACCTGATCGCTCAGCCTGATGTTGGCGACGACGAAGTGAAGGTCGCCGTGAACAACATGCTCAAGGCGATCACGGCGTCGCTACTAATGGAACAAGTGGTCGCACCCAACTTCAAGTTCAAAGCAAAGCGTTCTGGCGACGATCACTCGGACCCCGGCGAGCTGAAGATTAAGGGTTTCAAGGAGCCATCCACCCAGCGAGTGCGGAACGTCATCGAGTCCGACCTCAACGACCTGAAGGCTCAGATCCTGCAGGATCAGACGATGTTGAAGGCGATGCCTGGAAACATCGACCCGGAAGTTATGAACAAGGTGCTAATCCCAAAGATCATCCGCAAGCGCTACCCGGATATGTCGGAGGAAGAAGTTGAGGAGGTTCGGCAGCACGTCGTCACCGACTCGGTGATAAAGAACGGGGAGATCAAGGAAGTCGGAGACACGCGGTTCGTCTTGATGGCAGGCAAGTTCGTCAACATCGATGAACTCAACATCGACTTGATCGATTCCGTCAATCCGTTCCAGAGGGCATTCGAGATCCTGTCGAAGTCGGTGACCACACATGTACTTCGCCTGATCCAAGAAGCTATCGACACGACCCGGATCGACATCGAGGAACCAGAGGCGCTCATCCTTTGGCCGAAGATCCAGGATTTCGTACGCCAACGCGGCGACAGACCGAGCGTACGTTCCGCTGATCCTTTGGAGCGACGCATGGCCGAGGCGTTGCTTTATCTGCAGAAACAGCGAAGGGAGCAGGGACTGTGAGCATGACCCCCGACAACCTGCGCAAGATGATCGAGCAGGACGAGTTCGGCCTGTTGGAGGTCCCAGTGGAGCCGCCGCCTATTACGGCACAGGATCGACTACTAGCTGGGTTCAAGGAGATCATGAACTTCGTTGCCGCGCACGGTCGAGAGCCTGCGATCAACACTTCGGACATGGGAGAGAGCAAGCTGGCGATGCGCCTTAGAGCTATCGCGGGAAGTGAAGAGCAGCGTTTAGCTATGAAGGAGTACGACGAGACGAACCTGCTCCGGGAGCCTGAGCCACCCGCGTCGTTGGAGGAGCTCCTGGCGTCTGACACGAGCGGCCTTCTGGACGAACCTACGAAAGACATCTTCGCCATCCGCAATGTGCCCAAGATCGTGACGGTCCCCGATAAGATCGCTCAACGCACGACCTGCGAGGACTTCTATCGATTTGAACCGCTCTTCAAGCTATGTCATGCCGAACTTCAGGCTGGATCGCGCAAGATCGTGGCGTTTCGCAACGAACAGCAGATCCGTGCCGACACCTATTACGTCTTGAAGGGTGCGCTGGTGTATGTGGCGGAGACCAGCGAGAAAGTAAAAGAGCACGGGCGCATCAATGCCCGGTTGCGGTGCATCTTCGAGAACGGCACCGAAGCAGACTTGCTGCTTCGATCTTTGTCGAGTCAGTTGTACCGGTTCGGCAAGGGTGTAACGGATACAAATGCCGCCACGCTTGAGGCGATAGGACTTGAACCCGAGACCCCAATGGCCGCGGTTTACGTGCTTCGCTCGCTGAGTGACGACCCCCAAGTGCAAGAGCTCGCACACCTGCACAAGATCGGGGTGACCAAACGATCCGTGGAAAAACGCACCGCCGATGCCTTCAAGCGAACCACCTTCTTGAAAGCACCGGTCGAACTCCTCGCCGAATACGAGGTGCCCGCAGGAGTAGAGAAGAAGATCGAACGCATGCTGCATCGTTTGTTCGCCGGTGCTCGATTGGATGTGTGGTTCGAGCGCAACGGGGTGACCGTCGCGGAGGCGAACGAGTGGTTTGCCGTACCGTTGCAAGTTATTGACGATGCGATTGGCCTAATAGGAACCGGTGCGATCACGAACTACGAGTACGACGTTGATGCCCAAGTCCTAACGTTGCGGTCGTGAGGTTCGAGCGCGCCATTTACCGAACGGCAAAGCCGTTAGACTCGCCCAACTTATCGTCGTCGTTTTAGATATAGACAAACTGGCCTAGAGAAGCCAATATCTCCTCGTGAGCGATGATGAGAGTGTTCTAGGCGCAGAGACACGCGAAGTCTCTCGGGCCGACGCGAGTCAAGAACAGGCAGCACACGCTCTCGCTCAGTATTGCCAAACCAACAACAGCCGTGTGTTTTTCTCCAGGCAGTTAGAGGTTCAATACGAAAATAAATGGTTCCACTGGATCACCAACCGAGCAATACGGCAGTTGGTCGCTTCAGGCGTCCTAAACAGCGAAACAAGAACTATGTCAACAGGCCAGACGATCCACTTGGTATGGCACAAAGATTATCGGTACCACCGCCGGGAAGCCAACCGTGTCGTGGGGCTCGTTGAGGAGTACGCCGACCCCAATATCGGTGGTGCCATCGGTCTGCACGGGGAGCTGCTCGTGCTCGAGGGCTTCGCTTCCAGGCAGTTCGTCATGAAAGGTAGGGAGGCGAACTCCTTCGGTGAACGGGCCTGGACCAACAGTGACCACAATCTTGATTTCATTTTCGAGCGAGATGGGATCGCCTACGGTGTAGAAGTGAAAAACACGCTGGGCTATATGGACCATAACGAGCTACTTGTCAAAATCGACCTGTGCCACACACTAGGCATTAGGCCCCTCTTCGCGTGTCGGATGCTGCCGAAGTCATGGATTAATGAGATCGTTCACGCGGGAGGTTTCGCGCTAATCATGAAGTACCAGCTTTACCCATGGACGCACCGTGAACTCGCGAAACGTGTCAAGAAAGAGCTCGATCTACCCGTAGACGCCCCACGGAGGTTAAATGAGAGCACCATGGAAAGATTTGTGAGATGGCACGTACGTCAACTGTGAATTCAAAAATGGATTCACAAGCAACCCCACAAAACCGCAGGTCAGAGGGGTAGCGGAACGCACCTCCATGAATACGTAGTGTCTGGCCGGGCCCTCATGGCAAACGGGCGATTTAAGGGCTGCTTCCGGCGTTCCCCGATCATTCAGCATTCTTTGGACCCACGACTTGGTCGATCGGTCGGGCAGGTGGATTACGGCTGTCGGGATTCCCCGACGGCACTTGACTATCGAAATCCGCTGTGACGGCAGACCTAACCGGTGTAAGGGATCCACTCCTCCGCTCTTGGGAGCCTCGCCGTCGGGCGACCGCCGACTGACGGGCCGAAGCGGAGCAGGACATCTACGTCTCGCTGGCGGTACAAGCTACGGCGCCTGATCCCTTGACGAAAAGAGCGAAGCCTTCCGCGGCTGGTATAGGCGTAAAGAGTTGCGGGCTTCACACCCAATCGGGCCGCGGCCTCTTGGGCAGTCATATATTCCTCGCCTTCGATCTTGATCCCTGTGGGCATGCTGGCTCCTAGCCTATAATCAACTATCATCAAGTATAATCTAGTCAAATCAATATATCGGTCCTTTGCCCGACAGAGCCTGGGAGGTTGACTTGGGTGCCCTCGTAACACCAAAGCTCCGAACGGTCGCGGAGATCATGAGCGCTCCCGTGGTGACAGCGTCTTCGTCCGAGACCATCACTAGGGCTGCTCAACAAATGCGAGAACACTCAGTTGGTTCCGTGGTCGTCGTGGACGGCAAGCGCCCGATTGGCATCCTCACAGAGCGAGACCTGGTCCGCTTAGCCGCCTCCGGCGCCGAGGCCTCCGCTACCAAGGTTTCTGAGTGGATGACGGGCGAGCCGGAAACGGTCGAACCCTCAACCGACGTCGCGGTTGCATTCCAGAAACTCGCGGACCGCGGCTTCCGGCACATCCCAGTCGTAGATCGGGGGAAAACTGGAAGGAATTGTGTCGATGCGCGATCTGATGAAGATCGCCCAGATCCAGCCGGCCGGAACGATCGCCGCCGACGCCCCTCGTGGCCTGAAGGGAGTGGTGGTCGCGGAGACATCCGTCGGCGATGTGCGCGGAGAAGAAGGTTTTTTCCACTACCGTCAGTACGACGCCACGGAGCTAGCACGAACACGAACCCTGGAAGACGTTTGGTTTCTTCTTTACGAAGGCCATCTTCCCAGCGGAGCCGAAAGAGAGAGCTTTGCTCAAGAAGTTCGCTCCCTTCGTGAGATCCCATCCACCGTGAGGCAGGTCCTCCCGAATCTCGAGGGGTTGCAGTCCGATGCAACCCTCCTCGACTTGCTGCAGGCCGCGTACTCGGTCGCTGTGGCCTCCTTCGGCAGCATTGCCTCACTCGACAGCGACCGTTCGAGTCTTCGCAGCGCGGCCCTCCGAACCTGCGCGGTAATGCCCACGCTTACGATCGCTCTTCATCGCTTGAGTCAGGGATTGGAACCGGTGGACCCGCACCCTGGGCTGTCGCACGCCGCCAATTTTCTATACATGCTCACGGACAAGGAACCTCCGCCCGATCAAGCTCGCGCTCTTGAGCAGTATCTGATCCTCACTGCCGATCACGGTTTCAATGCCTCCATTTTTACGGCACGGGTTATCACTTCGACGGGAGCCAGTCTCGGGTCGGCTGTCGCCGGGGCCCTTGGCGCGCTGTCAGGGCCCCTGCACGGTGGTGCGCCGAGCCGCGCCCTCGACATGCTCGACGCGATTGGAACTCCGCAAAGGGCCGACTCGTGGATCCGTGCCGCGATTGAGGGCGGGAACCGTCTGATGGGCTTCGGCCACCCGGTGTATCGCACGACCGACCCGCGTTCAGTCATGCTTCAAGAGATTGCGGAGCGTCTTGGTGGCGAGAGACTCCAGTTTGCCAAGCACGTGGAGGCGCGGGCGATTGCCCTTCTCAGCGAACTCAAACCCGGCCGTCGTCTCTATACCAACGTGGAGTTCTACGCTGCGATCGTTCTCGATGCCGCCGGCCTGCCCCGCGAGATGTTCACGCCGACGTTTGCGTGCAGCCGGGTCATCGGATGGACCGCCCACATCGTCGAGCAAGCGTTGGACAACCGAATCATTCGGCCGAGCGCCCATTACGTAGGGCCGCCCCCGCCCGAGCCGGTCCCTGCCGGCTAGAGTCGTCCCTCTAAGAGAGGCGGGTGAGCACGACCCATCGAAGAGCGCTTGGTGTCGACAAAGGCCGCCGACTCCAGAAGTGGCGCCCCGTCTACCCGCTTGAGACGTCGATTGGATCGACTAGGGTTGGACTTGGAGGTCGACGGTTCTGGATCTGGCGGGGACTGGCAAGTTCGAGCGAAGTTCCTTCGGGCGATAGCGAGGTCGCGCACCCCAGATAGGTACGTTCTCTCAATGTGAGACGATGGGCTGTGGCGCCACCGACGCTGATCGTCGTCTCCGGTCCGCCGGGTTCCGGCAAGACCACCCTGGCCCACGCGCTTGCGCGTGCGGTCCCTTGTCCCGCGATCTGTCGTGACGAGATTAGAGAAGGACTTGTGCATGCGCGCGGAGAACGAACGCCGGCAGTGGACGACGATGTCGCTAGACACACGAACGCGGCGTTCTTCGACGTCATACAACTTCTCCTAGTGAGCGGCGTAACACTCGTCGCCGAGGCGGCGTTCCAGCACAAGCTTTGGGCACCGAAGCTGGAGCCGCTGCGCGAAACAGTTCGCATGCGCGTGATCCAATGCCGGATCGATAGCGAGCTTGCGCAAGACCGTATAGTGCGACGAAGGGACGATGAACCCATGCGACGGCTTTCCCATCCCGATGACGAGTTTCTGGCACGGACCAAAAGCGGAGAGATCTCCCTCGGCGCGTTTGAGCCGGTCCGCCTGGACGTGCCGACGCTCTCGGTCGACACAAGCGAAGGATATTGTCCTGTGTTCGAGGGCATCCTCACCTTCATTCGCACCTGAATGCCCATGGCGCTCCATAGGTCATTCGGTGGCACATTCCGATGAAGTCGATGTTTGCACAAGGGATCCGCGGCAGCTTCTGGATCCCGAGGGGCCGGGGTCATGGACTCACCCCGATTTGAGCCGCCTCATTTACGCGGACGGGAAAGTCGTAACTGCCCTTTTCAAAGGCAAGGCCGGCGACAAGCGCGTCAACAAGGAGACCGGCGAAATCAAACAGGTCCGCTACGATCCCGATGCGGATCTGCACTTTGAGGGCGATGGGGCAACGGCTTTTGGGACGAAGTTTGTGATCGTGGCCGCCCGGACGCAAGACGAACGAGGCCGAATCATCTTGGATGTCGAGTGGGCTCCCGGAAGGGGGAGTGAGGCGGCTGTGGCGACAGAGTGCTTTGGGCGTCTTGCGCCGCTCATTCCCGGCGCGCAGGGAGTGATCTACGACACAGCTCTGCGCGGTGTGCACCATCAGACGCTGTTGCGGGAGCATGGGCTTATTCCGATCAACAAAGTGACCGCAGCCTCGGGCAGCGACAAAACTTCCGGAAAGAATCCACGGCGCCGCGTCGAGAAGAGTGTCCACATCGAGGACAAGAAACTCGAATTTGAGGATGGATCCCATCGAACACTCAGTCTGTATGCGCAAGGTGGAGCGGTGGGCCTGGGACAACTTACTGATATCGGTGAAGTCGAGTTCGTCGAGCTTCGTCGCGTGCGCACCCGAAGATTCCAAGACGGGACAGGGTTGTTTCGCTGGTACAACGACTATTTCGTGCCCGGTGCTAGGACGGTTGTCACCGTGCGTCTTCACGGAAACGAAGAGGACAAAAAGCGCCGGTTCAATCGGACCGAAAACGTGAGGCCCATCCCGCCCTCGGATCCAGACTTCCGCGCTCTTCACCGGCGCCGCAATGACGCGGAGTCCATCAACCGCGGTCTTGTTGACTCGCTGTACCTCGGCCGGGCCCACAGTGTGGGACACGCGCGCCAGCATGTGAATCTGTTGGGGTACGCGCTGATGGTCAACTCGCTCGCGCTTCATCGACATCGACTTCGATCCGAATCGCAGGCCGCTTAGCCCGCAGCAACAATCCTCTCGGAGACTCCCACTCGCCTCCAGACTACGCCCGGCTTCGCCCGGCTCCGCCTGGAACCTCGCTGGGAGTCTCCTCTCCGTTTCAGAAAAGACCCAAACCTCCGCTACCATGAACAACGTTAGGTTTTCTACCGGGTTTTCTGCATCCCCCGGGCCCGTGGGGGTGGTAGAAAACCCCGTTTGCCCTGGTGGGGCGCTTGTTGCCAACGGTCTTCGGCACGCGAAATCCATCTTTGGGCACGCTGCAGGGGGGCGATGGCCTGTTCCGCTCCCGGTCAGTTCTGAATTTCGGGATGCCTCAGTCAGGAGATTCTCAGATCGGCTTGCAGGGATTTAGTCAAAGGCTGACGAATAAGCAGTCAGGCGGCTTCGACATACTGTCTCCGCCGTTCGATGGGATATCCTCTAGTCCTTCCCTTGACGAAAGGGATGGGGTTGGGGTCGGGGTGGCACTCAACAGGTTGCCTTTCCGTGGCGTATCCGCCACGGCTATCGGACGTTCACCTTTAGCGCGCCGTTGGCGCGTGTCACGTGTAGCATGAGTAAGCACTGTGCAGGTTGAACCAACGGGTGCTGCCCCTACCAGCCTTACGCTTGCCCCTCATCCTTTGCCCATGAATTCCCCTGAAGCGTTAGCCAATTGCCTCGGTATTCCCCTTCGCACATTGACCTTCCTCTTCTATGCTTTGCCTCCGCGCAAGAGGTACGAGACCTTCACGCTTATGCGGCGCTCCGGCGTGGGAACCCGCACAATTCACGCGCCTATCAGGCCGATAAAGGAAGTGCAGCGAAAACTGGCCGAGCTACTCGCGCCGCTCTATCGCCCGCGCGTGAACGTTCACGGCTACATCAGGAGTCGAAGCATCATCTCTAACGCACGTGTTCATAGTCGTCAACAGTGGGTTCTTCGCGTTGACCTCGAGGACTTTTTTCCGACGATCCATTTCGGAAGAGTTATAGGTTTGTTTAAGGCTCCGCCCTTCTCGTACTCCCTGCCAGTGGCACGGTTGTTAGCTAGCATTTGTTGCTATCGGAGCCAACTTCCGCTCGGGGCACCGACATCACCACTCATTTCGAACCTGATTTGCCGCGGACTCGACAGAGATCTCGCCAGGCTCGCCCGTTCCCAGCAGTGCTACTACTCCCGTTACTGTGATGACCTTACTTTCTCGACGCGAAGGCGATCGTTCCCTACGGATCTTGCAGAACCAGATCAACAGACGGGTGTCATTATTGCGGGAAGGGCCCTGGAGGAGGTGATAAAACAGCACGGCTTTCGGATCAACATGAAGAAGACGTCTCTCAGGCAGCGTACCCAGCGTCAAATGGTCACAGGTCTGATAGTCAATCAGATTCCAAATATCCCCAAGAACCATGTGCGTTCTGTTCGTGGCTTGCTTTACATCTGGAGAGCTCACGGCCTTGAGCAGGCTGAAGCACGTTTCATCGACCACAAGAATCGTCCCCCGCAAGCAGCACCTGCTGACTTCGCGAAAATACTACGGGGTAAGGTTCAATTCTATGGATCGGTTAAGGGCTGGCACAGTTCTGTTTATAAGACCCTGGCTCGTAAATTGAGTCTCGTTGACAATTCGTTTCGTCCAACAAGCAAACCCTCCAAAAGCCCGCTCGAGGCTAGAATCTTCTGTGAGGGTAAGACGGATTACTCTCATATCAAGGCAGCTCTAAGACACTTTCAGGAACATGGAGAGTTCGTGAATCTTGTCCTTGATGCTCAGATGCATGTGGGTGAGGGCCACGATGGCCTTTTCAAAATGTGCGCCAACTTTTCCATCGTCCAACAGTCAGTTACGTCCATCTTCATTTTCGATCGAGACAACGACGGTATGGTAAAGAAGGTCGATGGGGAGGATGGATTTCAGAATTGGCAAAACAACGTGTACTCTCTGCCGATTCCGGTTCCCCAACATAGATCCTCCGACGAGAAAGTGTGCATCGAGTTGCTCTATGAGGATGATTTTCTGGCCCTTTCGGACCCCAAGGGTCGACGCGTTTTTCAGCTAAAGGATTTTGACACATCGAACGGCATTCACACGAGCGGTAACTTCTTCTACAGGCGAGCAGGAACTTCTCTGATCCCCGATGAGGTCATCGAAATCGCGACGAAGGCGAATGTCGCGTTGAGCAAGTCAAGGTTCGCCGAAGCCGTCGTCAGACGCGACCCACCGCATAACCAGCCTAACTTTGAAGGGTTTAGAACGCTGTTTGAAATGCTGTTACTGATTAGACAGAGTGTGCTCGGGGAGTAGTCGTGTTTATGGTCGCCCTGCGCAATACCTTGGAACTCCCTCCGAGATCGTTAACTTCCTTCGGGAGGCCGAACAAAACTTTCGCCGGAGGACGACTCGGGGAGAGGTTAGTTGACATGTGACATTCACGGGTATACTATTCCCTATAATGTCACATGACCTTCCGGAATCTACGTCCAGTCGTCTCACGGCGCTTGTCCGCGGAGTCGAGGAAAGGCTTCAGGCTGAAGGGCACAAGGTCGGTTCCGTTATGGCGGAGCACCCCGCTTTCGATGCCAAGTACGTTGAATCGCCGCTGGTCCGGGCGCTAATCGGCTGGTCGGCGCGCCTTCTTGCGGTAAACGGTCTTGTCCTGGAAGTATTGCCAAACGGTGGTGTCACTGTGTCGCACGTCCACGACGACATTGAGCGGAGCTTTAGGCTGAGACGCGCAAGGCGCGATGCGTACGGCAGGCTTCTGGTCACCGTTTCCTCGGACAGCCTCTTGACCACTAGGGCCAAGGACCCCACTTTGTTCGATGACGAAAAGGGTGACTCCTTCTCGCGAGGTTTTGAGCAATGGGTTCTTGCGTACGAGATGCAGCCTGGCACACGAACCTTCCTGAAAGTCTCGGCGGCCCGTGTCAGTGGGCTCGTCGGGGAGCATTCTCCGTATCGCCTTAAGCTGGCCGACGTTGTTTGTATCCCGCACACAGCGCCACTTCCGCCCAACTTCAAGACGGACAAGGATGATCTTGATCTCCCCGACGAGGAAGAGGAGCGCGGCAACGAAGCCGTGTGATCCGACGAGATGCCGCGCACGAGGAGCAGTGGGCAGTTGTCGATCTTCGGCGGCGTGAACAACGAGGTTCTGGAACGGATTAAGCGGCTTCGCTTGGTACGGGGATGGGATCAGGCCGAACTTGCCGTAAGGGCAAGAATACTTCAACCGAAGGTTTCGCAAATTGAGTCTGGCCGCCTGGCACCGACGGATGAGCAAATCAGCGGGATAGCAACAGCGCTGGGATACTCGCCAAGTTTCCTGACAGCCGAACTGAGATTGAACCCCACGACCCGTCCTTGGTTGCGTGCTTATGCCGACGCCAGCAAACGTGAGGCCGATGCCCGGATCGCTGCGACCACGCTCGCTGTCGAGTACGTTCGGTCCCTGAGTTTGCAGCTCCTTCCTAATCTCATCCCGGCATTCAGAGGTGCGCTAGATGACGAGGAGGCTATCGAGGAAGCCGCGACTGAAGTTCGACACCTTGCACAAATCGACCACGATGCCGTCGTGACCAATGCGATGCGCGCAGTCGAACGCCTCGGGTGCCTCGTACTTCCGCTGGAATCCGAACTTGGGCGTCACCTCGGCATGTCAGTTCGCGCCGACGAGATCCCGGTTGTGTCCGTTGCCAAGACTGGAGTGTCCGGTGACCGACAGCGATGGACTGTTGCTCACGAGTTGGGGCACCTGACGCTTCATGGAAACGCACCACCGCCCCGGGATGCCCGTGAGTCTCGTCGAATGGAGGACGAGGCGCATCGGTTCGCTGGCGCATTCCTTTGCCCTGAGGAGATGCTGCACGAAGCCCTGGACAACAAACCCGTGACACTCAACGCATTGGCTGAGGTGAAGGCGGTCTGGGGGGTCGCTATCAAGGCTCTCGTCCACCGATGCGACACCCTCGGCATAATCGATTCTGATCACGCCCGATCTCTTTACAAGCAAATCTCTTCTCGGAAGTGGTCGAGGGATGAACCCGTGTATGTGTCGACAGAGTCGGCGCAGTGGCTTGAAAGATCCCTTCTGCGAAAGGCAGAGGGAGACGACCTCCCCGGCGCGTGCAAACGCTTGGCCTCCGATGTCGGAGGTAACTCTGACGACCTGCTTTCGTTCGCTGATTGGACTGAGGGCGAGGATGGTCAGATCGTCAGTCTCGCGAAACACCGCCGAAACTAGGCAGCCCGCGAGGCTACTCTTTCTGCGAGGGCGATTCCAATACAGCGACTAGTTAGGCAAACCACAAGGATGAGATTCGATGACTAGGCAGCGCACTGAAAGGGTAGTTGGGCTCACTGTTCGACTCATAAAGGAAGAGGTTGACAGTTGGGAACATGTCCTTCGCGCGCCAGAGTCCATGGAGCGCTACGACTTAAACGCGAGCCTCCCCTATTCGGGGGCACTCTACATCCGGCTCCCGAAAGAATCCGTACCGCGCTGGGTTGACTTCCTCAAAGATGGCTTGGCCGAGGGGCTCGTTCCCATCAAAACCTCAAGCGCCGCCGCAATCCTCTTCGTTGAGGCCGCAGGGCGACGGTTCGCCCTCTCTTTCGGCTTCGGCCATGCCCTGCTAGTGCGGGTACATTCGAAACCGACTTCGGTCTAAAAGTCGTCTTGAATACCGTCGATGCCGAACATCTCCGAACGATCGACATCCGAAACTTTGAAGAGCTGACTGTCGACACGCGTCGCCAGGTGAGTAGAACGTCGCCCCTTGAGACTTTCGGGTTAATCTGCATCCAACGGGCATGCCACTCCAGAACGCAGACAACATGCCATAGAAAAGATACGCCGGTACAATTGATTATGGCTTGGCGCAGGTTTGCTCTTTGGGTAATTGTGGTTTTGCTTACGGCATCCTGCGGAGCCAAAAGTGTGGGGTCGCCGACGATATCCAATCCTTCGGCTGAGCCTTCGTCAATTGACTACACCGAGAGCCAGGAAACGGCCACCGCGTCTCCCGGCTCCACCACGCCCGCATCCGCAAAGCAATCTCCCAAGCCTTCGGCGAAGGCATCGAACAAGGCGTCCCCCACTCCCACCAAGACCCATGAACCAATCTACGGGGGCCAGCTTCTTGCGCCCATCAAGTCGACCGCTGGTTTCCCCTCGATACCCTCTCCCGATTCCAGGTTGAGGCAGTCCGTCACCCTGAAGTCCACTGAGGTCAGGCAGGGCGGAACCTTAGAGGGTGAGTTCGTAATCGAAAATACTTCCTTGGACTTTGTTTACTTGCCCCATCCCCGAGGAGGTTGTATCTACGACCGGGGGGTTTGGGACCGAAATGGTGAATGGGCGGGGGGGCGCTCCATTTTCGGCAACAGGTGTGGAGGGACCAGCTACAGCGAATACAAGCCTTTGGAGGTCAAACGAATCACCTTTACCCTAGACACCCTTGGCCTCTATGTTGATGGCGACCGCCAGCCGCTGCCCCCCGGCACCTATCAGGGCGCCAGGGGAATTGAGATCAACACCTGTTACGGGGATCCAGGGGGAGATATTTGCGGCGCCATCTGGTTTGCCTCCCCAGTCCCCTTCAACATCCGTCCCTGAAGCGAAAGCCCCGACTTTTAATCGCTGCGACGCTGATCCTGACCTGTGGTCAGGTTGCGGAGTCCACAAAACGTTACCTTCGCCCAATTAATTCACGCCGTGGCCTACTCCAGATATGCTCGACAGTCCTTCTTCGGCCACATTCGTCCAGCTGTCTCCCCGAGTTTCCTAGCGAGAATCCGGTCAGCGCAAATGTTGTTATGGCATCCGCCTCAGCTTGCGGCCGACTTTTCGGGCCCATTTCTCGATTTGGGGGCGAAGCCATAGCCGGGGACGACCGGGGCCCAGGTCGATAACGGGACGCGGCATGTCTGGATAGCGCCGCTGGTAGGCGCTTACGGTGTTCCGCTGAGCTAGACCCAGCAAATCAGCAATTTCTTTGGCGTCGATTAGGTCTTCACTTCGCAATACTGGAGTCACGATTTTATTAGTATACAGGGGTTGACAAGGACGTTGGCGGATGCTAGTATACGGGTGTAATCGATAAGGGCCCCGGCGGTGTTGAAGCACCCCGGGGCATGGCCTAGACCTACAAGGAGGTCTCGACATGTATAAGGGTAACGCTCAGCGCAACTCGAGCGCTGTTTCAAGCAGGAATTCCAGGTTCACCACTTCCGGCGAAGGTGCCGTCGTTGGTCAACCTTGCCAGGTGAGTCCGTCGGAGGCTCTCGGGATTGTCCTAAAGGAGCTCAAGCGCACCAAGCTGGCCGACTACACCACACAACGGGCGACTGAGATTTTGGTGCGCTTCACGATCTACATCGAAAAGGGCCATCGTCTGAGGTCCATCCGCGACATAGCCGAGGAGCATGTCGAAGGGTTTGTCTTCGCATCGCTTCTTGGACGCGCCGATCAACCCAGGCGCCCGAGCCTCGCAACCATGCACATTCGGCGGACGGCCCTGCGTCTTTATTTTCGGATCGGCCGCCAGGTTGGGCTCTTTTCCAACGATCCGACACTCGATCTGCACCTTCCGCCCAAGTCATGCCTGTCCGTGCGTCCCCTAACAGACGAGGAAGTGGGGCTCTGCCGCAGCTACTCGATTCACTCTTTGCGCAACACGCGCCACCCCGCAGCATGGGCGCTGGCGGAGGCCACCGCAAGGACATCCGAGATTCCCTACGTTCGCGTCTCGGACCTTGATCTGGATGCCGGCCGTATCTGGCTGCATGGGTCTGTCAAGACGGAGCCGCGCTGGGGCTTGTTGTCGTCTTGGGGGCGGACTCAGTTGGAGCGGCGAATCCGAACGCTCAAGATGTCGGCTGGTGAGGATCGCTTGATCATGTATGAAGGTGAAGGGCCCCAGGAGTCGAAGCAGTCATCGTCTTGCGCCGCAGTCTCCGACACACTGACAAGAGCTGGTCTTTCGAGTGAACCCGATGTCCGCCCGGCCTCGGTTGCAGCATGGGCCGGTACGAGAATTCTTGCGGAGGGCGGCCGAATCGAGGAAGTAGCGCGCCGCCTAGGACTGCGGAGCCTCGATGGCGCCGCGCGTGCGATCGAGTGGGATTGGAAAGAGCGGGCGGAATAGGGCAGAGAGACCGACAGGAAAGACGGACGGTCCAAATGTCCAACGCGTGCCCCGGAGTCGCATCCTTCGAGCGTCTTGAGGCGATCTTGCGAAACCCCGCCATCTACGAGCTTGCGTCTGCAATCCCGCGCCCCTCCCCATCAAAAGGCGGCCGGCCCCGTGACTACCCCGATTACATGGCACTGGTTTACGAGGCGTTGCTCAGCACCTACAGGAGCGCTCGCCAAGTGGAAGCCGAACTCAGTCATCCGGTCGTTTGGCGTTTCATCCGCCGAAGTATTAAGAGGACGTTTCCGGATGAACCCGCGAGGCACCTGCCCCGCCGCCCAATGAGGCGACACCATTACACCTATGCGCGGAATCGCTACCTTTCTAATCCAACCGTTCTTGCCGGGCTCGCCCTAGCGCATCGTCGGATCGCCGCTGGTCAGGCAAGAGAGCTTGGTCTTCTGGATCCCGAAGGGAAGGGCTCATGGACTCACCCGGACCTCCGCCGCCTTATCTACGCCGACGGGAAAGTAGTGACTGCCCTCTTCAAAGGCAAGGCCGGCGACAAGCGCATAAATAAGGAGACCGGGGAGATCAAGCAAGTCCGCCACGACCCCGACGCGGACCTGCACTTTGAGGGCGACGGAGATACAGCATTTGGGACCAAGTTTGTGATCGTTGCGGCCCGGACGCAGGACGCACAGGGCCGAATAATCTTGGATATCGACTGGGCTCCTGGAAGGGGCAGTGAGGCGGCGGTGGCAACAAAATGCTTTGGACGTCTTGCGCCGCTAATTCCCGGCGCGCAGGGAGTGATCTACGACACGGCCCTACGTGGCGTGCACCATCAGACGCTTTTGCGAGAGCACGGGCTCATTCCGATCAACAAAGTGACAGCGGCCTCGGTCAGCGGCAATAGTTCCGGAAAAGATCCCCGCCGCCGCACCGAGAAGAGCGTCCACATCGAGGACAAGAAACTCGAGTTCGAGGACGGATCCCATCGGACACTCAGTCTGTTTGCACGAGGTGGAGCCGTAGGTCTAGGACAACTTACTGATACTGGTGAAGTCGAGTTCGTCGAGCTTCGCCGTGTGCGCACCCGACGATTCCAAGATGGGACCGGCCTATTTCGCTGGTACAACGACTACTTCGTACCCGGCGCTAGGACGGTTGTCACCGTGCGCCTTCACGGAAATGAAGAAGACCGAAAGCGCCGGTTCAATCGGACGGAAAACGTGAGACCCATCCCGCCCTCGGACCCCGACTTCCGTGCTCTTCACCGGAGGCGTAACGATGCGGAGTCCATTAACCGCGGTGTTGTCGACACGCTGTACCTTGGGCGAGCCCACAGTGTGGGGCACGCCCTCCAGCATGTGAACTTGTTGGGATACGCGCTGATGGTGAACTCACTGGCGCTTCACCGACATCGACAACGCAAAGAACTTCAGCCGGCGGCTTAGCCCGGCCCCCGCACAGACTCCCACTCGCCTCCAGATTCCGCACGGCTTCGCCTGCTCCACCTGGAACCTCGCTGGGAGTCTGCACTCCGATAGCGTCCCGGGTGCCCAATCCTTCGGTAAACTCAGCCATCGGAGCGATGCGGACGGGTTTTCTTCCACCTTTTCTGCATCCCCCGGGCCCGTAGCTCAGCGGTTAGAGCAGTCGACTCATAATCGATTGGTCGCAGGTT
>CAZCSK010000012.1:0-32257 GCA_964501265.1 uncultured Actinomycetes bacterium
TCTCGAATCACATTCGAGCCGAGGATGTCGCCGGGGTCGCAGGCACCACAGATGCGTGATGCAAGCTGGACGGTCGCTCCGAAAAGGTCCTCGTTCTCGGTCACAGGCTCGCCTGCCGTGAGGCCTACGCGGACCCGCGAGCGAAGGGCAGTTTCACCGGAGGAGTCCTCGAATCCTTGCTGGATGTGAACGGAGCATCGAGCAGCACCTACGACCGAATTAAAGCAGGCCATGATTCCGTCGCCCGTATGCTTGATTTCACGGCCCCCCGTCTTGCGCAACCCTTCCCGAACGATCGAGTTGTGCTCCCGCACGATTTCCATTGCCTTATCGTCGCCAAGCTGCTGAGTCATGCTCGTGGACTCCACAAGGTCGGTAAAAAGAATTGCTCGAAGACCGCTGTTCTCGATCGGCTCACCCGGTTCGGGCTCCTCGATTTTGCCAAGGAACTCTGAAACTCTGCGAGGGTCGACGTCGATAATTCGACTCGGTAACAGGCCGTGGGCCTCCTTGTGCACGGCCACGGCCGCTTCTTTGTTTGGCGCATCGACCAAACAAAATGCAGTCTGCGTCTCAGAGTCGAACCAGTACGTGATGTACTTCACGCCATACTTTTTCTGGGCCTTCAGGTCGCTCACGTGAGCTGCGGCAACGTCATCAGCGGTAACACCGCCCAGGTTGTCGTGACGATCCATAAACAAAGTCATAGCGTGGGCATTGTACTCGACCTGCCCACTTGACCTTGACTTGCCCCGACTGCATGCTCTTCGTGAGCCACACCTATAATCTTCAAGTTCTCGTCGGAGTGGCGGAACTTGGTAGACGCGCTAGGTTGAGGGCCTAGTGAACTTAGGTTCATCGGGGTTCAAATCCCCGCTCCGACACTGTGACTTTAACGAGGTCTGATATCAGGCAGGCGCGCGAGCGCATCCAACCGCACATCATTCGCACGCCTGTCTTCACATCTCGAACTCTAGGTGAGATGGCCCGCGTACGAATGCATCTGAAGGCTGAGCTGTTTCAAAAGACCGGTTCGTTCAAAGTGCGGGGCATCTTCAACAAGTTGCTAACGATGCCCAAAGAAGAGTTGGCTCGCGGCCTCATCTCGATTTCCGCTGGCAACGCCGCTGCGGCTCTCGCTTACGCCGCGTCGGTGGTCGGTACCAAGGCGACCATCGTGATGCCCGAAGGGGCAGCTCGATCCAAGATCGAAGCCACGACAAGTTACGGAGGCGATGTGATCCTGACCGACGGCGACTTGATGGAACACTGCACCGCTATCCAAGCCGAACGGGGACTGACTTTCGTTCATCCCTTCGACGATCCGCTCGTGATGGCGGGCCATGGGACCATAGGTCTCGAAATCCTCGAAGATGTCCCCGATGTTGAAGCGATCATCGTGCCCGTTGGCGGCGGAGGTTTGATCGGCGGCATAGCCGCGGCCATTAAGGCGGCAAAGCCCGACGTGAAGGTGATTGGGGTGGAGCCAGCCACTGCAAACGCCATGACCCTCAGTCTGGCTGAGGGACAACCGGTTCACATCGGCCATCCTCAGTCGGTTGCCGATGGTCTGGCCGCTCCGTTCGCCGGCGTACATACCCTCGAACATGTACGGGAATTCGTCGACGAAGTCGTCGTGATAAATGACGACGACATACGCAGCGGGCTAAGGATGCTCTTGACGCGGGGCAAATTGGCCGCAGAGCCCGCGGGAGCTGCAGCCCTTGCAGCACTTCTTTGCGGAGCAGTGCAGCTGCCGATCGACTGCAATGTTGTCTGTATTGTGAGCGGCGGCAATGTCGACCTCGACGTTCTGAAGAGAGTGCTATGAAAACGATCCATGAGCGCGTGACTATCGACGATGCTCGAGCAGCCCAGAAACGGATTGCTCGCGACGCCCTGCGGACGCCTCTAGTTCGGTTGAACGTCGAGGTCGACGACAAGGAGATCTATCTCAAACTAGAGAACCTTCAACCGATCGGTTCGTTCAAGATTCGGGGCGCTTCGAACGCGATCGCGCTCGTCGAGAGCGATGATCTTCAGAAGGGGGTCTGGACGGCCAGCGCAGGCAACATGGCCCAGGGCGTCGCTTGGGTCGCAAGAAGATTGTGGGATCCCCTGCACGGTAGTGGTGCCTGATACAGCACCCCAGGCCAAGCGGGAAGCGATTCAGCGGCTAGAGGCCAAGACGATAGCCGTACCTTTCGACGACTGGCTGGAGGTCTTCCGCACGCGTCGCTACGAGGGTTTAGACGGCCTGTTCGTTCACGCATTTAGCGATCGGGGAGTTATGGCCGGCAACGCGACCATTGGCCTGGAGGTCATCGAGGATCTCCCGGACCTCGACGCCGTTGTCGTACCCTACGGCGGGGGCGGACTCATCAGCGGAATTGCATCGATTATGCGAGAAGTTTCTCCCGATGTGAGGATTTTTGCTTCCGAAGTGGAAACCGCAGCTCCGCTAAGTGCTTCTTTGAGCGCTGGAAAGCCTGTCGAGTTCGAATACATCCCTAGTTTCATCGACGGGATCGGCGCTCCTTTTGTCTTCGACGAGATGTTCGAACTGGTCCGCCCATTGATCGACGGATCGTTGATTTCTACCGTGCAAGAGGTGGCGGAGGCATTGCGCATGCTGATCGAACGCAATCACGTGGTTGCCGAGGGAGCAGGCGCAGTGGCCCAGATCCTCAGCGGCGAACAGCCTTGAGCCATGAACCAGTCGTGACCCAGAGCCGAACCGAAGTCTTGATCCTCAATCAGCAGGACGTGAAGAGACTTTTGGATATCCCCGACATGCTCGACGCGCTCGAACGCGCCTTCGTCGCATTCAGCGCGGGAAAGGCGTCTGTTCCTCCGCGAGTCGCGGCCCGCGCCGAGCGCGGCCTTCTGGGTGTCATGCCCGGATACCTTCCCGGAGTGGCGCTCGAAGCCAAGATCGTCTCGGTCTTTCCTGCCAACCACGAGCAAGGGCGGCCTTCACATCAAGGGCTGATCGCTCTGTTCGATGAAGATGACGGAACTCCGCTGGCGATCATGGATGGGATCTACGTCACTGCGATACGAACGGGTGGGGGTGCCGCAGTTTCGGCGCGAGCCTTAGCCCGCAAAGATTCGCGCGTACTAACGATCCTTGGAGCAGGAGCCCAAGGGCACTCACATCTGGCCACGCTTCCTCTAGTGCGAGAATTCGAGGAGATTCGGATCGCTTCGCGAAACCAACAGCGCGCGAACGATCTCGCCGCGGAGAATCCCCGCGCAAAGGTCGTGGAGAACTACTGCGACGCGGTGACGGGCGCCGACGTTGTTTGCTGTTGCACCGACGCGCTTCGGAGAATCCACCTCCCGCGGGAGCATCGGAGCTTCAAGGAATCCCGCCCGAGAGTCTCACCGAGATGGGGGAGGTGCTTGTCGGCATCCGGCCCGGACGCCAGTCCGATGATGAGATTACCGTCTATAAATCCACTGGGCACGCCGTCGAAGATGCGGCCACGGCCAGGATGGTGTACGACCGAGCTTTGAAGGAGGGTGCGGGAATCAGGGTTTCCTTCTGACCGTTTGGGCGAGTTAGTCTTGTTGCATGATTCGGATTGCACTTGCTCAGGTCAACCCCACCGTCGGAGATCTTGATGGCAATCGAGGAATTGTCCAGGATGCTATTGAGCAAGCGAAGGCTTCGGGGGCGGGATTGGTCGCCTTTCCCGAGCTGGTTATCACGGGCTATCCACCAGAGGATCTGCTCCTCAAGCGCAGTTTCGTCGACGACAACCTAGCGGTTCTAAGCGAAATCGGCTCTTCAACTTCGGCAATCGTGGCCGTCGTCGGCTTTGTCGATTCCGAGGCAGGGCGCCTGTATAACGCCGCCGCAGTGATTGCGGACGGTCAAGTCAGGGGCGTTTACCGCAAGCACCATCTGCCGAACTACGGAGTCTTTGACGAGCACAGGTACTTCCAACCAGGGGACGGCCTGTTGCTGGGCCAAATCGGCGACCTCGTCTTTGGCGTTACCGTCTGCGAGGACCTCTGGGCGGACGACGGGCCGCACGCCGGTGCGGCTTCGGCGGGGGCTTCTTTGATCATCAACATCAACGGCTCGCCCTACCACATGGGCAAGGGTGCGCAGCGCCACGCGCTACTTCGCGAGCGCGCGATCAAACACGGCGTAACGATCGCTTACGTCAACGCAGTTGGTGGCCAGGACGAGTTGGTTTTCGATGGGCAGTCTCTGGTCATCTCTCCTCAAGGAGAGCTGCTCGCGCGAGCGGTTCAATTCAAGGAGGAACTGCTCTTGGTTGACCTAGATGAGACTAGGACACCCTCAGCCTCCGGACGAACACCAGCGAAAGAGGGGCTCCTTCTCATCAAGTTGCCGAACCCCGGGGCGGTCGCGGCAGCTCTCTTGGTTTCAGCAAAAGCTCCGGAGCTCGGCGAAGAGGCCGAGGTCTGGGGGGCGCTGGTCACTGGAGTTCGCGACTATCTTCGCAAGAACTCCTTCCAGCGCGCCGTCCTTGGAATATCGGGGGGCGTGGACTCAGCTCTGACCGCCGCCATCGGCGCTGAAGCGCTCGGCCCCGAACACCTGCTTGGGATTTTCAATCCCAGCGAATTTACCTCACGCCAAAGTTATGAAGACGCAGAGGCTTTGGCGAAGAACCTCCGGATCGAATTGGTCACGCTTCCGATAGATGATGCCTATCAGAGCATGCGCAAGACTCTCGATCCGATTTTCGCTGGCACGGCGGAGGATGTAGCGGAGGAGAATCTTCAGTCGCGAGTTCGAGGCAATCTTTGGATGGCCATCACGAACAAGTTTGGAGGAATCGTGCTTTCGACCGGGAACAAATCGGAGATGGCCGTTGGCTACGCTACCCTCTACGGCGATATGGCCGGGGGATTCGCAGTTCTGAAAGACATCCCCAAGACTCTCGTATACCGGCTTGCCCGATGGCGGAACGAACAATCGCCAATCATCCCTCAGCGCATCATCGAACGCGCGCCCACGGCGGAGCTAAGGGCAGATCAACTCGATTCCGATTCGCTGCCGCCGTACGAAATCCTCGACCCGATCCTCGAGGCGTACGTCGAGGACGATCTCAGCCTCGATGAAATAGTGGCTAAGGGTTTCGATGAGTCGACCGTCCATCGGGTGGCCATGATGGTCGACCGAGCAGAATACAAACGCCGTCAGGCTCCGCCGGGGATCAAGATCACGGAGAGGGCTTTCGGCCGTGACCGCCGCCTGCCCATCACGAATCGATATCGCCTCGGGGGGACCGGGGGGGTAGCAGCCCCCTTAGATAAAGACCCGCGCGCGCCAGAAGCTGCGAACCCCCCGGAATCAACTTGAGACGGACTCTGCTGATACTTATTACTTTCGGTATTACACAAGCTTGCGCTTCTTTGCCTAGCCCCGAATCCCCGGCTCCGACGCGGGCCCGAGTCGGCCTCGAACAACAATCGGACTCATTGCGGGCGCTAGGCGTACCTGGTGCCGTCGAAACTATTGAAACCGCGGCCGCCAAATTAGGTCGAGCAAGCGCCGACGAATCCTGCAGGACGCTGGACCGCTTGATTCACTCTTATTTACGGCCTGAGGATCCTTCAGCCCGCCTGCTCGAGTGCCGGCGGTTCCTGGCGCGTCTCAAGGGCTTCGATGCGCTCGGAGCGACTGCCTACGGGACCGGGGGAGTGATCGACGGCGTGACCAACAAAGCGGCGGAGGGGGAGCGCGAAATCGCATTGCTGCTAGCCCTGGATTCGGACCGGCGTTTCAAACTGTTTGCCATTGGACCGGGACGGCCCGGAGGCACTATCGGTTCTGCCCAGCCAGACGCGCCTGCATTTGACTCCGCTGCCGCTGGAACCATTGAGGCGATTCGCGGAGGTGACTGCGCCACCTTATTCTCGCTAAGTCATCCGATCCTTGCGCCGGGCGCATCCGACGAGGCCACGTTTTGCGCCCAATATCAAAACGGCGGCTTCCAGGAAGCGCTAAAGGCCAATCAAGGTGTGAGCCCGTTGCGTCTAGGGGGAAATGCTTTTTACGGCTTCTATGCGCTCGCTCTGGGGCCCGGGCGCTACTACACGCTTCTTCTCGGGCAACTCGATGGCCGCCCGCTTTTTGGATCAGAGATAAGAGCGGAAATTTCGTGAGCCCGTCAGCGTAGTAGGCGGAACGGTCAGACCAGCGATCTCGCTACTTCGGCGAAACTTGGCAGGGCGCATCGGGCTTTTGCAATTCGTCGTCGCCCTCTGGCCATCCCCCGCTCCTAAAACGCGATCCGTCGCGTCCGAGCCTGTAACAGCCGGAAGCGCCCTCACCTGCCGCCTGGCCTTGCGGGTCCCACCAAAGAGAGGCGGCGTCCTTAACGAACGAGTAGTTGCCTGCGGTTAGATATCCGGCTGGTCCAAAAGGATCGATACTTGCGTATGCCCGGATCGCGTGAAGTGTCTTGTCGATGTTGGCGGGAGTGAGTTTTGGCCCTGCGGCCTGGATTCCGTAGAACAACATCTTGAGAGCGTCGTAAAGGTAGGGCGCGTTTTGCGCAACCGTTTCTACAGGACAGTCGGGACATCCCTCGCGAAACGCCTGAAACCACTGCTGTTGAGGCACCTCATTCCGCCTATAGTCGAAGGTGATCCCGAAGGCGTGCCCCCACGCCGCCTGGTTGTAGGAGCGGGCGCTGATGTTGGTGTCAGGCCCCTGCGGGGCCTTGCTCCCGGGAACAAACCACTCGGGGAGCCATCCCATACCGTTCGCGTTCTCGGTTGCCGAAACATACTGACCTTGAGCCGCCAAGGCGATGATCGTGGTCACTCCGTTCGACCTAAGTGTCGATAAAGCGTTCGTCATATTGGTGGTCTGGACCTGGTGCTCGACTTCTAGATTGCACTGGGCTTTCACCTTCGACTTGATCAAGTCTCGCGTGAAGAAGTGCTCGCCGTCCGCCAAGAACCCGAACACCCGTGGTTGCCCCTGGGTCTTGGGGTCTCCGTGGAATCGGGCGGACCGGGAGGCAAGCTTGCGGCAAATGAAGCCGGCAGCAAGGCTTGCCTCATCCTCGAGATCTGGCATAAAGCCATAGACGTAGGGCGCGTACTCCGCATAGTTGGATCGGCGCAAACCTTCGTATCCGACGGTCACGATCTTGCGCTTCCCGCCGCCGATCGCGTAAGCGCCACCCCCTGTCAAAGGCGCCACTGCCAAAGCAAAAGGCTCCTTTTGCGTTTCGATCTGCGTGAGCTGGGTCTCGGGGTTTGAGCCCGTTGTCTGTCCGTGGTAGGCGTAGATCCGAGCAAGGCGGTTGTACGTCTGATAACGGTTGTTAAAGAAGCGGGCGTACGACTTGCAAGTCACGTCTGCGGGAGTGTCGCTCAGGACGAGAGCTTCGCTGCAGTCGACGAAGTACTTCTCGCTCTCCCCTGAACGGGCCTCGAAGTGCAAAACCGCTACGATTTCGTCCCGGGTAACACCGCGAGTGGTCGCACCGCCGTTGTTGCCTTGGTAGATCTGGACACAGGGCGGCGATCCAGGATCCTCCGTCTGTCGTGCTGGCTGGCCGACGCATCTTTTGTATGCCGGGCGGTTTGGGTCCGGCTTTGTAAGCGGCACTCTCGCCGTCGCGTCCGTTTGACCGGAACCGAACTCGAGATCTCCACTCGTCGACTCACCAGATTGCGGAATAGGAGGAGCAAATTCGGCCTGGCCGGGCGGCTGCGCAACGGGAACCTGCAGCGCTGAGGGGAGGAAGAAAGCAAGAGCCCCCGCGGCCAGGATCAACGCAAGAGGCAGGTAGCGGCGCAGGGATCCTCCGCGCTTCCGCCGTTGAGCTTTACCGCTGCCCTTGGTCAACTCAGTTGCCCCCATCTAAAGCGTTCAGCAGATTGTACTTAAAGCCTCACGGTGTGCGGGGGCCTAGATGTCGTAGTAGAGGTGAAACTCCCATGGGTGCGGACGCAGGTTGATCGCATCCACTTCGCGTTTGCGCTTGAAGTCGATCCACGTCTCGATCACGTCGGGAGTGAACACGCCGCCGTCGTATAGGAAGTCTTGATCCTTCTCCAAAGCGTCAAGGGCCTCACCCAACGACCCTGGCACCTGAGGCACTTTGGCCGCCTCTTCGGCCGATAGCTCGTACATGTCCGCGGCGACGGGCTCAAGTGGCTCGATGTTTCGCTTGATCCCGTCGAGACCGGCCATCAACATCGCCGAGAAGGCCAGGTATGGGTTGCACGATGCGTCCGGGCAACGAAACTCAACGCGTTTGGATTTCGGGGAGTTCGAGTACAACGGAATCCTCACCGCTGCCGACCTGTTGCGTTGTGAATACACCAAATTTACCGGAGCCTCATAGCCCGGCACCAAACGCCGGTAGGAGTTGGTCGTCGGGGCGACCAACGCAAGAAGGGCCGGTGCGTGCTCTAGAAGGCCCCCTATGTACCACCTGGCCATATCGGAGAGACCCGCATAGCCCTCTCCGAAGAACAGGGGTTCGTCGTCGCGCCACAGGCTCTGGTGAACGTGCATGCCAGAACCGTTGTCTTGGAAGATCGGCTTCGGCATGAACGTCACAGTCTTTCCATGCTGAAACGCCGTGTTCTTAATGACGTACTTGTAGAGCATCAAGTGGTCTGCCATTTGCAGAAGCGGTCCGAACCCCATATCGATCTCCGCCTGCCCTGCGGTCCCGACCTCGTGATGATGCACTTCGACGTCGATACCCACCTTGCCCAGATTCAGCACCATCTCGCTTCTAAGGTCTTGATGGTGGTCCATCGGCGCAACGGGGAAGTACCCCTCCTTGTAACGTGGTTTGTAGCCGAGGTTGCCGCCGGGCTCGTTGGTCCCCGAGTTCCATGCCCCCTCCTCGGCGTCGAGAAAGTAGTAACCAGAATGCTGGTTCTGATCGAACCGAACCGAGTCAAAGATGTAAAACTCGGCCTCGGGGCCCCAGAATGACTGGGTCGCCACCCCGCTTGCCTGTAGGTAATCTTCAGCTTTCTTGGCGATGAACCGGGGATCGCGTGAATAGGATTCCCCGGTTACGGGGTCGCCGATAAAACAATTAAGGACCAAGGTCTTCGCCTTGGTGAATGGATCGATGAACGCGGTCGACGGGTCCGGAAACAGAAGCATGTCCGACTCTTGGATCTCCTGGAAACCCCGGATCGATGAACCGTCGAAGCCGAAGCCCTCTTTAAAACTATCTTCGTCGAGTTGCTTCGGTGTCATCGAAAAGTGCTGCATCAAACCCGGCAGGTCGCAGAATCGAAGGTCGACGATCTCGACGCCCTCGCTGGAAATGAGGCTGAGCACGTCTTTAGGGCTGGTTATGGTCTTTGTCATTAACAGATTCCTCCCTGTACCGGTGTATGTATGTCGCAAACAATCGCGTTAATTGGGGGCAGGGCGCAAGTGAGGGAAAATCTCACTCAGTTACCGACGCCTCCTCCTGCGCTGCGCCCGCCGAAGGAAACCCCGCGCGGATTTGATAGACCTCGCTTATCTCGGAAACGGTCACCAAGCCGTCGCCCACTTTGCCGGTCCGACCTCCCTTTATGATCGCTTCCACAACACTTTTGACTTCATCGTCCTCGACGATGATCTCGATGTGCAACTTGTGGCTCACCGAAAGTTCGTAGGTCTGCCCGCGATATTCGCCCCGGGTTTCCGGCGAAGTGCCGTGGCCCCTAACGTCGGCAATCGTGAACCCGGAAAACCCGGCTCCCTCGAGGGCCTCTTGGATGACTCCCAGTCGCTCGGGGCGAAAAACAGCCGCGACCTTTTTCAATGCGACCCCACCTCCTCGCGCAAGCCCTTCGCCGTTACTTTATCGTTGCCATCGGTGACATCGATCGTTTCAACTGGTACGAACACCGAGCCCTGAGCTTCGAGGAAATCGGGGTAAGCCATTGCTCCCATTTCAGGCATGTCGAGCCCAGAGATTTCGGCATCCTCGGTTGACCGCATACCGATGGTGCGCTTTAGGATCGAGAAAAAGGCGAGCGTCATGAGGCTGCAGAAGATCAACACAGTCACCATGCCAGTTATCTGAGCAAATAGCTGTCCGGCGTCGCCGTAGAACAGTCCCTTGACTGTGCCCTCGACTCCATTGAGGCCCGCTCCGTAGGATCCATCCGCAAATAGCCCCAGCGCAAGACAACCCCAGAGGCCGTTGGCCCCGTGAACGGCCACAGCGCCCACGGGATCGTCTACCTTGAAGCGTCGCTCCACAATCAAGACCGCGGCGACAACGAGCCCGCCGGCGATGGTTCCGATCAAGGCCGCGGCCCAGGGGGCAACAAAGGCACACGGCGCCGTGACTGCCACCAGGCCAGCCAATAGTCCATTTGCCGTCATCGAGGGATCCGGCTTGCCGAACACTTTCCACATGATGAACATGCACGACAGGCACCCGAACGCGCTTGCCAGGATCGTATTGACGATGACGACGGTGAATCGAAGGTCTGTGGCCGCGAAAGTCGATGCCCCGTTGAAGCCCATCCATCCGACTAGCAAGACGAACGTTCCCATGATTGCCATTGGAATGTGGTGACCCGGGATCGCGTTGGGGGTTCCGTCGGGGCGGAACTTTCCGATGCGCGGCCCAAGAATCTTAGCGCCCCAGAAGGCCGCGATACCTCCCATCGAGTGCACCACCGATGATCCGGCGAAGTCGACGAAGCCATGGCCAAACTTCGGCCCCTGTGCGCCGATCTGCGAAAGCCATCCGCCGCCCCAGACCCAATTGCCAAAGATCGGGTAGAGCAGCATCGAAACGAACAGCCCCCAAACAATGAACGATGAGAACTTCCAGCGCTCGGCGAGGGCGCCGGTTGGAATCGTCGCGGTGGCGTCCATGAACACCAGTTGGAAGAAGAAGAACCCGAGAACGGACACGTCGTAGGCCTTGCCGGCTAGGAAGAAGCCGTCGTGGGCGATCAGGTTCCATCCGCCGATCGAGAAGGCGGACCCGAGCGGAGTCAAGCCGAGGATGGCCGAATAATCGGTGGCTCCGAACATCAGCGCGTATCCACAGATGAACCAACCAACCACCCCGAGCGCGAAGATCACCATGTTCATCATCATCGTGTGGGCCGCGTTCTTGGCCCTCGTAAACCCAGTTTCGACGAGGGCGAACCCCGCCTGCATGAACAGCACGAGGATGCCGCCGACCACCAGCCAGGTCATGTTGATGGAGATTCGATTCTTCTCCACCTGCTCTGCGATCTTGGGAACTTCGTCCTCGAAGGGAGTGTCCTCGGGCAGGACATTGGTGATGTCGGTCCCGGTTTTGGAACCATCGCGGTCGCCATCGGCTGCCAGAGCGAGCCCGGACAGCACTGCAAGAACCACAACGCCCGCCATAGCCAGGACGATTACCCTGCCCCGGCGGCTCGCGAAAGATGCCGCCGCGGCACCAGACCTCCTGGAATAACGGCGATACATCACTGGCAAGAGCAACGCCAGTGTGAAAAGCGACATCAGGATCGGGTGTTGCGCCATGCTCTTCCCTCCCTCAGGTTGGCTTTACGCTCACTAAGCGGGCACGCCTTATCGAACCGTGTCCGTGGATGAAGGCAGAGTAAGGAAGTCATGTTTCGCAGTCGTCGCGTCGAAGTTACAGTCGTGTAAAACGTTTCTACCGGCGCCCCCTGCTACCTCGCCTGTGTCGGCAGGGCAGGCTATCCTGAGTTGATGGAGCCTTATGTCGTGACAAAGCGAGTGCAGGACATCTTCGTGATCGAGATGAATCGCCGAACGAGGAAAAATGCCATGGACACATCGATGCTCGAGGCGTTGATCGACGCGTTTGAACAAGAAGAAGGCGCCGTGGTGATCACAGGGGGCATTGGAGCGTTTTCCTCGGGGGCAGATATCTCGGAACAACTGGATGCCGTGGGAGCGGATCGTCGCATGAGGCTCTTTTGCCATCTCTACGAACTCGTGACGACCTATCCGAGCCCGGTGGTGGCCGCGATCGATGGGCCGTGTATTGGAGGAGGGGCCGAAGTCGCCGGCGCGTGCGACATGCGAGTGGGAACTCCGGGGGCCAGTATTCGTTTTCCAGGGGCTCAGTTCGGAATTCCCGTTGGCGCCGCTCGGCTCACCCGGCTTATCGGCCTTTCTCACGCCAAGGACCTGCTAATGACCTCTCGGACGATCGACAGCGACGAAGGGTTCCGAGTGGGCTTTCTCAACCGCCTGGTCTCATCTGAGGCTCTGGAGAAAGAGGCAGTCGAGTTAGCGCTATCGATGGCGGCGAACCCAGGCGCGGGTGTACAGAAGCAAATGAGCGACGAAGCGGTGGGCCTCACGGCGGGGGTACGGGCCGAAAACCGGGCCCTGGTCCGTTGGCAGCGCTTCGCGAGAACAAACTGATGCTGGGGCGTGGAATAAGGATCGCCAGGATTTACGGCATCGACATTAGGCTTGATCTTTCCTGGTTCGTGATGTCGGCGATCATCGTTTGGTCTCTCACTTCGGTTTTCCGCGAGATACTTCCGGATTTCGAAAGGACTCAGCATGCCTTGATGGCGGTTCTCACCGGTTTCCTTTTCTACGTTTCGCTGCTGGCCCACGAACTTTCGCACGCGCTCGTTGCACGACGAAAAAACATCCAGGTGGACTCGATGACGCTCTTCATATTTGGAGGCGTCGCCCGAATTCGGAGCGAACCGCAGAAGCCCAAAGACGAGTTTCAGATCGCCATCGCCGGCCCCATCACATCCGCGGTCCTAGGTGCGGTTTTCTTCGGAATAAGTTTTATCGGAGGACTGTTGAACCAGCCAGTCGCCGGGGCGATCTTCGGACTTCTTGCCGTCGCCAACGGGATGCTGGCAGTCTTCAACCTAGTCCCCGGATTCCCCCTCGATGGGGGCAGGATCCTGCGCTCTGCTATTTGGAAGGCGACAGGTGACATTGTGAAGGCCACCAAGATCGCTTCTTGGGCTGGGCGAGGAGTTGCAGCCTTACTAATCGCCGGGGGCGCCTGGAGGATCGTCGCTACGAACCAGACCTTCGGTGGTTTCTGGTGGATTTTGATGGGTCTATTTCTCTATCAGGCTGCATCCGCCGCCTACCGCCAGACCCTCCTGCGTTCCGCCACCGCGCAGGTGCGCGTGTCGGACATCATGACACCCGACCCCTTGACGATTCCCGGCAACACGCGACTCGGCGAAGCCGTTCACGATTTTTTCTACGCGCAGGGCCGACATGCGTTCCCGGTGACGGGGTATGGCGGGGAGGTAGAAGGGATGATCACACTCTCGATGGTGCAACAGGTCGCCGCAGAACATTGGAGCACAATGACCGTTCGTCAAGTCATGTTTCAAATGGGCCCGGAGCTTTTGGCGTCTCCGGAAGAATCCGTGTCGGCAGTATTGGAGCGGATGCCTGAAAACCCCACGGGCAGGTTTATCGTGCTTTCTGGGGGTCGGTTGGTGGGGATGCTGACGGGGGCTAATCTCGCCGGGTTTTTGTCATCGAATCCCACTGCATCGCAGGCCAATCGATCGTGAAATTCGAACCGGGTCAAATTGCCCTTCTTATCGATGAGAGGGGCCGCAAGTATTTAGTCAGCCTGAAAGTCGGAGGAGAATTCCACTTTCACCGCGGTATCGTCGCTCATGACGAAATCCTCGGTGGTGATGACGGGCTGGTGACTAAATCAACTGGCGGCGAGGCCGTGGCGGTGTTCCGGCCAACCTATGCCGACTACGCTCTCAAAATGCGCCGGGGAGCGCAGATTATTTATCCGAAAGATACGGCTCAAATCATCGTCTACGCAGATATCTATCCGGGCGCAAGGGTACTGGAGGCCGGCGTAGGGTCAGGAGCTCTAACGATGGCCTTGCTGCGGGCGGTGGGCCCCACAGGCTCGGTCGTCTCGTACGACGTCCGAGAAGATTTCATCGAACGAGCCCGCAAAAACATCGCGGGATTTCTCGGCGAGACAAGCAACCTCGAGATTCGTCTGGGGAGCGTGTACGAGCGAATCGGCCCGGAGGCTTTTGATCGTGTTGTGCTCGACCTCGCTGAACCCTGGCATACGTTCCAGCACTTGACCGGTGGGGCTCTTCGTCCGGGAGGAATCCTCGCGATCTTCCTTCCGACCATTCTTCAAGTGAGCCAGGCCACGGAGGCGTTGAAGTCGTCCTCGCGGTGGACCTTGATCCGGACCCTGGAAAATCTGACGAGAACGTGGCATGTCGACGGTCAGTCGGTCCGCCCGGACCACAAAATGATCGGTCATACGGGTTTCCTGACATTCGCGCGCCTCGTGGCCCCCTAATGGCCCACCGCCAGCCAGCCGATAAACGAGATATGCGACGAGCCCAACCTATACTGGAAAACCTGACGTTGTGGGAGCTAAAGGAATGCGCGGAACCAGCGAATTTGAAAAGCGGATAGCCGCCTACGAGAAAGAAGTGGGCGAGCTGCAGACGCACGTCAAGCAACTGCAGGAGTCATCTTCGGTCCTCAAGACCAAACTCGCAGATGCCCCCCTCAAACTGCGTAAGTTCGAGGAGCAACTCCTGCAGGCGCGGCACGAGAGCTCTCGCTCCAAGGAGCAGGGCGATCGCATGGCCGCCCTGCTTCGCGAGGCAAAGGAACAGATGATGGCTTTGCGTGAGGAAGTCGACAGGCTCTCGGCCCCCCCTCTCGGCTACGGCGTCTTTCTTAACCTAAATGAAGATGCCACCGTTACGGTCTTTACGAGCGGACGCAAATTGAGAGTCAACGCCTCACCCTTGATCGACACCAAGGCCCTTGTGAAGGGGCAAGAACTCGTATTGAACGAAGCCCTGAACATCATCGAAGCGGTGGGCTATGAGATGCAGGGAGAGGTCGTCTCCTTGAAGGAAGTACTCGGCGAGGACCGCGCGATCGTCGTTTCGCATGCCGACGAGGAGCGGGTAGTGCACTTGTCCGCGCAGATCATGGGAGTGAGCCTGCAGCCGGGCGACTCGCTCCTGCTCGACTCCAAGTCGGGCTATCTGCTCGAGAAATTGCCCAGGCCCGAAGTCGAGGAATTGATACTCGAAGAGGTGCCCGACGTTAACTACGAAGACATCGGAGGCCTCGACGACCAGATCGAAGCTCTTCGAGACGCCGTCGAGTTGCCATTTCTGCATGCGGATCTATTTGCCGAATATAAGTTGCCCCCGCCCAAGGGCGTTCTTCTTTACGGCCCGCCGGGATGCGGGAAAACGCTGATTGCAAAAGCCGTTGCGAACTCGCTCGCCAAACGGACACAAGAGATCACCGGACGAAAAGACGTGCGGGCCTATTTCTTGAACGTGAAGGGTCCGGAACTGCTGAACAAGTACGTAGGCGAGACCGAGCGTCAGATCCGCATCATCTTCCAGCGGGCCAAGGAGAAGGCGAAAGAAGGGGTTCCCGTCATCGTTTTCTTCGACGAAATGGAATCGCTTTTCCGAACGCGCGGTTCGGGGATCTCGAGCGACGTTGAAACGACGATCGTGCCGCAATTGCTCTCGGAACTCGACGGCGTTGAATTGCTGCGCAACGTCTTGGTGATCGGTGCATCGAACCGCGAGGACCTGATCGATCCGGCCATCCTCCGCCCCGGCCGGCTCGACGTGAAGATCAAAGTCGAGCGACCCGAGGAGGCCTCCGCTAAGGCCATCTTCACGAAGTACCTAACGGCCGACGTGCCGATCCACTCCGAGGAGCTCGCCTCACACGGCCAAGACATCGGCAAGACTCTCGCCGCGATGATCGAAACTACGGTAACTGAAATGTACGATGTCAACCCCGACAACCGTTTCCTCGAAGTCACCTACGCGAACGGCGACAAAGAGGTGCTCTTCTTCAAGGACTTTGCATCGGGCGCTATGATCGAAAACGTCGTCAGGCGAGCCAAGAAAATTGCCATCAAGCGCTTCATCGAAAATGGCCAACACGGTATCAAGACCATCGACCTGATCGACTCGATCCACCAGGAATACCATGAGAACGAGGACTTGCCGAATACGACCAATCCAGACGACTGGGCCCGTATCTCAGGCAAGAAGGGGGAACGGATCGTCTACGTCCGTACTTTGGTGGGCGAACGCAAGGGCGATTCCCGTTCTATCGAACAGGTCAAAACCGGGCAGTACCTCTAAAACCCTGTGGCGATTCCTAGAGTCTTTGGCATCGAGACCGAATACGGGATCATCTCAAAGGGTTCCGACGAGTCCAACCCCATCATGGCGTCGTCAGTGCTCATCAACGCCTACGCATCGCCGCCGCTAAAGCGGGTCCACTGGGATTACGAGGAAGAGAGCCCCCTTCGCGACGCGCGCGGTTTTGATCGCGCAGGACTCGATCTCATAGAGGAAGACTCCGGACTCATCTCGGTCATCCTCGAGAACGGAGCCCGGTATTACGTCGACCATGCCCATCCCGAATACTCGACGCCCGAGTGCTCCAACGTCACCGATCTCGTCATACACGACAAGGCGGGGGAGCGAATTCTTGCGGCAAGCATTGCCAACGCCGAACAATTGGGCCCGCCGAAGCGGCGAATTCTCGTTTACAAGAACAATTCCGACGGCAAGGGAAACTCCTACGGATGCCACGAGAACTACTTGATGCCGCGCCAGGTGCCCTTTGGGAACATAGTGCGCGGTCTGATCCCTTTCTTAGTCACGCGGCAAATCTTTACCGGCGCGGGAAAGGTCGGAAGCGAGGGACCGTCCGCGGACGATGCTGTCGGTTTTCAAATTTCACAGAGGGCTGACTTTTTCGAAGTGGAGGTCGGTCTCGAGACAACTTTCAAGCGGCCGATCATCAACACTCGCGACGAACCTCACGCGGATCCGGAAAAGTATCGAAGGCTCCACGTCATAGTGGGCGACGCAAACATGAGTGAAATCTCGACTTTTCTCAAAGTTGGAACCACCGATCTAGTACTAAAGATGATTGAGGACGACTTCATTTCCAGCGACCTCACCCTGGCCGACCCCGTTGGCGACCTTCGCAGAATCTCTCGTGACACCTCTTGCAAGGCCACAATCGCACTTGGTGACGGCCGCAAGATTACTGCCGTCGAAGTTCAATGGGAGTTCTTCGATTGGGCGAAGAAGTATCTTGCCGGCGCGCAAGTCGACGCCGTAACAGCAGAGGTCATGAGGCGGTGGGAAGCGGTGCTGACTGCCCTCGAGACCGATCCCCTGATCCTTAACCGTCAGCTCGACTGGGTGGCAAAGTATGCGGTAGTCCAGGCTTACCGAGAACGTCAGAACCTGGGCTGGGACGATCCGAAGCTCGCTCTGGTCGACCTCCAGTACCACGACATTCGTACCGACAAGGGCATCTACTACAAACTGCTCGCGGAAGGACGCTTCGAGAGCCTGGTCTCAGAGGAAGCAGTCCAACACGCCATGACGAATCCACCGGAAGATACGCGGGCGTGGTTTCGGGGAAATGTGCTTCGTCGCTTCTCACAGAACATCACGGCCGCCTCATGGGACGGCGTGGTGTTCGACACAGGGGGAGATTCGCTGCAAAAAGTGCCCACCCTGGAACCCCTCAAGGGCACCAAGGAGGGAGTGCGGGACTTGCTCGAATCATCGTTCACCGTGGAGGAACTACTGGAGAAGCTGCAGGGATAGGTGGGCGATTCACAAGAGCTGCCTGAGGCAATGCCGAAGCGGCTGATTTGGGAAGAAATCACTTTGGTGCTGGCCCTCTCCTTGCTGCCCAGCCTTGTCTACTCAGTCCTCAATCTCATCGAAACGCCCGTCATCAAGGGCTCGAGTGTGGCGCTATATCCCCAGGGAAATTTGCCCCTCGTTCAGGTATTCCAGAGGTTCGCGCGTGCTCTCTTCGACATGGCCCCCTTTTGGCTGGTTCTCTATCTGATTCGACGGGGACGCGAAGAGCTGTCGGACTTCGGGCTGGATACGCGACGACTTCGCCGTGAGATCCCAGTCGGGCTGATAGCTGGCACGGCCCTGTTCGCTTTAAGCGCCCTGCCTTATCTGGCTGCCGTCTATTTGGGAATCCAGCGCCAAGTTATCGGTGCTGCACCATCGAAGTTCTGGTGGGGACTGCCGTTGTTCGTACTCGGAGCTGCGGGCGCTGGACTTGTGGAAGAAGGGGTGATGATCGGTTACTTGATCCCGCGCCTTTCGAAGACCGGCATGTCGCCGCGATGGGCTGTAATCGCCAGTGCTGCTTTTCGCGGCGGCTACCACCTTTACCAAGGCTGGGGGGGCTTGATCGGAAATTTTATCTTCGGCTTGTTTTTTGGGGCGCTGTATCTTCGCTACCGCAGGACCTGGCCGCTCGTCATCGCCCACTTTTGGATCGACGTCCTCGCCGGGTTTGCGACGTGGTTCATCACTGGGCGTTGCCTGCTCGGGACGTGCTTCTAAAGTCGCCTCAGAAGTATGTTTAGAATGGCTTTAAGGAGGTGAACTAGATGCCAGCAGGAGAAGAACAGAAACGAGCCAAGCGAAAGCCCGCCGACACGACGGAAGCAGAAACCAAGGCGCCGGCCAAACAACAGCAGAAGAAAACCGACGAGATCGATAAGCTGATCGACGAGATCGACGAGGTTCTCGAGGAAAATGCCGAGGAGTTCGTGAGGTCGTTCGTCCAGAAGGGCGGCGAGTGAAGCTCCGTCACCCCTTGAACCTGTAGCGCATAGAATCCGCTAGTGGACCTTCCAAAGTTGCCTTTTGATCCGGCCCCCGCGGTCGCATTCGAGTCGTCGTCATTTTCCGAGTTGCTCCGTCGCGTGCATCCGCAATCGCTCCCAAACTTGGCCGCCTCCCAGATAGAACTGCCTCACGGCACAACGATCCTCGCCCTTCGTTACAACTCCGGAGTCGTGATCGCTGGCGACCGCCGCGCAACCGAGGGATACACCATCGCCCATCGCTCGATCGAGAAAGTATTTCCAACCGACGCCTGGTCTGCGATCGCTATCGCCGGCACTGCTGGCCCCGCGATCGAGATGACGCGCCTATTTCAGACCGAAATCGAGCACTACGAAAAGATCGGCGGAGAACGGCTGACGCTCGAGGGCAAAGCCAACAGGCTGGGCCAGATGATCCGCGACCACCTGCCGATGGCGATGCAAGGTCTCGTCGTCGTACCGATTTTCGCGGGATGGGATTCTGTGACTCGCTCGGGCCGGCTTTTCAAATACGACGTGACGGGGGGCCGATATGAAGAGAGTGATTTTTGCGCGAACGGATCTGGCGGCCGCGACGCACGAGCCTCTTTGAAGAAACGATTCCGAGCCGACATCGACCGCGACGAAGCCGTCAAGGTGGCTCTCGAGGCTCTTTTCGATGCCTCTGAAGAGGATGTGGGGACCGGGGGGCCCGACGTGCTTCGCAAGATCTATCCAAACATTGCCTCTATTTCAGAAGAGGGTTTCCTCGAGATTTCCGATGAGGAAATCGCGACACTTTTTGAAACTCTCATGCAAGAGCGCGTAGTTGCGGGGCGGTCGCACTCGGCCGAAACCGTGCGAGGCGCGCCGGACCAGATGACCTGATATGGCGCTCCCGTTCTACGTCTCGCCGGAGCAGTTCATGAAGGACAAATCCGACTATGCCCAAAAAGGGATCACCAAGGGCAAATCGGTGATCGTTCTGGATTACAAAGATGGAATCGTCCTCTTGGCGGAAAATCCATCAGCCACTCTTCACAAGATTTCTGAGATTTACGACCGCATGGCCTTTGCAGGCGTTGGAAAATTCAACGAATTCGAGAGCCTTCGCATGCACGGCATCCGCCAGGCCGACGTACATGGATACTCCTACTCGCGTGAAGACGTGACCGCTCGCCGTCTGGCCAACACCTACTCACAGGCACTAGGTCAAATTTTTACCGACGCGACCAAGCCCTTCGAAGTCGAGATTCTCGTGGCGCAGTTGGGCGAGGACTCTGCTTCCAACGAACTGTTTCACATCCTCTACGACGGCTCGGTCGCCGACGAAGAGAACTTTGTTGCGATGGGGGGCCAGGCCGAACAGTTGTCCGATTACTTAAAGAGTCATTTCAAATCAGGCTTAGCGCTGGCCAAGGCCGTGAAGTTGTGCGTGTCGGCCCTCTCGGAGGTGGGTGACCGCGCATTGCCTCCTGGCAACATCGAGGCGGGTGTGCTCGATCGATCCAGCCGCGATCGCAGGAAATTCCGACGCCTCACGGAAGCCGAGGTAGGCAAGATCGTCGTTTAGCCGCTCCGGCTCCGAATTACCATTTGATTCTGGGGGTTCGCAGCTTCTGGCGCACCCTGGTCATACCTCCGGGCAGCTGCTACCCCCCAAGCCCCCAGAGTGCGATGATGAGGCGACATGGAAAAGCGCATCTTCGGGTTGGAGAATGAGTACGGAGTAACTTGCACTTTCCGCGGCCAGCGCCGGCTCTCTCCCGATGAGGTGGCTCGTTATCTCTTTCGCCGGGTCGTATCTTGGGGGCGATCGTCAAACGTCTTCCTGGAAAACGGCGCCAGGCTCTACCTTGATGTTGGATCTCATCCAGAGTACGCCACGCCCGAGTGCGACAACATCCGGGATCTGATCGCCCACGACAAGGCCGGGGAACGCATTTTAGAGTCGCTTGTCAACGGGGCAGAGACGCGTCTGCGCGATGAGGGGATCGCCGGGCAGGTCTATCTATTCAAGAACAACACTGACTCAGCGGGTAACTCCTACGGATGTCACGAGAACTACCTCGTCAGCCGGTACGGAGAGTTCGGGAAACTTGCGGATCTCTTGATTCCCTTTTTCGTCACGCGCCAGGTCTTTACCGGCGCGGGGAAGATCCTTCAGACCGCCCGCGGGGCCCTATATTGCATCTCACAGCGAGCAGAGCATATTTGGGAGGGAATCTCCTCGGCGACCACCCGATCACGCCCGATCATCAATACCCGCGACGAACCGCACGCTGATGCCGAGCGCTTTCGCCGCCTTCACGTCATCGTTGGAGATTCCAACATGAGCGAGTACAGCGGGTGGCTGAAAATCGCCACCACGGCCGTGCTGTTAAGGATGCTTGAAGAGGGAATCGTCATGAGGGATCTAACCCTGGAGAACCCCATCCGAGCCATCCGGGACATCTCCCACGACATCACCTGCAAACGGAAGGTTCGCTTAACCAACGGCCGTGAGGCCACGGCGGTCGAGCTGCAGTGGGAGTACTTGAGCAAGGCGGCAAAGTATGTCGACCGACGTGACGACCCTGAAATGAAGGAGACCGTGCGGGCCTGGGAGGAATGTCTGGTCGCGCTGGAAAACGATTTTATGGAACTCGACACTAAGGTCGACTGGGTCATGAAGTACCGGTTGATCGAGGCTTATCAAGCCAAGAGAAAAGTTGGGCTGGGTCACCCCAAGCTTGCCCTGATGGATCTCGCTTACCACGACGTGACCCGTCGCCGTGGTCTGTACTACCTGCTTGAACGACACGGCATGGCCGAGCGCTATGTCACCGAAGAGGAGATTGCGAATGCAACCGAAGAGCCTCCCCAAACTACGCGCGCGAAACTGCGAGGCGAATTCATTCGGGCGGCTAAGCGCCAGCGGCGCGATTTCACGGTCGATTGGGTGCATCTTAAGTTGAATGATCAGGCGCAGCGCAGTGTGCTCTGCAAGGATCCTTTTAAGCATTCCGACGAGCGGGTCCGGGCGATCATCGCTTCGCTCTAGCTTTGCCCCGCTCCGGTCGGAGGCCGTCCCTGCGGCCACCGCGATCGGTTTCAGCGCGGACTCAGGTCTTAGCGTCTCATGTGGCCGCAGGGAGACCTCCGGACCTCCTCAGCCATGCGAGACGACCGATTAGAATCGTGGTCCATGCCGCTATTCGAAGTTGGCGAGGTTGCTGACATTCTCCAGACGCGGGGTGGCATGGCTCGCGTTTCTGTCAAAACTGAGCTGGCCAGTCGCCGGGCTGTTGCGTTCGAGGCTCTCACCGGCAAATTGGCAGTCGGGGATAGGGTGCTGCTCAATACGACTGCGGTGGAGCTCGGCTTAGGGACGGGGGGTGAGGATTTCGTCGTTTGTAACTTGGACGCTCCCGACGCTGGGTCCCTTTCTGGTGGGCATATTCTCAAGATGCGATACACGGCCGGACAGATCGATACTCTTGTCGCTGAGGCGCCGGAGGGCTCACATCACGATCGATTCGCGGGAACGACGTCGGCTGGAGGCATTCCTGTCGTGGCTTGTGGGCTTCATTCGCAGATTGCTCCAGTGGCAGCTATGGCCAAGTATCTAAACCCCAATCTACGTATCGCTTATGTCATGACAGACGGCGCTGCACTCCCAATTCAAATCAGCGACCTGGTAGCGACACTCGTCGAGCGCGAAGTGATCGCCGGGACTGTCACTTGCGGACACGCTTTCGGCGCGGACGTTGAGACAGTAAACGTCTTCACTGGAATCATTGCCGCCGCCCAGGTCTTGGAGGCGGACCTAGCCATCGTCGCTATGGGGCCTGGAATCGTTGGGACCGGCACCCCTCTGGGGCACACGGGAATGGAGCAAGGTCAGGTGATCAATGCCGCTTCGGCACTGGGATCGCCGTCCGTAGCGGCACTTCGAATCTCGTTCGCCGATCCGAGGGAGCGCCACAGATCGGTCAGCCATCATTCTCTTAATGCTCTTCGCTATGGGACACAAGCGCGATGCATGATCGCCGTGCCTGAACTCGCAACCGAAAAACTCCAATCGGTCATGGACGACATCACCGATGCCGGCCTCATGGACATTCACGACATCCGCGTAATCGACGCGGGTCAAACTGAGCAGGCGCTCGAATCATTTGGGCTCGAACCCACGACGATGGGGCGCTCGGTGAGTGAAGATCCCGAGTTCTTTCGTGCCGCAGGCGCGGCCGGCATCGCCGCCCTCGGGCTCCTGACGGAAGGGCGGTAAACATGTCCGTCAGAAAGGCGGAGCGTCTCCTCAATCTGATCGTCATGCTTCTTGAAACCGCGCGACCCGTGAGGCCAGAGGAGATACACCGCACTATCCCCGGATACGGGCAGGACGAGTGGGACACGTTCAAGCGAATGTTCGAGCGCGACAAAGACGAGTTGCGAGAGATGGGGATCCCGCTCGAGCTCTCGGTGGGGGAGTTCGAGGACAAAGAGGCATACCGAATTCCTAAAGACCGTTATTACCTGCCCGAGCTTAACCTGGCGCCGGATGAGGTTGCCGCGCTATGGCTCGCGGCCGGCTTGGTCAAAATGAAGGACCCAATAACGGCCCGAATGGCACTCATGAAGATCTCAGACGAAGCACCTGAGATGCCGGCCGCGCAGTCGATGACAGTCGACCTGGCGTTGTCCGCCCCCAATCTCGCCAAAGCATACGAGTGCGTGACCCAAAGGCGACGAGTCGCTTTCAAGTACTCGAGCCGAGGCAGGGAGGGGATCCGATCCGTAAGCCCCTACGGCCTGGTCCACCGCAAGGGTGCTTGGTACCTCGCCGGTCATGATGAAGATGCGGACGCAATCCGCTCTTTCAGACTGGATCGAATCAAGGGCGCCTTGCGATCGTTAGACGTGGGGGTCCAGGGTCCTCAATTCGAGGTCCCGGAGGATTTTCGCCCCGAGGCAGCGCTCGAACTTCCGCCGTTCACTCAGGGCGATCAGGCCATAACTGCCACGGTCAGGTTCGAACCATCCTCGGCCTGGTGGGTCGAGCGATCCAGCCCCTGGCTTCGCCTGGAGTTCGACGACGACGGGAGCGCCTCAGCCGACGTGAATGTGGCGGACGCCGGCGGGTTCATCTCATGGGTGCTCAGCTACGGCGAAGGTGCAGAAATAGTTTCCCCTCAGGAGTTACGTGACGCGATTCGCGGCCGGCTGGAGGAAATCTGTGAAAGATACTGACCGCTTTAACCGGCTGCTGTTGCTGGTTCCTTTTGTGCTCAAGCGATCCGGAGTGACGGTTACCGAAGTTTGCAAGCGCTTCGAAATCACCCGTGGCGAATTGATGGCCGATCTTGACCTGTTGTTCATGTGCGGACTTCCTGGGTACGGACCGGGAGATCTCATCGAAGCTTACGTCGACGATGAACGAGTCCTGATCCGAATGGCCGATTATTTCTCACGGCCCTTGCGCCTGACGCCCGCAGAAGGCCTTCTTCTTTACTCGGGAGCGGAGGCTCTCGCCGCCGCCGGCGGCAACTCCGAGGCGCTGGAACGCGCTAAAGAGCGGCTCCTGCAAGTCCTCGGGCACGAAGCTCTGGACCGCGTGAAGGTCAATGTTGCCGCCTTGGATGAGTTGGTGGTTCTAAGGGAAGCGATGGAAGCCCACAAACGTATTCACATTCAGTATCAGTCTCAATCCAAGGATGAAGTCACCGAGCGCGACGTCGACCCGTGGGCGCTGTTTCTATCTGCAGGTCGCTGGTACCTCGTCGGATGGTGTCACAAGGTCAGCGATGAAAGAATCTTTCGAGTTGATCGCATCCGGACCGCCGCAGTACTCGACGTCTTAGCCGACATCCCACCCGATGTCGACCTGTCGAAGTACGAAGCGCTTTATGTGGAGGGTGCGGGTGATTTCAAAATCACACTCGAGATTGCTCCGCAAGCCGCGTGGGTCGGCGACCAGTACATCTTAACATCAAGAGAAGAAATGAAAGACGGATGGCAGCGCATCCAACTGAGCGCGGGCGGCACGGCGTGGCTGGAGCGCTTGTTGATCCGGCTCGGCCCCCATGCGCGCCTGATTGAGCCGGAATTCCTGCGAGAAAATGTGAAGCAGACTGCCTGTCGAATGGCGAAGATCTATGACAGCTAGCTCGAACGTCGCTTCTTGATTAGCCTATTCCTTCGTGTTGCGCAACCGAAATGATTTTGTGACCGCCTTCCACTTCTTCTTCTCCGCGAGAGCCGCCCGTTGATCAACCCGGCGATCTAGGGCTGCGAGCTCGCGCCCCAGCTTGAGATAGCTTTGGAACCGGGCTCGGTCCAGAGTCCCCGAGTCCAGGGCCTCGATGACGGCGCAACCGGGTTCACTGTCATGCGCGCAATCGTTGAATCGGCAATCAGCAGCAAGAAGAGCGATCTCCTGGAATGACTCGTCGAGTGCATCCTCGGTTCCCCAGAGCTGCAGCTCGCGCATCCCGGGAGTGTCGATGATCAGCCCTCCCGTTGGCAAAACGAGCAACTCCCGGTGCGTTGTGGTGTGCCTGCCCCTGTCGTCCGAGCGGGTCTCGCGCACCTCAAGGACATGCTCTCCAAGAAGGAGATTGATCAGCGAAGACTTGCCGACTCCCGAAGAACCGACGAGCGCTACTGTCTGATGGTCTCGCATATAGTTCGCGACCTCGTCGATGCCTCGGCTGGTAACCACGCTCGTAACGACTACGTCGACGAGTGGCGCAACTGCCTCAACATCCGAAACAGCACGTCCGGGATCGTCCGATAAATCTGCCTTCGTGAGCACGACGACGGGAGTGACACCTCCATCCCAGGCATTCGTGAGATATCTTTCGATCCTTCGCACGTTGAACTCTTCGGTAAGGGATGAAACGACGAAGAGATAATCAATATTCGCCGCAACGACCTGTTCTTCAGTGGCTGTACCTACAACCTTGCGAGAGAATTTGGTCTTGCGATCGAGAATACGCATAATTTGCGCTTGGTCTCCGCCACTCCCCGAAGTCAGCCTCGGCCGGAGCACGACCCAATCGCCGACAGCGGGGAGGTCCCCCCGGTCGGATGCATCGAATCGGAGCCTGCCGGCAACCTCGCAAAACAACTCGCCGATCGTCGTGAAGGCGACGAATCCTCCCCTGTGCTCGGTTGCCAAGCGACCGGGAATACAGCCGGCGTTGTCGACGGAGTTGTAGATGGATTGGAATCGGTCCGTCCAGCCCAGTTCCGTCAACGTCAAATGAGAAAGCAATTGTGACTCCTCCTAAAGTGGCCGCGAAAAAGGACAGATCCGCGACAGGAGTCGAATTGGCGTGGCTAGCCGAGGGGCGAACCCCAAACGACCCCTGCCGCGGTGGAGCCCTCTGTCCATGTCTTGCTCATAAGTGACTCCACCTCCTTTCCAGGCCGTTTGCCGTTAAGAGTTATTGAAACAGACTTAGCCCCTCGGGGCAAGTCTGCAGCAGCGCAAGGATCTCAAACAGAGTTTTAAGATAAGGGCTTTCAGTGTCCAGGTTAGACTGAGCCCATGGACAAGGAAGAGTTGGCCAAGTCCGTGTCCGATGTACGCATGGCGTGGGAGGCGACGATCACCGAATTGGGACCCGAAGGCCTCGAACGCCCGGACGCCACCGGCAAATGGCGCGTACGCGATGTGATCGCGCACTTCAACGGCTGGGACCGATGGCAACTCGTGCAGCTCCGCTGCGCGTTCACGGGCGAAACGCCAACCGATGAAGAACTCTCAGGTGGTATCGATTATCCGCCGAACGATGACATGCACGAAGACGCGATGAATGCGATGTTCCTGGCCGGTAATCGCGACCGGACTCTGGAGGACATCCTCGCTCACTGGCAAGAGGTTTCGGCGATGCGCGCCGATTGGCTCGCTGCCGCATCCCAAGACCAACTCGACGCCGCTATCGGCGCAGACTGGGCCGGCGGGAGCAATCGGATCTTACGGCTCGTAACCGAGGTTCCGACGGTCAGCCCCACCGAGCATGTTTGGGAGCGTATCCACGACCAGGTGGAACACCAGAGTCACCATCTGCGGATCGTGCGGGAGTGGATGAGCAGTTGACCGCTGGAGAAATTTCTTTGGGACTGTCCAGCATCTGCCCTCGCTAGGGGTACCAGACCACCGGGACCCTAACTCAATTTGGCTCGAAGGGCTTTCTTGTCGAACTTGCCCACGCTGGTGCGGGGGACCGCATCGATGATTTCGATCCGATCCGGCAATTGCCAGCGCGCCCACCCACTGCGCTCCAAATGTTCTCGCACGGCCTCAACTGTCACCGTCGAACCAGGCCGGGGGACGACGCACGGTAACGGCCGCTCCTGCCACTTCGGATCGGGGACCGCTATCACTGCGGCCTCGACAACGTCGGGCATCGCCATGATCGCTCCCTCCATGTCCACCGAGGAGATCCACTCTCCTCCCGACTTTACGAGGTCTTTGGTGCGGTCGGCGATCACAAAGTAGCCGTCGGGAGAAAAGACCGCCACGTCACCCGTCCGAAACCAGCCGTCGTCGGTGAACTGCTCGCTGTTCTCACCCTTGTAATAGCTGTCGATGATCCATGGGCCTCGAATCAAGAGAGCGCCCATCGTCTTGCCGTCACGGGGGACCTCGGACCCATCTTCGCCCCTGATGCTGATATCGAGTCCCGGCAGGGGAATTCCGGCCTTGGTGCGCACCGTATCAACGAGTAGGTCATCATCCCAGTCGCGCATCATCTCCTTGGGCCAGGCCATTGAGGCCAGGGGACTCGTTTCAGTCATTCCCCAGGCCTGCACGATGGGAATATCGAATTCGCGAAGGTAACGCTCGATCATGGCACGCGGAGGCTGAGCTCCGCCGCAGGCAATATGGCGCAGCGACGGCAATCGGATCCCGCGTTTGGCGAGCTCGTCCGCAACGACGATCCAGATCGTGGGAACGCCCGCAGAGATCGTTACCCTTTCCCCTTCCATGAGGTCGACGATGCTGGCCGGATCTAGATGCGGCCCAGTGAAAACCTGCTTAGCGCCAACGGCCGTGGCGGCGTGGGGCAGTCCCCAGGCGTTGGCATGGAACATTGGAACCACGGGGAGCACACAATCCTGAGGACCAATCGCCAATCCGGCGGCGGACGTTGCCGCAAGTGAGTGCAGAAAGGTGGAGCGGTGCGTGTACTCGGCCGCCTTGGGACGACCGGTCGTCCCGGATGTATAGCAAAGGCCGAAGGGTTTGCGCTCCGGAATCTCCATTCTCGGATAAACGACGGGCGCGTCAGCGATGAGGTCCTCGTATGCGATTACGTTCTTCAATGTGGTCGGGGGCAATTTGTCATCCATAACGATGATGTGCTCGACGCGGGCCAGCCCGTCCCCGATCTTCTCGAGAATCGGAACGAGATCGGGATCTACGAAGATCGCTCGGTCGTCGGCATGGCCAATGATGTAGGAAAGGTCCTCGGGGGAGAGGCGAAGGTTGAGCGTGTGAAGGACGCGGCCCGTGCAGGGGATGGCAAAGTAGCACTCCAAGTGCCGATATGTATTCCACGCGAGCGTTGCGACGCGCTCATCAGGCCCGATTCCCAATCGATCCAGAGCGTGCATCAGTTGCTGTGCGCGTCGGCCGAACTCGGCATACGTGTGGCGGTGCAACTCACCGCCCGGAGTCTTTGTAACGATCTCGGTGTCGGCGTAGTAGAGCGGGGCATGCTCGAAGAGAAGCCAGGCGTTTAGGTCAACATCCATCATGCTCATGCTGTTCCTCTTTTTCGATCGGACTTCGCCCGTCCGGCGATCCCAAACACTATCGCGAGGGCCAGCAAACCAAAACCATAAAGAAGCCAGGGCGGCGCTCCGGTCTCGGCAAGAACCTGAGCGGCCCGTCTTTGCTCGGGGGAAATCACCGGCCCGCCATCGGTGCGGCTCACGATGTTGTGGTCTCGGATGAAAGGAAGGTAATTGTTGAATGCCACATCTCCGCGCACCAGCGTGAAGTGGGGGGTGTTGGGCAGCTCTTTGTTGATCTGGGCGCCCGAGAGCCTTGGGCTCTTGGTGTCGTCGTAGAGCAGGGGCAGATTCAGATAGAACTGATCACCGGCGCCGCTGCCATCGTAGATTGTCATATAGCGGACCGGTCCTGGGGTTTCGTCGCTCTCGCCCTTCGGGTTCCAAGAATTAATCTCGCCTAGCCACGCGCTGCCAGGGACAATCTCGTCGCAGCCGTAGACGGTCGTGTCAAACCCCCGGCAAGCACTGGTGCCGTGGTTCGCTCCCGCAGCAGCTACGAAGTCTTCGATCTGATCGAGCAACTCGGGATATGCAAACATGGTTTTGCGAACCAACGTCACGCCCAAGGAGTGGGCCACAATGTCCACCTTCGAAGCTCCCGTGTAGTCCCTAACAGCTTGTATGAAATTACGCATGTCCGGGACATTTACGTCGTTGGCCGTGCCGCAGGCGTTTGAACCGCATCTGGCGCCGTTATAAGAAAGCGCCCAAACTTCCTGATCCGTGTATCCAGCGGTCTTCATTCTCTGGCGCACGTTGATCACGACCGGCGGCGCCTCGTTCGCCGCATAGAAAGTGGAGTCCTCGGAATTGCCGTGGACGAACAACACCGGGTTGTAAACGAGAGCCTTGCCCCTCTTCTCGCCGCCGAAGCCCCCGATGTCGTAGCTCCACTCAGAATCCTTGGGTGTCGCAAAATCCGATGCGAAAGCCTTGGGGGCAGGCCCTGAAGGAGTGCCGTGACCGGTCTTGTGACTTGCACCGACAGGCGCGGCGACCCAGAACGCCCCCGCCAGGACGGCTCCGATAACAAGGCCGCGGCGCTGCACCTCAACTTCCCCAACGCCGGCTAGATCTGGCACCGAGGCGAGCAATCATCAATAGGCCCATTCCGAGCAACATGATGCCGAGAAAACGAAGGCCTCCGGACTGCCCGCTAGCAGCCAGCCTCCCCGGTCCTCCAACCGGGGAGGCTGGGCTGACGGTCGTGATCTGCGCAAGAAAGTCGAATGCCAGCTTCCACGTCTGGGACGAGTTGATGATCCCGAGGTGGGCGGTGAGAAGGATGTTGTCGTACTGCCCTTGGCCGGTGACGTCCACGTTGGTCGCGCCCTGGAGCTGCGCGCTCATCGAGAAGTCGTGCGGGTTGCCTTCGCGATCCTCGGCCGGTACGGCAGGGAAAGAGCCGTCCTGCTTGGAGAAGTATACGAAGCTGGTGTCGGCGTTTCTGATCGCCATGTAACGGGTCGGCCCAGGCGTCTCATCGCCCGAGTTCAGGGTTGTGAGAAGAGGAGTGTGGTCGGAGCCGAACTCGAGACAGACCGGCGAGTCCGGAGTGAAACTAAATCCGGGTGCCTGATAGTAGTTCAGTGGGTTTGGAGAGCAGTTGATTATGCCGTGCTCGGGCCCGTCGACTGCTACCAAGCTTCTGACAATGCCATAGGCATTGTCCTGCCGCATCCACTCACGCGAGAGGCTCACCCCCAAACTGTGGCCGACTAAATCGACTTGCTTCGCTCCCGTATAGGCGAGAACTGCGTTCGCAAACGCGCGCAGGTCGGGCACGTTAGCCTTGGCAGTGTGGGGCACCGCCGACCGGGTTCCTGGGATGCTCAGATCACATTGTTCCCCCTGATATGACAGCCCCCATAGCTCGCTCAGCGTGTAACCGTTGTCGTGAAAGTACTGGGCCATCCGGTAGATGTTGCCGAAGCCGCCGTTGCAGGTTGTCGGATGGGAGGTGTCGTTATTGCCGTGGAGGAAGATCACCGGGGTTCGGCTGATCGGGCCCTTGGCTCCGAAGCCGATCACGGGAACGCCGAGGGAAGCATCCGTGGGCACGGGGAAATCACTCGGAAAGGACTGCGGGACCGGCGCATTCGCGGCAACGGGACCGACCGGAGCCGCGACCCCCGCCAGCAGAGCAACGAATAAGACTGCGATGGGGGAGACTCTTCTCATATCTGCTTCTCCTTACCTTCCCAAAAAGGCGCTCGTAACTCCCGTTTCGTCACTTTCCCGGCGGGTGTACGCGGGAGAGGTTCTTCACGGATGTCCACCGAACGAGGAACTTTGAACTTTGCCAATCGAGCACGGCATTGGGCGGTGATCTCGTCTGCAGTGAGCGCGGAGCCTTCCTTGGGTACGACGATGGCGTGCACGGCCTCACCCCATTGGTCGTGGGGAACCCCAATGACGGCAACCTCGCCGACGGCAGGAATCCCGTAGATCACATTTTCTATCTCCGCGGGATAGATGTTCTCACCGCCGCTGATGATCATGTCCTTGGCGCGATCGACAATAAAGAAGTAGCCCTCGTCGTCGACTCTCGCTATGTCGCCAGTGTGCAGCCAGCCGTCCACGATGGTCTCGCTGGTGGCATCTTCTCTTCGCCAGTACCCTTGCATCACCACGGGCCCCGCAGCGACGACCTCGCCAGTGGCCGGGCCTTCCACCAGATTGCCGGAGTCGTCCGCGAGCCGCGTGTCGGAGAAGAAGTAGGGCTTCCCGGCCGATCCTAGTTTTCTCGACGCATCTTCCATCGGCAGGATCAGTGCGTTCGGTGCAAGCTCAGTTAGTCCATACCCTTGCACTATCGAGATGCCGCGAGCCGCATACTTCTCGAGCAGTGCCTCCGGCATCGGCGCTCCTCCGACAATCATCAAACGCAGCGAAGAAAAGTCGGTGTCCTCAAAACCCGGCTGCTGGCTCATGAACAGGTAGGTGGCTGGGACCCCCATCAAGAGTGTGATCTGCTTTTTGGAAATGAGGTCCAAAACGCGTGTCCCCTCGAACTGCCGTTCCAGCACAACGGTACCGCCCTTCAAGAACACGGCCAGCGTGGTCACGTTCCAGCCTCCGATGTGAAACATCGGAAGGAAAACGAGGCTCACATCGTCGTGATGTACTTCGGCGTTGACGAGCATGTTTAGGTTGGCCCAGAAGAAGTTGCCGTGCGTGAGCACAGCACCTTTGGGCCGGCCCGTAGTTCCACTCGTATAAAGGATCATCAGCGCGTCGTTAAAGGAGTTGTTGTCATCCGGTTCGTCGGTGCTCGCTCCTGCCACAGAGTCCTCGTAAGATTTGCTCGAGAGTTCTCCCTCATTGGGTCCCAAAATGAGCGCGTCTCCTTTGAAAATGTTCGCCGCGGCTTCGCCCCATTTGGCCTGCGTAACTAGCAACTTGGGGTCTGAATCCTCGATTTGCCATGACATCTCGTCTTCGGACAATCGCCAAGAAACTGGGGCCAGCACTGCTCCGATTTTGGCGCACGCGAAAAAGACCTCTAGATATTCAGGACAGTTTTCCGACAGCATCGCGACTCGATCGCCGCGACGCATTCCCAAAGAGGCGAGCGTCGATGCCGCCTGGTTCGCGCGCTTATTCAAGCTCGCGTAAGTAATGGCGCGGGCTTCGAAGTCAACTGCTATTCGATGTGGTGTGAGCTCGGCTCGACGAGTCAGCCAGAAACCGATTGACTGGGGATTGAAGGTCATCGGCTCCGTTTAGACTTCGCAGGCTTAGTGGTTGGCACCTTCTTGGCGGGAGCGCGGGTCGCGGGCTTCTTGGCGGGAGCGCGGGTCGCGGGCTTCTTGGCGGGAGCGCGGGTCGCGGGC
>CAZCSK010000012.1:32357-54705 GCA_964501265.1 uncultured Actinomycetes bacterium
TTTCGACGGGGGAGTGGTTTCGCTTCTTCCTCCAGACTCGGCCCGACGGAGTCACTCGGAGTTTCCTCGGACGACTCCACTACCTTGCGCCCGAGCAGGGCACCGATTCCCAGCAACTCCGCCAACCGGTCTCGGTCTAGATCGTCGGCCGCACCCTCGTAAACGATCTCCCCTCTTTGCATCACAAGGACACGGTCGGCGATGGCCAGAGTAAAAGCAACATTTTGCTCCACCATCAGAATCGTCACTCCCGAGGCGTTTACTTCCTTGAGCGTTTGGAACAAATGCTCAACTGCAATCGGGGCCAATCCTTGAGAGGCCTCGTCAACCAGTATCAAGCGCGGAGAGGCCATGAGGGCCCGGCCGACAGCGAGCATCTCCTGCTCGCCTCCAGACAAACTGCCCCCGGGCTGGCCGCGGCGCTCGCCCAAACGCGGAAACGTTTCATAGATTCGCTCGATCGCCGAGCCAACTGCCTTCTTGTCTTTGATCACGGCCCCGCCAAGGCGAAGGTTTTCCTCGACGGAGAGATGAGGAAAGACCGCCCGGCCTTGCAATACGTGGGCCATTCCAGCCGCGACTCGGTCCTCGGTTTCGACATTTGTGACGTCCTGCCCGTTGAAGACAATCGACCCTGACCACGCGTCGATCAACCCGGAGACCGTTTTTAGTGTCACCGACTTACCAGCGCCGTTGAGACCAAGGATCGCTGTGATCTCACCCTCCTTGGCGTCGAGACCAACTCCGTGCAGGACCGCATGCACTCCGAATCCTGTCCGCAGGTCGCGAACTGACAGCATCGCCCCGTTCGGCTGTGCGATCTGGATCATGCAACGTCACCAAAGTAGGCGGCAACGACCTCTGGATTGCGCACGATCTCGTCAGTTGTTCCATGAGCGAGGATCTCGCCAAGATTGAGTACGTAAACCTCGTCGCAAACTGCGAGCACCAGCGGGATGTGGTGCTCGATCAATAGCACCGTTCTTCCGAGCTTGTCGCGAAGGTCGATCATTCTCTCGGCAAGGGACTCCGCGGCCGCGGGGGACATACCACCCGACGGCTCGTCCAACAGTAGTAGGTCGGGCGAAGTTACTACTGCACATCCGAGCTCAACTAATCGCTGCTGTCCATGCGAGAGGTTGCGCACTGGTGTGTCGGTGAAGCGCTCGAACCCGAGGGCGGAGATTGCTTCGGTCGTTCGACTTTCCAATTCTCGCTCGGTGGCTCCAACGGAGGGAAAACGAAAGAGGGCTGAAAGCGTTCCGTAGCGTGCCAGGGGATGCTGTGCGAGGAGAAAATTCTCACGGACGGAAAGGTTCTTCGCAAGGCCAATCAACTGAAAGGTGCGTCCCACTCCCCGGGCGGCGCGCCCGTGGGCTGGGACGGCCGTCACGTCCTCTCCCTGGTAAAACACGCTCCCTGAGTCGGGCTTGATGAAGCCGGACAGAACATTGAACATCGTTGTCTTTCCCGCCCCATTGGGACCGATCAGGCCGACGATCTTGCCCGCAGGAACCTCCAGGCTGGCTCCGTTGACGGCTCGGAGCCCTCCGAAGTTAACCGTGATTTGCTTAGCCGCGAGGACAGGCTGCCCCGCCTTCGCGGCGGAAGTACTTCGGTTGAGTCCGCCAGATATGGCAGGCAGTGAGGGTAAGACTGAGGGGAGGTCGTCTTCTTCCAGTTCACCGGCACGCGCCGCCTTGGCCGCCTTGCGTTCCCGCGCTTCAATCCATCCCTGCGCCAGACCTTGTGGGTTCCGCGCGACTGTTAGTACGAGAAGGCCGGCTCCGATGACCGGAACCCACTCGGCAAGTGATGCGGGCAACAGACGATTGAAAAACACGAAAAACGCGGCAGCCACCGCAACTCCCACTCGGGAACCCAGACCCCCAACGACGACAATGATCAGATAGAGAAGTGAGAGAGTTTCGAAAGTGAATTCCTGCACCTGCGCAATAAGAATGAGTGAGCCATACAAGCTTCCAGCCACACCGGCGATGATCCCCGACACCGTGAACGCCAGCAGTTTGTAGCGCGCGACGTCCACACCAAAAGAAGCGGCCACGTCTTCGTCTTCTCGGATTGCGAAGAATGCCCTACCCACTTTCGACTCCACCACCGCTCTGTCCAATAGCCACACCCCGATCAGGATGGCGAGACAGAGAACGAAGTAGTCCGCGTTGCGTTCAAAAATAAAAGACAGCACCTTCGGGCGATGTACTGTGGTACCTCCCTGTCCACCTGTGAGTCCCTCGATGTTGAAGACCATCTTTTCCATCACAACGCCGAACCCCAGTGTCGAGACTGCCAAATAGAGGCCGCGGATTCGAAGGGCCGGGATCCCAACAAGTAGAGCCATCAGTCCACCTAACACCGCCGAGGTGACCAGTCCGGTGATGAAAGGAAATCCCCACCACCAAGTGAGATAACCGGTCGTGAATGCGCCGATGCCGATGAACGCGGCATGCCCTAAAGAGATCTGTCCGGCGTAGCCCAGAAGTAGGTTCAGAGCAAGGGCACCGATGATGGTGATAATCGCCCTTGATGCAATCCCAAGGTAGTAGTCGTTGAATAATGCTGGCGCGGCGCGGCCGAGGATGGGGGGGAGAATCAGCAAAGCCGCCAGAATCCCCAGAATGCCCCAGCGCCGGCGGGTCATCTTGGGTGCAATCCACCCGCCCGGCAGCCGGCGGCCCCCAACGGGTTCGGCAGTCGCCATCAGGCCGCCTTCCCGAAGAGTCCCTGGGGCCGAAACAGCAGAAGGGCCAACAGTAGAACAAACATTCCTGCCTCTTCGATTCCAGGAACCCCTCCAAGGAACTGTCGAAGGAGCCCCTGAAGAACGCCCACGGCCAGCCCTCCCACAAACGCACCCGGGATGCTGGTGACTCCGCCAAGCAGCGCCGCGGCGAGTGCAGGCACAAAAAGGCTTGTTACGAAGAATGGAGCTAATGTTCCACCCAGGGCTGGAACAATTAGTATTCCGGCGATCCCCCCGAGCACCGCCCCCGTAACCCAGGTGAATGACGAGAGATGACGCAACCTGATTCCCATCAACCTGACTGCCACAGGATCTTGAGCGGATGCAAGGAGTCCAAGGCCGAACGTCGTTTTTTTAATGAAGAGATAGAGAGCTCCGGCAACCGCAAGAGCAACCCCGAGGGCCAAGATCCTGGTCGGAGAAACGAAAAGGCCGAACAATTCCGGACCGCGACCCTGAATTGGAGCCCGGAAGGCCTGAGGTGACCCTCCCCACACAACTAACTCGATCGAACCCAGCAGCAACATCACTCCCAGGGTCGCGACCACCATCGTGAGCTTGGGTCCATCCAGCATCCGGCGAATCACGAAGCGTTCGACCGCGAAACCGATCCCTGCCACAACTACTACTGCGATCAAGGCGCCTACCAACCACGGGACGCCGCGCCGCTGGATTAGATACCAAGCAACGTAAGCAGCGAAAGTTCCAATCTCCGCCTGAGCAAAGTTGAGAACGCGCGTGGCCTTGTAAACGAGAACTATCCCTATCGCGAGCAGCCCATAAAGGGCACCCAACGAAAGTCCATACGTGAGGGTTTCACCCATTACGGTTCCTCTTCCTGGCGGGTTTCGCTTGTTTAGATTCCCCGGGAGCGAGCCCTTCTGATATCAGGCTCATCATCGTGTCGAGAACCTTCGACGGCACGCGGCCCTCATCACGAAGAAGGATCCATCTGATCCCAACGAGATCACCCATCCCCATCAGGCACCAGGCCACTATCTCGGGATCGAGGTTTCGGACCTTTGAGCCTTTGGCGGCAGCTCGAATACCTGCAGCGTACCCCTCGGCGAAAGACTCGTAGTAATCGCGAAACGCATCGCGGTCAACGAATTCTGCCTGTCGTACGATGCGGTAAATACTGGGGTGCTCGCGCACATAGCTAAAGAACGTCTCGAACCCACGCCTCTCAATCTCGAGCCGATCGGTCAGCCCGGCGACGGATTCTTGAATGCGACGTCGGACGTCACGCCCAAACTGACGTACCAATTCGGAGAATATGGTCGTCTTACTCGGAAAGTAAAGATAGAAAGTACCCTGGGCGACGCCGGCCCGCCGTGTGATCTCGGCGATCGATGCCTGGTCGAATCCCCCTTCGCCGAAGACCTCCTCGGCCGCAACAAGAAGCCGCGAACGTGTTGCAATGCCGCGGGAGGTCACAGGACCGGCTAGGCCATTATTCGATTCCGTGACCGCAACATCGGATGCTCGCACCTATTGACTCTCCCGGAGTGAAGGTGTATAAAAAGTCAGAACATGACAGATGATTCAGGTATTAGATACAGCATTCGTGGCGGAAACGCAATAGGGGAAAGAGAAATCTCAGAGTTCTCAGGCGGTGCTACGCTAAATAACGTGCATGAGAAAAGCGCAGTGCCGCGTCCTTCGTCTCCACGGCGACACATGCTGGCTATCGTCGCTGTTTCCCTCCTCACGGCGGCATGCTCAGGGTACCCTGCCGCAAGGGTGCGTACGGCTTCTCCCGAGAAGATCGAGACTCGGGCGGCGCTGCCAGGAAGCCAGGACGCTACCGCCCCCACAATAATTGACGTGGCCCCCTCGCAAGCGGCCGGCCCCGGTGGGGCTGCTCCCGCTCCGGGGGCACAGCCCCGTAAGGTCCTCGCAAAGACTTCTGGCGGCACGACCATCACACAGGGCGCTGGCGGGCTCCCGGTCGCCGATATCTGGCCCGCTTCCGAAGATCGGGTGGGCATCAGCCCCACTGAAATCAAACTCTGCATGCATGCTGCGTTCGCACTGGGGGCGGCCTTCGATAACAGGCCCGAGGACGAAGACGTGTATTTCAGACGCCTGAATGATGCAGGCGGGATCTTCGGCCGCAAGATCAAGATCCAGTTCACAGACGACGCCTACGTGGCGGCCGCGACAACCGAGGCCCTTAACCAGTGCAGGCAGAACAACCCCTTCCTGTACATGGGGGGCACGGGATTCGACCAGGCCCCCGCCGGGCGCGGCTGGGCCGAGGCGAACAGGCTTCCTTACCTCTACAACCTTGCGGTCGAGGCGACCAACCTCAAGTACTCGTTCTCTTTCTTCCCATCCATCGAAAGGAACGGCCGAAACCTGGGCCAGTTCACAGGCAGTCGATTCGCGGGCAAGAAAGTTGGCGTTATCTATGTTGACACGGATAACTGGCGAGCAGGTTACAAGGAGTTTGAGAAGGAACTCGTCAAGCGAGGCATGAGGGTGGAGTCGGGCCAGGCCCACGCGATTACCAACAACAACCACCCCGACTTTGGGCTGATCATCAGCCAGATGCAGGACGCCGGAGTCAACTTGGTGCTCACCTACATCAACGCCCTGGCGCTCAATCGGTTCATAATCCAGGCGGATGGGCAGCTTTACCATCCAGTGATTCTCTCGCCAGACGGATTCGATCTGGTCACCGACGTTTCCGGCAACAAGCCTCCATCGCCATACGGGTCATCGGGAGACGGCATCGACCACCTGCGGAACTTCCCCGGCATATACGCTAGCTGGGTCTCCCCGGCCTACGAGATGGGCCCGCCCTCTGAAAAGAGCCAAGCAAGTGTTCCCTGGTTTTCGGAAATGCAAGAGATGAAGGCGGCGTATAAGAAATACGGCGTAAAGTCAGATGAGCGAGTCAACGACGTCGACTGGATGTTCTGGCTTTATGCCAAGACTGTGCATCAGATGCTGACCGATTGTTCAAAAGAATGCTCGCGCAACATCCTGGCCGGCCTCATGCTGACGGGTTACAAGACAGAAATCGTCGGATGCGGGATCGACTTCTCACTCGGTGGCGGAAGAGTCGGCGGCTTCAACCACAACATCTACAAAACCGAGCCCGCGGGAAGCCGTTCCTACTGGCGGCAAATCGAAACCTGTAAGTCCGGCTTCTAATTCCCTTTAGTTACATGAGTCAGCCGCCAGTCGGCATCATCGACATCGAAAGCTACGCGCCGGAGCGGTTCATGACCGCGGCGGAACTTTCGCAATCAAGCGGCATCCCCGAAGCCGTGATCACCGACAAGTTTGGGTTACTCGGCAAGCACATCGCTCGGGAAGACGAGCATGTCTCCGATATGTGCCTAAGTGCTGCGCGCCCTCTACTGGAGAGAAACGACCGCTCCCTTATAGACGCGGTTGTCTATTTCGGGTCCCACTGGAAGGACTATCTCCTTTGGCAGGTCGCGCCCAAGATCCAGAACGCTCTGCGTATCGAGGGTTTCTCATTGGAGCTCATCAACGTCTCGGCAGGTGCCCCGGTTGCCCTCAAAGTCGTGGGGGACATGCTGCGCTCCGACAAGGATCTTCGATCCATCTTGCTCGTCGGCGCCTCAAAGGAGTCACAACTCATCGATTACACGAATCAGAATTCCCGGTTCATGTTCAACTTCGGAGATGGGGCGGTTGCAGCCCTCGTGGGCCGGGAGAGAGCCGAAAACCAAATCCTCGGGTCCAGCATTCGCACCGACGGATCGTTCTCGGAACACATCGCGGTGTTCGCCGGTGGAAGCAAGTCTCCAACGAGCATCGATACAGTTCAGCGCAACCTCCACATGCTGGACTTGCGCGATGGCGAAGAGATGAGGCGAGGGCTCGACCCGATCACTCTGAAGAACTTCGTTACAGTCACGCGAGAGGCCGTCGAAAGAAGCGGTTTCGACGTGAGCGACATCGACTTGCTGCTGCCGATTCACACAAAGAAATCACTCTTCGACAGGATCCTCGTTGAGCTGGGACTAAACGAACAGCAAGCCATTTACCTGGACCATCATGGACATATGAGCGCGGTCGATCCGCTCTTGGGATTATCGTTAGCCCGCGACTCAGGAAAGGTCTCGGACGGCGACCTCGTTGTCCTGCTGGCTGCCGGCACAGGCTACACCTGGGCGGCAACCGCTCTGCGGTGGGGCGCCGGATGACCGTAGCCACCACCGCAAACGGCGTCCGAATCGGATACCAGGTCCAAGGGCATGGAGAGCCACTTTTGCTTGTCATGGGGCTTGGCTATTCGATGCATGACTGGCAGTGGATCGTGCCTTTTCTATCGAAATCCTTCCAAACGATCGTCTTCGACAACCGGTGCGTCGGAGAAACTGATTGCCCAGACACCCCATTCACCATTCGCGACATGGCGGACGACGCTGCGGGTTTACTCGATTTCCTTGGACTCGATGCTGCCCACGTTTTCGGGGTTTCGATGGGTGGACATGTGGCGCAAGAACTGGCGATCAATCACCCGGACAAGATTTTGAAGCTGGTCCTCGCCTGCTGCCATCTGGGGCCTAAGAACAGCATTCCCCTTTCGGAAGAGACGATGAGGCACTTCACTGAGGTAATCGAGGATCCCCAGGAGCGCATCCGAAAGAAAATGCCTTATTCATTTCGGCCCGGCTGGGTGCAGGACCATTCTGTGGAGTTCGATGAGATCGTGAGGCTGAGGCTTCCCCATCAGCAAACTGCCGAGCAGCGACAGCGCCAGTTCGATGCTGCGCTCACGCACGACACGGCCGAACGCGTCGGACTCATACGGGCCTCCACGCTAGTTCTTCAGGGAACGGCCGACCGGGTGGTCCCCTTAGAGATGGCAGCGCTGATCGCCGAAGCGATCCCTAACTCGCGCCTTGTAATGCTCGAAGGCGCGGGCCACCTGTTCTTTATCGAGGAGCCAGCACGCGTCGCCCAATTGATCGAGGAGTTCTGCCTACAGGAGGACTAGACCATCCTCCGCTCATCCCTTGGGAACCGTGAACCGGAAGGTCGATCCTTTGTTCCAAGTCGAGTCAACCGAAATTGAACCGCCGTGAGCCTCCACCATGCTCTTGCAAACATAAAGGCCCACACCGGCTCCCCCGGCGGAGCGGGTCGACGTTGAGTTCAATTGGTGGAATCGGTCGAAAAGGTTCGGCAAATCTGCCGGCAGTATCCCGGACCCTTGATCGACGACGGCAATCGTAACCTCGCCCTCTCCATCGCTAACCTCCACTCGAATCGGACTGCCCTCGTCAGAGAATTTGCACGCGTTGTCAATTAGGTGATGAACGACTTGCTCGATCTTTACGCGGTCCACACCAATCGTTAGCTCGATGGGCGCGGCGAGGGCGAACTCCCGGCCGGGCAAGACACCCTGGAACTCCTTAATGACCCCTCTCACAACTTCTGGCAGATCTGCCTGCTCCAAATGCAGCGCAGGACTCTTCCGTTCCACATTGCTCATATAGAGCAAGTCCTCGATCATTCGCTCTAACTTGTGCGTCTCGGAGTGAATGGTCGTGAGTGAATCGCGCCGCTGCTCTTCCGTCAATCTTTCGCCGCGCGCCAGGAGTGTAGAGACGTAGCCCTTGATTAGCGTTAGGGGTGTGCGAAACTCATGCCCGATCACTGACATGAACTCACCTTTGATTCTTTCTGCATCTGCTTCCTTGGTCATGTCGTGTAGAACAAGGATCCTGCCTTTCACGCCGGCACCCGCGGTCTGAAAGAGTGACACTCGAGCCCTCCAAAGTCGCGGGAGCGGATCACCGAGTTCGATCGGAACCGGTTCGATCTGCTCGCCGCGCGCCATGGCCTCGAGATCATGGTTTCCCAGCAGGCCATCGACGAGGCGACCTTGAGTGAAGTGGATCGAAAAGCCGAAAAGTTCCTCGGCCGCGGGATTAGCAATCAGGATATGGCCAACCGGATCGACGACAAGGATGGGTTCGGTCATAGAACTAAGGACCGAGGAAAACTCGCTCTGTTTTTCAGCGACCTGCCGGTAGAGCTGGGCGTTACGAGTCGCCAACCCCGCCTGAACCACGAAAGTCTGCAGGAGACCCAAGCCCTTTGCTGCGGTTCGCGGGCCGAACAGGGCAAGCAACACTCGGGTCGGTCCCTCTGCCGGGATCGAACAGACAACTGCGACAACATTTGACCCCGCGAGTCCCGCGAGAACCGGGGAATCGGAGATAAGGACTTCGGTGGGGGCCTCCTGCTTAAAGGTGCCGGCCACACCGGCACCCAAGGCCTGAAACACGCTCTCCGGATCGATCCCGGAGCAGACATTCGATTGCACGATTCCGGACTCATCATTCACAAGACAAACGAATCCGGAGTCAAACTGAAGGACCTTTAGCGACGCCGCCAGCACCTGGTTTAGGAGCAGATCGAGATCGAGCGCACCCATCAAGACCTGACTCGCCTCGAGTAGAAGCCCGAGGTCCGTGCTTCGAAGATTCGCCGCCTCAAGCAACTGGGCCTTGTGAATCGCCATAGCGGCGTGTTCGGCAAAGATCTCCGCCAATTTCAAATCTTCCTGAGTGAACGCCCTGCCCTCGGAAGTTATGTTGAGGTTCAGGACACCTTTCGTCTGCCCGGCGGCCCGCAGCGGAAGACAAAGGGCCGAACGTAGCGGTCGCTCATTTGTAATCAATGAGCTGAACTGCGTCTCGCTCGCCCTTCCGCTAATCATCACCGGCCTGCCCGACTGTGCCACATGCCCCGAAATCCCCTGGCCCAGGGCAACTCCGGACACAAATGCCTCCTTGGGAATGCCGTCACCCACTCGTATCTTCAAGTGATCCTCCTCGAGCAGCATTACGGACCCCTGATCGGCCCGGCACAGATCTTTGGCGCTTCTCAGAACGAGGTGCAAGGCTTCGTCAAGACCCAAGGCGGAGTTGACGGCCCGCGAAGCAGCGAGCAGCGCAGCTTCTTGACCGACTCGGGACCGGCTGCGCATGATCTTTTTCAGGGGATCGATCTTCATCGGGTTGAAGGGCCCCTGAAAGGCAGCCTTATCGAGAATGTCGAGCCCAGTCCCGGCGTGCTGGTAACTACAACGGTGCCGCCGTGTGCTTCTGTCATATGTTTGACGATATAAAGCCCGAGCCCCGACCCGCCGGCATCTCGCGTCTCGGGGGCGACCAGCCGGCGGAACTTGTCGAACAGATGCGTCACCTCCTCCGGGCCCATGCCGGGCCCGAAGTCTTCAACGGCGACTTCAGCTGAATCTTTATCGTGTCCCAGAAGAATCTTTACTTCACTTGTCGCGGGGGAGTACTTAAGGGCGTTTTCCAGCAAGTTCGACAGGATGTCGTCAACGGCGTCCGGGTCAGCTCGCACTGTTGGCAGGGTAGGGTCTGTCTCAAGGGTAATCTTGCGCTGCGGCCATTTTGATTGGAGTTCGGCAGCCAACTTCGTCGTCATGGCTTCGAGGTCGACGTCGGTGAGCGTCAGTTTGAGGCGATGTGACTCGATCCGCCCGACTGCGAGAAGATCGTCGACCAGCTCGTTCAACCGATCAGTCTGCGCGTCCATCGTCTGCAAGAATTCGCGCCGAGTTTCCAGTGGCATATCGCCTCCCCGGACCAAACTGCGAATGAAACCCTTCATCGCGGTGAGGGGGCCACGCAGCTCGTGCGAAACTATCGACACGAAGTCGCCTTGCATGATTTCCAGGTCCCTAGCGCGCGTCACATCCCGCAGCGAGCCGACGGCAAAAGCGATGCGTCCATCGGCGTCCGTGACAGGCGCGAAGGCGCCGGAGATCCAAACTGGGGGCCGCTCTTCGCTGCGCACCTGAAACAAGTGATCCTTGAGGGTCTCGCCCGTCATGACCACCTGCTCAAAGGGACATGAGGCGCCGCAGGCAAGCTTATCCCCGGCCCCCGCCTGCCGGCAGCCGAACAGTTCCTCGCATCGCAATCCCTTGGCCCGGTATTCGGTGAGGCCAGTCATGTCCTGAAGGGCGGGGTTCGCCCGCGCGATGCGCAGGTGCGGGTCCACCACGCAGATCCCGTCCGCCGATGCCAGAAGGATGGCCGCCACCGTGTCTCGCTCCTTTTGAACCTCATGGAGCAACTCCAGCCGAGCCGATAGCCGAGCGCTTTCGATCCTGTGGGAGACCAGATCGCCCGACAGCTTTCGCAGCGATCTCTCTCTTTCGAAGCTGTAAAACGAGAAAGCGACGACGAGGATGACCAAGCTTATTTGGATGAACCGATAATTAAGCCCCTCTATAGAGGGAAGCTGCTCCCGAAGAGCGGAAATGAGCACCGCGACACCCACCGCAAGGGCCATGGAGACGCTGATGAGCCCTGCGAGCATCCCCATGCGGGTGGCCCCGGGAATAGGTTCGCGGCCAGCACCCTGGTGTTCTGGATCGTCGGACATTGAGTTTATTATCGGCATTGCGCCCGGATTATCAATTGATTTCGGGGGTTCGCAGCTTCTGGCGCTCCCAAGCCGTACCGCCGGGCCGCTGCTACCCCCCGGGCCCCCCCTTGATTTCGGGGTTCCTTCGTGCTACGAACAGCTGTTCGTAGGAGTCCTTGACTTATTCGGCCCGGTCGGGCAGGGTAAGAGCCTAAGTGGGGCGCGGACAATCGATTTGTCCGGATTCTAAGCTCCAGCGGTCAGTCGCCGGACGGCGAGCGTCCGATTTCCCCCTCGAAGTGGCGCAGGGGCGCGCACGTTTGAAGGAGTAGCCATGTTTCGAGTAGGCAACGCGATGAGAGTGCGGATGTTGGCCAAAGCGATGCTCGTCGCGATTGTTTGGACGGCGGCGGTACCTCCGTTGACGTCTTCAGGCACGCGCCGAGTCCAAGCTAACACCGCCCCTAGCGTGTCGCCTGAGCCAGAAGTGGGTATGGCGAGGACGCGCCTCAGAATCGAGGCTCTTGATCCACGGAATCGGCCGCCTGAAGAATCAGCAGTTCTAGGGCTGCAGAAGTTCTTAAACTCCCACAGTTCTCCAATGGCGCCTCACGCAGAAGAAATTCTTAAGGCCGCCGCCCGTTACGGGGTGGATCATCGCCTGGTAGTAGCGATTGCCGGGGTGGAATCCACTTTCGGTCGCCACTGCCGCGGCTTCAATGCTTGGGGGTGGAACAACGGTTCCACCCGATGGAGCTCTTGGCCGGCCTCAATAGACTCCTATACGAAGGCATTCGCACGGGGATATCCCGACCGCGCCAACATCAAGCGTTTCGCCCGTCGATATAACCCAAATACCCCGACGGCGTGGGCCTCCAAGGTTGCCTATTTCATAACCGCAATCGATCGGACAAGCGCCCTTTGACTGTCGAGTGATTCGCAGCTTTCACCTAAATCTCAACGCCTCTTCGACCGATAGTGAAGATGTAATGAATCGGGAGATAGGCAAATGAGCAACATCAAGGCTACGTGCCCAACTTGCGGCGAGGTTAGTCTCACGCCGCAAGACATCGGTCTTCATATCGAGTCTTCCTCGCAGGAGGGAAGTTACCGATTCGATTGCCCCAGTTGTGACTTGGCGATCGAACGACCTGCCGACGCCCGGATCATCCAACTGCTCATTTCGGGCGGAGTGACACCCGAGCCCCTCTTGGTACCCGATCTAAGGTCGGTCCGCCCGGCGTTCACTTACGACGATCTGCTCGATTTCCACCTTGAACTCGAGGACGACAGGGCAATAGCGACTTTCTTCAGCAAGAGCCACTCCTAACCCCCGAACCCCGAACCCCCCGGGGGAATTACTATTGCCCTATGGGTAGGTTCGGAGCGAGCGAGATCGTCATCATCGCGGTGTTCGCCTTGCTTGTTTTCGGGCCCCGGCGCTTGCCCGAAATGGCGCGAAGCGCAGGCAAGGCCCTGCGGGAGTTCCGCAGAGCCACCGCGGAGGTAACGGATGAATTGCGCAGCATCGGGGAGTTAGGTTCCGACAGGGATACCGCCGTGCCTCCGACGAACCGTCCCGGCCCCCGGCCTTCACTGCCTCCCGATGGTTAGAGCTTTACCCAAAATCTTTTCTCGCCGGTCGGGTGCCCATACGACCGCAATGTCACTGCTCGAGCACCTCGATGAACTGCGAGTGCGGCTATTCAAAAGCGTCCTCGCCTTCTTTGTGTGTGCGGTAGCCTCTTGGTTTTTCTACGATGACATTCTCGGGCTACTAGTTGCTCCGCTGAAGGACCTACCCGAACAGCACAAGATTCTTCGGGGGGGCAAACTGATTTTTACGTCCCCGCCGGAGGCGCTGTTCGTGCGCCTCAAAGTCACAGCCTTCGCCGGATTTGTGTTTGCCCTCCCGGTGATTCTCTGGCAGTTATGGCGTTTCATTACCCCCGGCCTCTATCGCCGAGAACGTCGCATGGCCGTCCCTTTCGTCGGGGCGTCGATGCTGCTCTTTGCCGCTGGGACGACGCTTGCGCTCGTGACGCTTCCTCAAACTCTTGAACTGTTAGTCAGGCTCGCGGGGTCCGACTTCGTCTTGCTGCCGCGGGCTTCCGAGTACCTCTCATTTGTTTTGTTGCTCGTTATCGCCTTCGGGGCGACATTTGAATTTCCGCTTGTACTCATTTTTCTCTCGCTTGCCGGCATTGTGTCGAGCCAGCGTCTACGCAAGGGGCGCCGGACGGCATTCATAGTCGTACTTGTGGTGGCCGCTGCGGTTACCCCGACTCAAGATCCCTTGACCATGATGGCCCTGGCGATTCCGCTAGCCTTGCTCTATGAGGCGACGATCCTCACGGTGCGATTGCTGAAGCGGTAGTAAACTGCGCCGCTATGGCAAAGACCAAAGTGCCGCCGCGTAAAATCATTAAAGCCCGAGGAACGCTCCCTGTCCCCAGGATCGCCCCGAAGCGCTCAATCACCGTTTGGTACAAGCGGCGAGGCATTGTCGTAATTGGGGGAATACTTGCCCTCGGCTTGTTAGTGGGTGCAGTGCTAATCACTCGAAACATCATCGACAACATCAACACGAAGAAGGACAACGGCCGGGCGGTAGGCCTGTTTGACCGTAAGGTCAAGCTCCTCCAGCAGCCATTCCAGCAAGTCCTTGGCGATATGAACAAGGCGCCACAGGAATTCGCGGCGGGCAAACTTTCCGCCGAGGAGTACAAGAAGGCAGCGGTGGCCTGGGTAGAGGAGTTTCGTAAACTCGACTTTGGGCTACGCGAACGCAAGATTCCGGCCAACATGCCTGGGCTCGAGCAGGCTCGGGCCCACTTCGTGCAGGGAACCGTGCTCTATATAGACGCAGCGAAGATGTTTCACTTGTCCGCCGACCTCACCGATCCCATCTTGAGGGACGATGCTATAAAACAAGGTAACAACATGATTGCCCACGCCACCTCGGTCTACGGCCTCGGCCAGAGAAAACTGATATCCCTCAAGAAGCAATTCGGCCTCAAAGGTGCCGACGAGGAAGCCAAAGTTCTCGGACCGATCCCGCTGCCCGAAGAGGAAGTAACGCCTCCGCCTCCACCGGGTCTTGAGGAGGCCCTCCAGGACGCCGGCGCAGATCTAACCCAGCAACCCCCGCCGGATCAGAACCCTCCACCCTCCCCCTGAGCAGGGGGCGGGGGTAGCAGCGGCGTGAAAGACTTCGCCGAACGCTACGACTTCGAGCTCGACGAGTTCCAGGTCCGGGCCGCATCGGCTCTTGCCCGGGGCGAATCCGTACTCGTGGCGGCGCCGACGGGCGCCGGCAAGACCGTCGTTGGGGAGTATGCCGTTTGGCTTGCTCTTTCCCATGGCGGAAAGGCCTTCTACACAACCCCGCTCAAGGCCCTCTCCAACCAGAAATTCAACGACTTGGTTTCGGATCACGGACCCAAAAACGTTGGTCTTCTTACGGGCGACAACTCGATCAATGCCTCGGCCCGAGTCGTAGTGATGACAACCGAAGTGCTCCGCAACATGATCTACGAGCGGTCCGAATTGCTCGACGGACTCCGCTACGTGGTGCTGGACGAAGTCCATTATCTTCAGGACCGCTACCGGGGAGCGGTGTGGGAGGAAGTGATCATCCATCTTCCGATAGACGTACGGATTGTCTCCTTGTCCGCAACGGTGTCCAACGCCGAGGAATTTGCTGACTGGATACAGACTCTGCGCGGGCCAACTACCGTGATCATCGAAGAGAACCGGCCCGTGGAACTCGTTAATCACTATTACGTCGATGGCGCGCTTTATCCGATGTTCACCGATGGGGGAGATGAGCCGACTCCGAATCCCCAGATTCGTAAGCTTGACTCGGTATCGCGGGCGCCCGCTCATCGTCGCCACTCGGGGGGCCGGGGGGTAGCAGCGGCCCGGCGGTACGGCTCGGGAGCGCCAGGAGCTGCGAACCCCCGGAATCGGGGAAGGGGTCGGCGGACGTTCGACCGGAATCTGCCGCTGCGGACCGATGTCGCAGAGTCGCTCAGGGAAGCCAACATGCTTCCTGCCATCTACTTCATCTTCTCGCGAAAGGGATGCGACGCAGCGGTTCAGCAATGCATGCGGGAGCGATTCTCTTTGACCACGGACTTCGAGCGCGAGCAGATTCGCGAGATCGCTCAGCGCCGTTGCTCGTACCTTGATCCGGCCGACTTGGACGTTCTCGGGTATGAGGTCTGGATGGAGGCGTTGCTGGCCGGAGTCGCCGCCCATCATGCGGGTTTAATTCCCGCCTTCAAAGAGACCGTGGAGGAATTGTTTCAAGCAGGAATTGTAAAGATCGTATTCGCCACCGAAACGCTGTCACTCGGGATCAACATGCCGGCGCGGACGGTCGTGATTGAGAGTTTGAATAAGTTCACGGGGGAGCGACATGAAATGTTGACGGCTGGACAGTTTACCCAGTTGACCGGACGGGCCGGCCGCCGCGGAATCGACTTGGTGGGGCACGCCGTGGTGCCGCGCCAGCGCGAAATCGCCTTCCAGCAAATAGCGGGTCTTGCGTCAACCCGCACCTACCCGCTGGTCTCCTCATTCCAGCCGTCCTACAACATGGCAACCAACCTGGCAAGAAACTACACGCGTAAGGAAGCAGGTCACCTGCTCAACTCCTCCTTCGCGCAGTATCACGCCGACAAAGACGTCGTGGTTTGGGAACGTCAGGTCGAGCGAAACGATGCCTATCTGGCCTCCTACCGCGAAAAAATGGTTTGCGATGATGGAGACTTCGCCGACTACTGGCGTCTGGTCGAAAGGACGAGGGCCATCCAGGGATCGGCCCAGCATTCGCGGAGCGACCGGATCAAAGAGCAGACTCGTTCATTCCTAGCTTCGGCACGGCCTGGTCAGGTCTTCTTGGTTCCGTCAGGCCGCGCCGCGGGGCCGGTAGTTGTATGGGACGCAGGACGATCCAGGAGAGGGGAACCTCGGTTGGTGGCGTTGACGCCGAATCGCCGACTGGCGCATTTGAGCGTCGGCGATTTTCCAGAGCCGCCTCGGGTCGTAGCGAACTTGACTGCAATGATGAAGGGCGCTCGCTCGCGGGGCAAAGGGAATGAGGATCATGATCTTCGAAAGCGCGTCGCCGCAGCTCTGTCCGCGCTCGACCTTCCGATGGACAGTGTTACCCATCCAGCGGCAGACAATGAAGCAGAGTTCGAGGCGCATCGCCAAATGGTTGCGCACCCGTGTCATGAATGTAAGGACCGAGACAAGCACGGCCAGTGGGCGGAGCGGGCATCACGTTTGGAACGTGAAAACTCTGGCCTGCTCAAGAGGGTCCGGTCCCGGACTCAAACACTCTCGCGTCGGTTCGAACGCATCCTCGAAATTCTTGACGACTTGGGTTATCTCGACGACTTCACCCTGACCGCGAAGGGATCGGTGCTGGCCCGTATTTACAATGAGAACGACTTGCTAATAGCGGAAGTATTGTCCCGAGGGTGGCTCAACGAACTCGGGCGCGAGGAGCTGGCGGCGATCGTATCGACTTTCGTTTTCGAGAGCAGAGGCCCCTATGAAGTTGCGGGCGATCTACCCAATGCTGCGACCAAGAAGGTCTATGGAAAGATCGCCCGTCTCGAGCAGAGGCTGACACGCACCGAAGCGCGAGCCGGCCTTGAGCTGACCCGGGGCACTGAGGCCGGTTTTGCTGTTTCCGCCTTCGATTGGTGCAACGGCAAGGCCTTGGAAGAGGTTCTCGACGAGGAGTCCACTCCGGGCGATTTCATCCGCTCGTGCAAACAAACTATCGACCTGCTTCGCCAGATACGGGAGGCGGCAGGGGAGAGCGAACTGGCCGGACGATTGGCTGACGCCGCACAGCAGATGAATCGTGGAGTGATTGCCTACACGGGAGTGACGGCTTGATCAGGCTCCCTGCTGAGATCGTTGTGGAAGATCTGTCGATATACAGATCCGATTGGACGCCGATGGCTTTCGTCAGAGAACGGCGCGGCGATCCCTTGCCGCCTCCGGCGGCGGCGATGCGACCCCGATCCGCCCTGGAGGTGGCACTTTGCTTACAGTGGGCCGCAGAGCGCGGGATGCCGGTGGTCGCGCGCGGCGGCGGTTCAGGAGTTTGCGGCGCAGCTCAGCCATCGGCTGAATCGCTTGTGATTGATCTTTCGCGAATGGCCCGCATCGATGTCGATCCGGAGAACATGACCGTTGATTCACAGGCCGGAGTCTATGGGCCTCAGCTGGAGGCTGCCCTGACCTCGCATGGTCTGCACTTGGGCCACGTCCCTCAGTCTTTTCACATTTCTACAGTTGGAGGCTGGATATCCACGAAGGCGATCGGCCAGCTGTCGACGAAATACGGAGGCATCGAAGACAGGCTCCTTGGACTTGACGCCGTCCTGGCGGATGGAACTGTTGTTTCTTCAAAGCGTGTGCCGCGCTCATCCACCGGACCGGATTGGTGGCGGATGTTCATCGGCGCTGAGGGAACGCTCGGCGTAGTGACGGGTGCAACCCTTTCCGCCTTTCCGATTCCCGATCATCACGAATGGTCGGTTTGGTCATTTGAATCAATGCGTCACGGATTGCAGTTCTTATCGCGCGTTGCGCAAAGCCAGATCAAGCCTTCGGTCGCGCGCCTTTACGATCCCGCGGACGCCGCCATCAATTTCGGGGCCCTGGGGATCGAAACCGGCGCGCTGGCGATGCTGAGGTTCGAGGGCAAATCCAGCCTGGTGCGAGCAGAGGCCGATTATGCGGTGGAGATTGCTGAAGACTGTGGAGCGCACAAAGCCGATGACACGGCCGGTCCCCACTGGTGGGAACATCGCTTCGACGCGGTTGAGACGTATCGGCAGATCCTGGCGGGCAGAGGCGCACTCGGCCCCCTGGGGGTCGTCGACACCATGGAGGTCGCGCACTTTTGGAAAGACCTTCCCGCGCTCTATGAATCCGTCTCGCAAGCGATTGCCCAGCACGCCGACATGGTCCTCGCTCACGTCTCACATCTGTACACGACAGGAGCAAACATCTACTTCACTTTTTTGATCTCCCCGAAAAACGAAGATGCGGCTGAGGCACGCTATCAAGCAGCCTGGCACGCGGGCATGGAGGCGACCCTTGCCGCCAGCGGAACGATCAGCCACCACCACGGCATCGGCCTTCTGAAAGCACCTTGGATCGCAGCGGAACTTGGCTCGGGCATGGAAGCGCTTCGGTTGCTGAAGAAGTCGTTTGATCCCCAGGGCCGCATGAACCCCGGCAAACTCGGCGGTTAACTCGGCGGTTAGCTCGCCGGGGCTCTCCGCATGCCCGCGAGCGAACTAAGAAAGTGCCGTAGGATTCGGCGGTGAGTTCTCCTTTCGGCAAGGCAATCGTGATCGCCAACGCGCGGGCCGGCACGGGTTCGGTTGGGTCTTCGCTGGCCCAGCTTCTGGATTCCACGAACCTTGAGTACGAGATTCGAACGACCGAGGGGCCCGGACACGCGACTCAACTAGCCACTCAAGCGATAGAGGACGGCTACAAATACCTGATCGCAGTCGGGGGCGACGGAACCATTCACGAAGTACTAAACGGGATGATGAACGACACTGGCCCCCTAGAGCCCGGCATAGTCCTGGGGATCATTCCGGGTGGTTCGGGAAGTGACTTCGTAAGGACGTTTGGGCTTCCCCGAGAGCCGGAAGATGCCGTGACACATCTTTCGGGTGACAATCATTTTGTTGTTGACGCAGGCCGGGTGACCTATCAGCAGGACGGTGTCAAAAAGGTCCGCTACTTCGCCAACATCGCGGAAGCCGGGCTCGGAGGAGAGGTTGTCCGGAGGGCGGCACGCTTACCTCGTTTTCTTGGCCGCGTCCGCTACTTGCTCTCATTCTGGCTCACTCTTGGGAGGTTCCACAAATCCGATGGCCGGGTGTTTTTCACGAACAGGACTTTCGAGGGCAACATCACCAACCTCGTGGTTGCTAACGGCCAGTTTTTTGGAGGAGGAATGAGAATCGCGCCCAAGGCGCACCCCGGCGATGGTAAATTTGATGTGCTTATCCAGAAAGGCACGAAGCGAGATTACATTGCAGGTATAACCAAGGTGTTCAAGGGTGAGCACCTGCCGTCCCCGGCGATCAAGGAATTCATGGACTCCCATGTCGAGGTCGAGACCAACATTCCGCTCCAGATCGAGGCGGACGGCGAAGTGCTCGGATTCACCCCCGCGACCTTCGACATCGTCCCTAACGCCTACCGGCTGAAGATTTAGTCTCGACGTTTGCGGGCGACCGACCCAAACCGGATTCCCGTTCCACGGCTCCTTCATAGTCCTCAATGCTCGCGCGAGCGGCCACACTGCCCTTCTTAAGTTCCCGACCCAGGGCAGATTCGACTTTGGCTCGTTGCTTAAGGCCGGAATCGCGATCTTCCAAGGAAAGCCTTGTACGTCGCGCAAGAATGTCCTCAGCGCACGTGGCCATTTCATGTCTAACCCCCCAAGCGATTTCCGCCATGAGATACCCGAGTCCCTCGGCGATCGGTTCCGCCAAATCCTCTTCACGAGCAAGCTCGAGTACCGCCATTGCATCGTCCCCGTAAGATCTGACTAGCGAATCGGTTGTTCGAGCTGGTAATCCGAGTGCGTCCACTCCGTCGGCAACGGATGTGAGCAGCGAACGCAGGTCGCGAACTCCCAGCGGCGTCGACCCTGTCACGCACTTGGTCTTGCGTCCGCGACGGCGCTGAGCGACGTCGACGACTTCTTCTGCCATTAGTCGGTAGGTAGTGAGCTTGCCTCCGGTAACCGTTATCAATCCCTTCGACCCTTCGATGATGGCGTGCTTGCGCGAGAGGTCCCTGGTGCTTTCGTCTGCAGAACCCGCAAGGAGTGGGCGAAGACCGGCGTACGCGCCCGCCACGTGCTCGACTCCGAAGTTGCGCCGAAAGTTCTGCGACAAGGCCTGGAGCATAAAGGCAGTCTCGTCCGCCGTCACCGTGGGGGAGTGCAAGGGACCGTCGTATTCGTCATCGGTGGTCCCTACCAAAACGCTAGAACGCCATGGAACCGCGAATACAAGCTTGCCCGCAGGCGAAGGGAAGAGACACGCCATCTTGATCGGCAGAGCCTCCCTCTTGAGGACGATGTGAATCCCCTTACTCGGACGAAGGCGCACTTCTGCTGTTCGATCCTCAATAGACAACAATTCATCGGCCCATACGCCGGTTGCATTTACAACATCGGTTGCGTGTATCTCAAACGAGTCTCCAGCAATTTGATCGCGCGCAAACACCCCTTCGATGTGATGGGAGGTCTCGAGAAAAGCCTGACCTGCCACATAGTTGCAGATCACAGCGCCCGCGCGCTCCGCCGCCTGCAGGATTGCGAGCACAAGGCGCGAATCGTCGGTTTGAGAGTCGTAGTAGAGATATCCCCCGGAGCTCTTTCGTGCGGCGGGCAGCGCCATGGCGACTTCATGTTCGTTCAACTTGTCGTGGCGGCGAACATTCTTGAATCCCGCAAGGACGTCGTATACCCAAAGACCAAGCCCTGCTTTCGTACTCGCCCCCGCCCACTGGGGCCAAACAAAACCGATGGGCGTCACAAGATGCGGAGCAATTCGGCGCAGCAAGTCGCGCTCGGTTGCGGCCTCATGCATGAGGCCGATTTCCTTGTGCTCCAAATATCGAAGACCTCCGTGCACCAACTTTGAAGATTTGCTCGACGTGCCCGAAGCAAAGTCTTTGCGCTCGATCAGGGCAACGGCTAGTCCGCGAGTCGCGGCGTCAAGGGCCACTCCGGCGCCAGTTATGCCGCCTCCAATAACGAGCAAGTCGAACTTATTGGTCGCCAAGCGTTCGAGCGCATCGCCCCTCGAATTCAAAAAAGAAGTCCCACGAAGCCTCTGGCGATGGTGAGGGCCCCGACGATGATAAAGATTGCAAGAAGCAGCAGGATCGGCCCAACCCACCAATCTGTCCCGCGCTCGAGCGGCGATGCCTCACCGCGTTCAACGTATAGGGCGAGGGCGGAGCCCTCGCCGTCGCGAAGGAGATTGTGATCGGTGGTGCCGTCGTCGATTTCAGATGCGGCAACAAGCAGATCGGTCACTTCCCCGGTTGTGAGCCGGACCGTGACTTCGCTTAGGGCCCGTCCGGACGAGTCAGTTATCTGCACACATCCATTCTACGAGCGGGGGGCCGGCCTTGCGGTTGATACGATGGGTGCCATGAGCGAGATCAGACGGTTCCTCCCAACCGAGGCCTCAGCCGAGGAGTGGACCAAATTCCATGAATACCGGCGGCTTCGTCATGCCCAGGTGCGCCCGGACGATCCCATAACGCCCGACGAGATCGCCGAGAAGCGCATGAAGCGCGAGAATCCTTTTTACGAAGTCCACTACTTTGGCCACTGGACTTCAGGTCAAATCGTCAGTTTCCTCGACAGCAATACAGTCACGCCCGCTGCGCCCGACTACGAAAACAACAAACACATTTTCTGGGCCGACGCGGCCGTGCTCGAGCCGCATCGCCGTAACGGTATTGGGAAAGGCTGGCTGGAAAGGGTACTTGGCCTGGTAGGCAAGACTCCCGCCACTACGGTGAGTTCGTGGACCGAAGAGGATGAAGGCCACCTTTTCTTCAAATGGCTAGGTGCGACGGAAAAGCTCGTCGAATCTGAGAACCGTCTCGATTTTACGAAGATCAATTGGGAAATGGTCCAAGACTGGATCGCGCAAGGCCCATTCAAGTCTCCGGGCACCAAACTGGAGTTCTTCGAATCAGGATTGCCCGACGAAGTTCTCGAACAGTACTCACCGGTATACACACGCCTTTTGAATACGATTCCAAAGGACGATGCCACCTTTGGCGAAGACGTGGTTACATCGGAAACGTTCAAGTTCTATCGTTCCCGCCGTCAGGACCTGGGTCACCTCCATCACACCTACATCACCCGAGAGCCTGACGGGGCGATCTCGGGAATGACGGAGATGATTTTCCAACCCGAAAAGCCCCAGTACATTTACCAGGACCTCACCGGCGTTATCCCTGAATACCGAGGCCGTGGCCTCGGCAAATGGCTGAAAGCGGTAATGCTCGACTACGTGCGCCGGACGCTCCCGGACATGCGCTGGGTGATCACCGGCAACGCTAACTCCAACGCGCCGATGCTCGCAATCAACCACG
>CAZCSK010000013.1:0-54015 GCA_964501265.1 uncultured Actinomycetes bacterium
GTGAAGCGCGAGCTGCAAAAGGGCCTCCATCCTTTGGTAACGTCCCACCCCTGGCTGGCAGACTTCAACGAAGAGTTCGCCTGGACCGGCACGCATGATCCGACTGCCTACCTGTCCGTACCGGCGGCGATCCGTTTCATGAGCGACATCGGGTGGGATCGGATCAGGACCTACAACAACGAATTGACTCGAAGATGGCTACACGTCCTCGAGCAAGCAGTTGGAGCCGACGAAACGGAGCTGGGGCCTTATATCTCAATGGGAACAATTTTTCTTCCGTCCGATATCGGGGGGACTTCCGAAGAGTTGCAGGTGCGCCTCCATCAGGAACACCAAATTGAGGCTCCGATTTTCGCATGGGGTGAGCAATCGATTCTGAGGATCTCAGCGCAGATCTACAACCGTAGTTCCGATTACGAAAAACTCGCCGCGGCCCTAAAGCAGATCATCGGCTCCTGATCGCCCGCAGAATAGAGCTCCCGTCGTTGAAACCCAAAGGAACAAAGGGGCCGACCGAAAAGATCAAGCTGTCGGCAAAAGTCGCTATCGCCAGCCACGCAGCAGTTGATCCCGGGGGGTCCACATCGGCGGACCAGACGTACCAGGCTATTGGGGCGAGGACGACACTGACGACAAGGCTGATCATTGGGCCCCCGAGCGCCCGACTGATGTGAGCCGAAGCGGGCAAGTCAGGTTCATCGGCTGGATACTCGCTCGCTCCAAATATCAGCCACAACCTGATCCCCGTCATTGAGTGCCCTACGCTGCGGGCAGCGACGGAGTGTCCCCACTGATGGATGATTTCCTGAATGACGTGGAGGAAAGTAAGCGCGAGCGCGCCCAGGATCGCAACCACCGGCGAGGTGTGAAAAGCAAAGTAGCCGGTCGCAAAAAAGATGCCAGCAAGAAAGAGCAACGCAGGCGCCGCCGAAGGGCTCGCGCTAAGATCCAGCCCCAGGACGCGCCCAAGCCGAACCGGCTTCAATGGGGTAATTCGGCCGTCCGCGAGCGCAAAGCTGTCATGAGTTTCTATCCCAATTCTATCCGGGTCTTGCCGCTTGCTTCAAGGTCCCGCTTAGCTCATGCTGGTGGGTTCCCTTCCTAAGGAGCCTAACGATCGCCGCATCAAAACCCGCCCTCGATGTCCCCCCTACACTCGAACAAGAGCAGGCATACATCGACTTCGCGTACAAATGCCTGGACGCCATGCGGGCTTCGGCCGTCCGGCTTCGCGACTCTAAGATCAAAGAGCGCGGCGGCACACACAGTCATCAGATCAACCGCGATGTGTTTGTGCAAACCGCACTCGAACGCCTCGACCACCTGAACTTCGGGCGGGACTCGTTGTGCTTCGGCCGGACCATCCCGCTCGACGGCGACTCTTACTACATCGGCCGCCGGGCGGTTGCCGGTCCCGAGCACGAGGCAGTCGTCATCGACTGGCGGGCCCCGGCGGCCGAGCCCTTCTATCGGGCAACGGGGCACCATCCGATGGGCCTTCGACTTCGACGCCACTTTCTGTGCGAAGGCCAAAGTTTGCTCTCGATCGAGGACGAAGATCTGACCCAAGCGGGCCTGGGCGCACCGGGAGTGACCGGATCGCAAGCGCTGACCGCGGCAGTAACCCAGGCGCGGACGGGGCAGATGCGCGACATCGTCGCCACCATGCAAGCGGAGCAAGATGAGATCGTTCGGTCAGACCCGTCGGGAGTTCTTGCGATTCAAGGTGGACCGGGGACGGGAAAGACTGCAGTCGCCCTGCATCGCGCCGCCTATCTGATGTTCCAGATGCGTGATCAGATCCATCCCGAAAGCGTCCTCGTCGTCGGGCCGAACCGGCTTTTCCTGCGCTACATCAGCGGCGTCTTGCCGGCGCTCGGAGAAACCGGCGCCGTCTTATCAACGCCCCAGGGCATGGTGTCGACTAAGCCAACCCGCACCGAGTCTTTCGAGTCGGCGCGACTCAAAGGCGACGCCCGAATGGCCGGCGTCCTTGCCAAGTGCGTATCGGAACTCCCCCGGCCCTTGAGCAAGTCTCTGACGCTCGAGGCGGACGGCCGGCAGCTTTCGCTCACCTCTGCCGATTCGAAGTCGATGATCAACTCCGTCCGCCGCATGCAGATCGCCCACAATCTGGGACGGGCGCATATTGAAAGGCTGGCTGCGGGTCGCCTTTACCGCCAATACGTCCGCGCACCGGGCAAGGTGGCCAATTCAATCTTGATGACCAAGAAGGAGATGACCTCCTATCTTGACGAGGAACCGGCTTACCGGAAGGCCCTGGACGAGATGTGGCTCGCGCTCACGCCGCAGCACGCTCTCGAAGACCTTGTTCCCTCGGCCGCTCTCGCCCGCGCTGCCCGCGGTGTCCTTTCACCGGCGGATGTAAGACTGTTGACCAAGCCGGACGATCAAACGGGCTTTACTGAAGCCGACCTCCCCTTACTCGACGAGTTGTCGACGCTGCTCGATGGCGACGAGGAACGCCGCAACTACAGGCACATAGTCGTCGACGAGGTCCAGGATCTTTCCGCCATGCAGTTGCGGATGCTAAATAGGCGCTCGTCCAACGGATCGATGACGGTAGTGGGCGACCTCGCCCAAACCACCGGACTGGAAAGTCGCGATGACTGGGACGAGATTCTCACGCACCTTCCCAATCTCCGGCCACCGCGGCTTTGCGAGCTGACGGTGAACTACCGAACTCCCTCCGAGATCATGGACCTTGCCGCGCTTCTGCTGACTTCCGTCAAGTCCCCGCGGTCGATTCGCACATCAGGGCGGCCTCCGTCATTCGCGCCCACTGAGCCCGACAAACTTGCCGTGGCTACGGCGGCCGCAGTGCGACAAATCTACGATCAGCCGGGTACGGCCGCAGTGATAGTTCCCGGCTCCCTGTACGGACAAGTGGTCGCGGAGTTGACAAAAGAGGCGTTGAAGTTCGGTGAGGCCGGCAAGCAGGGCCTGTCGGAGAAGGTCACTATCGCGGCAGTCGAGTTGGTGAAGGGACTCGAATTCGATTCAGTGATCGTAGTGGAGCCGTCACGTATAGCAGGCGAGTCCCCGCAGGGCCTTCACGCCCTTTACGTTGCATTGACCCGTGCCACTCAAACACTAACCGTGCTCCACGCCGAGCCGCTTCCCGAAGAGATGAATGCCGGAGCTACCTGAAGTCGAAATCACCGCTAGATTGATCGGCGAGGCGGTCGTCGGGCTGCAGGTAACAGCCGCAGCGGCACCCGGCATCGGCACTCTCAAAAGCGTTGTCCCGCCCCTGGAGACGATTCGGGGACAGTCCATCACCGGAATTCGGCGGCGAGGCAAGCACCTTCTGATCGACTTCGAGGACGGCGTCACTCTGTTGCTTCATCTGATGTCCGCGGGGCGGTTACAACTTTTCGACAAGAAGGCGTCCTTGCGGGATCGGACCGCGCGACTGAACCTTGATCTCGAAGACGGCCGTCAATTGCGATTGCGCGAGTTCGGCACACGACATTCCTCTTGGGCCAAATTGCTTCTCACCGAGAGCGTCGGAGGCGAAGTCTCTCTCGCGATGCTTGGGCCGGAGGCGTTGCCGGCCCCGGCAAACCTGGCCAACTTACTCAAGGGAACCCGCCCCCTCAACGCGATGCTTCGCGACCAGCGGGTTATTGCGGGCATCGGCCGTTCGTGGGCGGACGAGGTCCTGCATGCCGCGAGACTCTCGCCGTTCAAGAAAGGAGGCGACCTCACCGCCCTAGAGGTCCGCTCGCTGCGCGAGGCGATCGACAGACTCTTTGGTGGAGCGATTGCACATTACGAAAAAACTTTGAGTATTCCGATTCCCGACAAGTATCCGATGCCGCTTCGCATCCACCGGCACAACGGCTCACCCTGCCCGCGCTGCGCGGGAGTGATCGAGGCCGTCTTCTACGAGCAGCACACCATGTGTTACTGCCCCGAATGTCAAACCCAAGGAAAAGTCCTGAAGGACCGGAGATTGTCAAAACTACTCAAATGAAGCGTTGGGTCCGCTATTCTAGGTGACGTCGGCCAAAGCCTGACTGATAAGGGCGGCCTGCTCGCGCTGATGCGCCGATGCGCTGCCGGTGGCAGTGCTGGGACTCTCGTCCCGGGTGCATCCGAGCAGGCGCAGTTCCAATTTCTCCATGCATTTTTGATGCATGTATCGCCAGGCCCCCGAGTTCGCGGGCTCCTCTTGCACCCACATCACATCGGCCTTGGAAGACTCCTTACCTGCGCCGAGAAGGCGGCTCAGCTCCTCTGCAATCTCGTCCGCGGGAAACGGATAGAGCTGCTCGACGCGCACCAGGGCAACAGAGGAAAGGCCCCGGCGATCCCGCTCGGCCTTCAGGTCGTAATAGACCTTTCCCGAGACCAGGATGACTCGGCTGGCTTCACCTGGGGCGGGGCCGAAGGGATCGGGCAGCACCGGGAAGAAACGGCCCTCGGTAATGTCTACCGAGGCGCTCTTCGCGGCGGGAAGCCGCAGCAGCGACTTGGGGGTCATCACAACAAGCGGGCGCAGCGTTTGCGATTTGCCCTGCCGCCGCAAGAGATGGAAGTACTGCGCTGGCGTAGAAGGCACGACTACTTGAATATTCCCCGCGGCTCCCAACTGCAAAAATCGCTCGAGGCGCGCACTCGAATGTTCGGGTCCCTGGCCCTCGTATCCATGAGGAAGCAGCAACGTCAGATTGCTTGGCTGGCCCCACTTGTCTTCTCCAGCCGCAATGAATTGGTCGATAATGATTTGGCCCCCATTGGCAAAGTCGCCGAATTGCGATTCCCAGATCACCAGGGTGTCTTTCGCAGCCACCGAATATCCGTACTCAAAGCCGAGCGCAGCGAACTCCGAGAGCAGACTGTCGTAAACAGCAAATCGCGTGCGGGGGGCCGGGGGGGTAGCGGCCCCCAGAGGTGCCGACTCCGGCGCGCCAGAAGCTGCGAACCCCCCGGAATCAGCAGTGGCGATCGTCGACAGAGGACAGTGCTCGTCACCAGTTAACTGATCGATTAAAACAGAGTGGCGCTGGCTGAAGGTGCCGCGCCTTGTGTCTTGGCCCGCGAGGCGGATCGAAACACCGTCAAGTAGTAGCGACCCGAAGGCAAAGGCTTCGCCAAGTGAGAAATCTATCGTCCCCTCATCGAGGGCGCGATGCCGACCCTCCGCCCACTTCGCCAGTTTGGGGTGAACATTGAATCCTGGCGGCATCTGACTAAGCGCGTCGAGAATCTTTTCAAGGATCGGGCGCGCGACCGCGGTGTCCGCCACGGGCAGGATCCCGACTGGACGCATGAAGCCCTTCTTGCGCGAAGGCTCGGACTCCTTGGTGGCATCGAATGCCTGCTGCAAATTGGCACGGAATTGGGCGAGCGCGCTTTCTGCTTCCTCCAAGGTCATGTCACCGCGCTGAAGCAGCAACTCCGTATAGAGCTTGCGGCAGGACTTGCGCGCGGCAATCCGTTGGTACATCAGTGGCTGAGTGAACGCCGGTTCGTCGGCTTCGTTGTGCCCCCACTTGCGGTAGCACCACATATCGATGAAAACGTCCTTGTGGAACTTCTGCCTGTAGTCGAACGCCAGCCGCGCAATGCGCACGCAGGCCTCAGGATCGTCTCCGTTGACGTGAAGGATCGGGGCTTGGATCATCTTTGCAACATCGCTCGCATAAGTACTCGATCGCGCCTGGCCGGGCGCCGTCGTGAAACCCAATTGGTTGTTGATGATGACGTGTACCGTTCCACCCGTTGAATAACCGCGCAGTTGCGAGAGATTGAGCGTCTCCGCGACCACACCTTGCCCGGCAAACGCCGCGTCTCCGTGGATCAAGATCGGAAGCACGCGCGTCTTATCACCGGCGTCCTGCTTGGCGCGCACAAATCCCTCGACTACGGGGTCGACCGCCTCGAGATGGCTCGGGTTGGAAACGAGCGATATGTGCACCCGGTGTCCTTCAAGGCCCACGTACTCGCCCTCGGCTCCCAAGTGGTACTTGACGTCGCCAGAACCCTGAGTTGATTCGGGATCGATGTCGCCTTCGAATTCTTTGAAGATCTGCGAGTAGCTGCGCCCAACGATGTTGGCGAGGACATTCAGCCTCCCCCGATGAGCCATACCCACCACAGCCTCGTCCATTTGAGCGGCAGATGCACCGTCCAAAACGGCGCTGAGCAGCGGGATGAGAGCCTCTGCCCCTTCGAGACTGAAACGTTTGTGCCCGATGTACTTCTTGTGCAAGAAAGTCTCGAAGGCTTCGGACTCATTGAGTTTCGTAAGGATGCGTGCATGCTCTTCGTGCGACAAATCGTCGACTGACCCTTCAACGCGCTCCTGAATCCAGTGTTTTTCCTCAGGTTCAGATATGTGCATATATTCGACACCGACGGTTCGACAATAGGCGTCGCGCAGAACTTTCAAGATCTCGCCGAGCTTTAGTTCCGACTTTCCACTTAAGCCCCCGGTGATGAACTTGCGGTCCAGGTCCCAAATAGTGAAGCCGTGCCCTGCGGGATCCAGGTCGGGGTGCATCTTCGGAGGCTCCGTATCTAGCGGATCAAGGTCTGCTATCAGGTGGCCGCGCACCCGATAAAGGTTGATCAGTTGGAACAGCCCCGCCTGCTTTTCCTCGGCTTCAACCGTGTTGCGCGCGGGATTGCTGTCTGTCCCCCATTGAACGGGGACGTAGGGCACTCCCATCTCCCGGAAGATCTCCTCATAGAAACCGTCGCTTGACTTCGGGGGGTTCGCAGCTTCTGGCGCGCGCGGTTCCGTACCTAAGGGGGCTGCTACCCCCCCGAGCCCCCCACTTGACCCGCCAACAAGCAGGCGCTCGATCTCGGCTAGAAACTCCCCGCTGGTGGCGCCCTGGATGACGCGGTGGTCATACGTACTCGTAATGGTCACGACCTTGCCGATGCCGATGTCAGCAAGAATCTCGGGATCAGCCCCTTTGTATTCCGCCGGGTAGCCGATTGCACCCACGCCGATGATCGCCGCCTGGCCGCTCATGAGCCTGGGAACCGACTGCGCGGTGCCGAGGGTCCCGGGGTTCGTGATCGTTATGGTCGTACCGGCGAAGTCTTCCGGGGTGAGCTTCTTGCTTCTAACTTTTCTGATGAGATCTTCGTACGCGGCGAAGAATTCCGAGAAAGTTAGCGACTCGACCGATCTGATGTTGGGAACGACCAGCGTGCGGCCCTGACCTTCGCGCTTGACGTCGACGGCCAGACCGAGATTGATTTTCGCATGGCGAACGACTTTAGGCTTTCCGTCGGGTTCGGAGTAGAAGGAGGTCATTTCGGGCGAGGAGGCAAGAGCCTTAACGATGGCCCAGCCGATGAGATGCGTGAAGCTGACCTTGCCACCTCGGGCACGAGCAAGGTGGTTGTTCAAAATGTTGCGATTGACTTCCAGCAGTTTGGCGGGGACCACACGCACCGAAGTGGCGGTAGGAACCGTGAGACTTTCGGTCATCCGCTGCGCCAGCGCAGCGTCGACTCCACGGAGCGGTCTTTGGTCCGCCTGGCCGGAGGGGGCCGCCTTTTTGGGGCCCGGCGCCGGACTGGACTCTAGCTCGGGCTTGGACTCCAGAGCGGGCTTAGATGTCGGCTCATCCTCGAAGTACGCGGCCCAAGTCTCCGATACCGACGCCGGATCGCGCCGGTACTGCTGCCTCATCTCGTCGATGAGCCAAACGTTGGGGCCGAGGCCATCCGACTTGCCCATGACTTAAGGATAAGGGGCGTCGGTTCGGTTCGCTCGGGTCGCCGGTTTGCTTGGAGGCGTTAGGCCGGGCCGGCGGCCCTCACTTCTTCAACTTTGCTGAGAGCAACCTTGAGGTCCTTCAGCCACTCACCCTGATTCTTGCCCACCAAACGGACGCACCAGGCGAGCGCATGGCTTCGGCTTCGAGCGACGCCTGACTCCACTAGGGCATCGAGCACTTGGCGGTCGGGCATGCGCAGGCGAGTCATCATCGGAAGGCTGAGATGCGTGAACAATACCTTCTCGTCTTCGCACTCTGCCCCCCAAGACACCTTGCGATCGAACCGGCGCTGCGCTTCATCGTCAATCTTCATGCGCCGAGCGCGGGTGTCCTCACGGTGCTGGCTGATCCTGCCTAGCCTCGCCTCACGAACCGCGTCGGGCGACGCATCCTTGGGGACCTGCGGATCGCGCAATCGTCCGACGACGAGGATCTCCTCACGGTCGACCGATATCTCGGGGGCGCCTTCGAACCAGTCCTCTGGAATACGCCCGGTAAACCAAGTCTTGATCTCTTCCATCTCGACCTCCTGTTAGATGCACGCTGATTACATTTACTAAGATTGTAACTATAATTACACATCTGTCAAGCGCTAACCTGCTCGATGCGCGAGGATTCCCACCATGCCCGAACTGCCTACCGGTACCGTGACCTTCCTCTTCAGCGACATCGAGGGTTCAACCCGCCTCGAACAAGCAGTAGGCGGCGCGGCTTACCAAAAAGTTCTCGAGAACCAGGCGGCCCTGATGCGAAAGGCATTCACTCCCAAGGGTGGAGTGGAGGTGAGCACCGCAGGAGATTCGTTCTTTGTTGTCTTCCAGAGCGCGCCCAGGGCATTCGAAGCAGCCTACGAGGCCCAGCATCTGCTTCACTCCCACAACTGGCCCGAGGGCGCCGCCATCACCGTGCGCATGGGACTTCACACAGGCGAGGGAAAACTCGGCGGAGACAATTACGTTGGAATCGATGTAAATCGCGGCGCGCGGATCGCCGCGGGGGGGCACGGGGGACAAGTTCTGATATCGGCCTCGACTCGAAGCCTCGTCGACGGTTGCCTGAAAGAGGGAATCGGAATCAGGGATCTGGGCGAACACAGGCTGAAGGATCTTGAGCGGCCCGAACGCATCTTTCAAATCGTGATCCCGGGATTGAAGTCAGATTTTCCGGCACTAAAATCACTCGACGCGCGACCCAACAACCTTCCAGCCCAAATGACAAGCTTCATAGGAAGGCGCAGCGAGATCGAAGCAGTAACCGCACTGATGGAAAGTACTCGTCTCTTGACACTTACCGGTCCCGGAGGGACCGGTAAGACGCGCCTTGGTCTCGCGGCAGGTGCGGAGTTGCTCGATGACTTCCCTGACGGCGTTTTTTTTGTTGCACTCGGCCCGATATCGGATGAGGCATTGGTGATTCCAACAATCGCACAAGCGGTCGGCGCGAAGGAGGCGGGCGCGAAAACTATCGAGGAAATGCTTCACGAGCATCTTTCGGAAAAGCAACTGCTGCTTTTGCTCGACAACTTCGAACAAGTCATTCCGGCTGCGGCCCACGTCTCGCGACTTTTGGCCGCAGCACCAAACATCAAAGCGATAGTCACGAGCCGCGCCGTACTGCATCTTGCCGGTGAGCAGGAGTATCCAGTCCCCCCGATGTCGCTGCCCGATTACCAACACTTGCCCTCCCTTGAGGCTCTCTCGCAATACGAGGCTGTGGCGCTTTTCATCCAACGAGCAGGCTCGGTCGTGCCGGGGTTCGAGGTGACCAACGAGAACGCCCCAGCCGTCGCCGAGATCTGCTACCGGTTAGATGGACTTCCGCTCGCAATCGAACTCGCGGCGGCGAGAGTTAAGATTCTGGCGCCGCAAGCCATTTTGGAGAGGCTTAGCAAGAGTTTGACGCTGTTGACGGGAGGCGCCGCCGATCTTCCAGCGCGTCAGCAGACCCTACGCAACGCCATTGCCTGGAGTTACGACCTTCTAACAGATATGGAACAGGCATTTTTTCGTCGACTGTCGGTGTTCGTCGGCGGATTCACGTTTGACTCGGTCGACAGCATTTGCAATCCAGCCGCGGAACTTGAGATGGACACTCTTGACGCGCTTGCCTCGCTCGCCGATAAGAGCTTGATCAAGCCCCGAGAGAATTCGCGGTTTCTGATGCTGGTGACTATCCGGGACTTTGGTGAAGAAAAGTTGGAGAGCGATCCGGACGCCGAAGCCCTCCGCGAGCGCCACGCAACCTACTTCTCAGACCTCGGCAAGGAGGCAGAAACACATTTCAGGACGCCGGCCCAGGTCGAATGGATGGACCGAATCGAGCAGGAGCATGACAACATCCGGGCGGCGTTGCGGTGGGCAATTGAGAAAGACAGCGCCGCGCTCGGACTCGACACCGGTTACGCCATCTGGCGTTTCTGGCAGTTCAGGGGCCATTTGAGCGAAGGTAGGCGATGGATGGCGGAATTGCTCGATCTTGCCTCAGCGCAAGAGCGGGACCTTTCGCGCGCTCGGGGCTTGAGCGCCATTGGGAACCTGGTCTACTGGCAGAACGATTTTGAGGCGACTCGCGGCTACTACGAAGAAAGCCTGGAGCTGTTCCGTGAGTTAGGCGAGGAATCTGGTATCGCAGAATCGCTTTACAACCTGGGCTATCTCGTTGGGTTGGAGGGCGACCGACCTGAGGCAATCAGACTTTACGAAGAGTGCCTTTCGATGTATCTCAAACTCGGCGACGAATCGATGGCCGCTTACGCTGAAATGAGCATCGGAATGATCCATGGCCTGGACCGTAACCTTGAGGCGGCGCGGCCGTTCGTTGAAAAGAGCCTTCAGTTCTTCCGGCGCACCGGCGACGGGTTTGGACTTTACAACACAGTCGGCATGATGTCAGAAATCCATGCGGGAACGGGGCTATACGACGAGTCCATATCCGAGGCACGCGAAGCCCTCGAGATCGCGGTAGGGATCGGGGACCTTTCGGGTATCGGAATCCTTTTGGAATACACGACGGTCCCCGCACTGGCCATGGGCTTCGCGCTGAGGGCCGTAATCCTGGGCGGCGCTGCAGAGGGCATCAAGAAAAGACTCGAAGGGGGCCCTCCGGCCAGCCTCATGCTGGTCGACGATCCGAGGATCGGAGCGCGGGACTCCCTTCCCGAAGACGAAATCAAGACCGCGTGGGAAAGAGGTTTTCAAATGTCTACCGAAGAGGCCGTGGCTTACGCGCTGTCCGAAGAGGACCGCTCGACGACCTCACCCTCTAAGAACTGAACCAACTCCATACCGGCCCCCCGTTCGGGCCGAGCTCGCAGCGTCGAGCCGTCCGCCATCAGCTGGTACGCGGCGGTTTCGGTCTTCACGATCAGCAGACCTGCGGAAGTCGCGCCGATGCCGGCTTGCTCGTCATCTGGGAGTTCACCGGCAGGCAGATTTGCCTTGAGTCTGGCAAAGTCCGCCCGGATCTCCTCTTTAACACTGTCGGGCAGGGCATCGAACGCGGCAGCATCCATAAGCGGAGTCCCATGGGAGTCTGTGGTCATCCGCCCATTGTTTCACCGCAGTGTAGGCTGCATTTTCAGCATGGACGAACTGGCCCTTCTCGACGCGACCGCGCAGGTGGAACTTGTGCGCAAGGGCGAAATAACACCCCTTGAACTCGTCAACTTCGCCGTCGCGCGGATCGAACAACTCAACCCATCCATCAACGCAGTGGTGAACCCCTTATTCGAGGAGGCGCGCGCCCAGGCCGCTTCTGACCAGTTGCCGGACGGGCCGTTTCGTGGTGTACCGACCCTGATGAAGGACATGAGTGCCGCCACGGCGGGAATGCCTTCATATCAAGGCAACCGAATCCTGAAGGAGATCGACCATCGCGCAAAGGCCGACACTCCGGTGGGCAAGAGAATAAGGGACGCGGGGTTCGTCGTGCTTGGAAAGACCAACACACCTGAGTTTGGCCTTCAACCTACGACTCAGCCGCTTTCATTCGGGCCCACCCGAAACCCATACGATCTCGACCGGTCGCCAAGCGGCTCGAGCGGCGGGGCCGCTGCAGCTGTGGCATCGGGCATGGTCGCAATCGCTCACGCTTCCGACGGTGGCGGCTCAATCAGAAATCCTGCCAGCTGGTGCGGTCTTGTTGGACTAAAAGGCACCCGCGGACGCGTTTCGCGTGGAACGCTTATCGGAAGATTGGGTCAGGAATTGTTCGTCACAAAGACCGTTCGGGACACCGCACTCGCGCTCGATGCACTCCAAGGCTCGGAACCGGGAGATCTGTTTACGGTCGAACCTCCCGTGCGGCCATATGTGAAAGAGGTTGGAGCACCACCCGGCAATCTTCGCATCGGCCTGATGACCGACGTCGACATGGAGGTCGGCATCGATCCTCGGTGCGCCGACGCCGCCACTGGGGTTGCCAAACTTCTGGAATCGCTGGGTCATATCGTCGAAGAGGCTCATCCCGAGCGCCTGTTCGACGACGACTTCTTATTAAACGCGGAAACCGATTACTCATGCGCTTTGAATGCGACCGTGGATGCCCTTTGGGCCTTGATAGGGCGAGACGTTGATGAGGCCGACTTTGAGCCGTACACGTGGGCACGCATGTCGAGGCATGCAAGCACGCTTTCATCCGCTCAGATCAGATCCGCGACATGGCTACAGCGTTATGCTTCGCGCATCTCCAAATGGTGGCGATCTGGGTACGACCTGCTGTTGTCGCCCACGACTGGAGAACCCCCGGCTCTCCTGGAGGAGTTGGTCCCGCCCAATGGCGACCCCTGGTCGATAGATCGCGACCGGTTTGCGCGCGTCAGATGTTTCGCGCGGCCTCTCAACGTTACCGGCCACCCTGCGATCTCACTGCCGCTAGGCTGGACCGATGAGGGGCTTCCGATGGGAGTGCAATTGGTGGCAGACTTTGGACGGGAGGACATCTTGATTCGCGTCGCGTCACAATTGGAACAGGCGGAGCCCTGGGCCCCGCGGCAATCCGCCCTCATTTCGGCGGGGTTTGCGCGGTGAAGATCAAAATCTGGGGGTGCCGCGGTTCGCTCGCGTCGCCGGGGCCTAATACCGTGAAGTACGGCGGCAACACGTCGTGTGTGGAAATTCGGACTTCAAGCGGCCATCAGATCATTCTGGATGCGGGAACCGGCATCCGTCCGCTGGGCGACCACATGGGTCCCCGTCCTGCAGGCCCGGTCCATCTGCTGCTCACACATCTGCACCTCGATCACATCGAAGGTCTGGGTTTCTTCGCTCCGCTCTGGACGGCAGGTGTCGACATGCACATTTGGGGGCCACCTTCCTCAGAGGCCTCGCTCGAAGAGAATCTCTCCCGTTCGTTCGCGCCGCCGGTGTTCCCAGTGGACCTGCACGAAGTTCCTTCGCATCCGACTTTCCATGACGTTTTAGACGAGACGTGCGAATTCGGGTCCGCCTGCGTTACTGCGGGCTACGTCAAACACAAAGGTCCAACCGTCGGATTCCGGGTGGAGGATGAGGGAAAAGTATTTGTGTACATGCCCGACCACGAGCCAACTTGGGAGGGCATCGCGACCGACGACGAGCCCACATGGCCTTCGGGTTTGGAGTTGGCTGATAACGCCGACGTACTATTTCATGATTGCCAATACTTCGATGATGAGTATCCAGCGCGCCGAGGTTGGGGCCACTCCTCGGTCTCTATGGCAGTCGACTTCAGTGTGCGCGCTGGCGCCAAACGCTTCGTGATGTTTCATCACGATCCCGCCCACACCGACCATCAGGTGAAGGATCTGGCGAAGCAGGCGGCAAAGATGTGTGCCGATTCTCCGGGTACCGTGGAACCTGGCTACGAGGGAATGGAGATCGAACTCTGACCAACCTCCCTGTTGCCACCACGGTGAGCAAAGTTCTCGGTTACGCCCGCCGCATCGCGGTGGTTGGACTCTCCGCAGACCCGACCCGGCCCAGCCATGGTGTCGCGAAGACATTGATTGCCAAGGGTTACGAGGTGATTCCCGTCAACCCGAACATAAATGAGGTGCTCGGACTGGCGAGCTATCCCTCACTCGCCGATGTGCCAGGTGTCATCGACATCGTCGATGTGTTTCGCCGGGAGGAGCATCTTGAAACCGCGGCGAGGGAGGCGGCAGCAATCGATGCCAAATCTCTTTGGTTGCAATTGGGCTTGGTTTCCGAGGAGGCAGCTAAGATCGCCGCTGATGCAGGGATGGACTTTGTTGAAAATCTCTGCCTCGCAGTCGAGGTGCGCCGGTACGTTTCCACTAGGCCCAGCGCCTGAGGACGGCTCTGGCGGCATGAAGTCCGCACATGCCGTGCACACCTGCCCCCGGTGGAGTCGACGCGGAGCATAGAAACAGCCTTGGATCGCTCGTCGCGTAAGGGTTGAGGCTCAGGATTGGACGTGCGAGCAACTGCAACCCGCTGTGGGCACCTGCAGAGATGTCGCCCCCGATGTAGTTGGCGTTGTAATGCTCGAAGTCGGTGCAGTTCATGGCGGCGCGTCCGATGATGCGATCTCGAAATCCCGGAGCGAACCGCTCTATCTGCGCCTCGATTCTTGTCGTCATGTCGTGAGTGGATCCGCTAGGAACATGGCAGTAGGCCCACACCGTGTGCTTGCCGGCAGGCGCACGTGAGTTGTCGAAAAGACTTTGCTGTCCAAGCAAGACGAATGGTCGTTCCGCATGCCTCCCCTCGGCGGGTGCGCTCTCAGAGGCCGCTACATCATCCAGGGAGCCTCCCACATGAACCGTAGCTGCCCGGGCGCATTCAGTGGCCTTCCAGGGAATCGGTCCGTCGAGCGCGAGATCGAGTTTGAAAACACCGGGGCCGTACCGAAACTTCTCCAGCCTGCGACGGTACGAGGCGCTCAGGCTTGTCCCTGCGATGGCGATCATCTGCCGCGGGGTGGTGTCAAACAAGACCACGCCTGCGCCATCTAATTCTTCGATCGCTTGGACCTGCCGTCCGGTCTCGATCACTCCGCCAAGAGACTTCAGATACGAGGCTAGCGCGTCGGCGATCTTCTGAGAGCCGCCGCGGGGGATGGGCCAGCCAACAGCGTGGCCGCTCGCCGCAAGCACCAAACCGAAAGATGCCGTGGGCGACTTCGTCAGCGGAAGAATCGAGTGCGCCGCGCACCCGGCAAAAAGCGCTCTTGCCCGCTGCGTCTGAAATGCGCTTCTCGCCAGTGACGTTGCACTTCGCAGCGCCTTGAAACCGAAGCGCGCTAGGAAGAAAGGATGGCGTGGCAGTTTCGGGGAGCCCAGTATTTGATCGGCAAGATCGTCCCACCTCGTTGCGAGGGGGCCGAACATTCGCTCATAAGCTGGCTCATCCGCGCCGACGCCGGCCGCGGTCGCTGCGACCGACCTTTCTAGAATGACCGCGCTGCCGTCATCGAGTGGATGGGCAACAGGAGCGTCTGGGTGTATCCACGACAAACCATGTTCCTCGAGGGAAAGTTTGGCGAAAAATGGAGAAGCCGCGCCCAGGGGATGCACTGCACTACAAATATCGTGAACAAATCCGGGCAGCGTCAATTCCGCCGACCTCGTTCCTCCCCCAACTATGTCGCGGGCCTCGATCACCAACACTGAACGGTCGTTTTGTGCAAGATGAATCGCAGCTGCAAGTCCGTTGGGGCCGGAACCCACGACGACCGCGTCGAAGTCTCGTGGCTCAGCCACGGTCAACTTGTCAGTAAGGAATCGGACAAATCGGGCTGGAAGAATCTGAGACACGCGCCCTCCCCCGGAGGGGTTGGAAGAATCTGAGACACGCGCCTCCTATCCGCCGGCCTTCTCCGCCGCGCGAAGGCTACGCCACGACCAGATTGTGAGTACTCCGGCCATGACGCCCGCAACGAGGAAGGCGGTTCCGGTACCGTTTGGTCGCCCAGCGATGAGCCCTCGTGCCCCCTGGAGAATGTCAGTGATCGGATTACCCTGTGCGGCGGTCCTCAGCCAGCCAGTGAGAAACGCCAGCGGCAAGAACACCGGAGTGAGAAAGAGGCTCAAGAAGAAGGGAACCATGATCAGCGGAGCCGCCTGAATGGTTCGAAGTCGCATGGCAATCGCGCAAGACCAGAGCGCTGCGATCAAGGTGAAATTAACCGCAAGGGCGACAAGGAGGAGAATCTCAAGCGCTGAACCTTCCACGCGCACGCCGGCCAGTAATCCAACACCGAACAGGACCCCTCCGGGAAGGAGCGAGCGAAGGACTGCTCCAAACACATAGCCGGCAACGATTCCTCCCCGCTGCGGCGCGGCCAACATCAGGCGCCTCACGAAACCCCTTTCGAAATCCTGAGCCATCGAGAACCCGCTAAAAATCCCGCTGAATCCGGCTGCCTGAAAAAGAATAAATGTGAACTGAAAGGACTTGTATCCGCCGGGGATATTCAGCCCTGGCACATCCGAGATTCGCCCCATCCCCCCCAGGAACGTGAGGAAAAAGACCAGCGGGAAGGCGATCGACGGAATTACCAGGTCCGGCGAAGACAAGTAGTTATGAATGTTGCGCGCCAGCACGGTTGCTGTGACCGACAAGAAACCTCGAAGTTTCATGAGCGCGCCAACCTCGTCTTCAGCGCCTTGGACGCTCCCGTAAGTCCGGCTCCGATAACGGCAACGGCCAGACCAAGACCCAGCGCCAACTCTCGCGGCGACCACCCGCTAACAATCAGTCCCCTGATCGCTTCGATGAAGTAGGTCACAGGGTTGTAGTCGGCAATAGTTCGAAACCAGCCCGTGGAGATCAATGGGCGCGGCATAAAGAACGACGAAAACGTCATGAAAACAAAGAACAGCGGAAACATCGCCTGAACTGCCTCCGCCGAACCGGTGCGAGCTGCGACCAGAGCCGCCACGCTCCCGAACGCCGTCGCGACCACAAGTGCGGCTAAAACAACCGTCAACAAGCCGACCGCACCAGTCGACACGTCAACTCCGGAAATGGCCCCGTAGATCAGGTAGGTGGTGACCTGAAGCAGTGCCACTCCCAGTGCTCCGAACATCTGCCCCAAAATAAGGGTGATCCCGCGAATCGGCGTGAGGGAAATGCGATTGATAAATCCCGTTTGGATGTCCAACGCCAGATCGGCGGCGCCGTTCATTCCCGAAAACATCGCTCCTTGCACCATGGCGCCGGCAAGCGCGAACGAAAGATAGGTGGGGGCAGGAAACCCTGGAATGCTCGCAACCGAACTCAAGCCCGCGGACATGAAGACCAGGAAAAAGAGAGGAAACACAATGGCAGGCACGATCGCCGCTGGCTGCCGAAGTGTGCGCATGATTGAACGCCGGCCGATCCACGCTACCTGAGTTAGAAATTGGCTCATCCTGGGGGCTCGGGGGGTAGCAGCGGCCGGTCGGTACTACCGGGGCGCGCCAGAAGCTGCGAACCCTCGAAGTCAAACGCCTCGTGAGTATCGATGAGCGAGTGTCCCGTCTTCGTCAAGAACACATCGTCCAACGTCGGTGAGTGCATCTCGAAGTTTGCGATCTTAATCTCAGCTGCGTCGAGAGCGCGTACTATTTCCGCGAGATCACGGTCGGTGGTCTTGAGGCGGATTGAAACCGTACCCTCGCTGCCCCCATCGACTTCTCCGAACCTGAGCAGCGTTTCAGTGGTCTTCGGCATGTTCGTTGGGTCTGCGGGAGAAACTTCGATTCGAGGTCTGCCGATCTCTGACTTCAGTTCATCGGGCGTACCTTCAGCCACGATCCTTCCCCGGTCGATAATGCCTACTCGGTCTGCCAGCGAGTCGGCTTCCTCCAGATACTGGGTCGTGAGAAAAACGGTCACGCCCTCATCATGAGCAAGGTGGGCCACCTCCGCCCACAGCGCGGTGCGACTCGATATGTCGAGCCCTGTTGTGGGCTCGTCGAGAAACAGGATCGACGGACTGTGGACGAGAGCCATCGCCACATCAAGTTTGCGTTTCATACCGCCCGAATAGCCGGACACCTTGCGATCGGCTGCCTCGGTCAAACCGACTCTCTCAAGAAGTTCCGCAGATCTACTTGTACGCAATCGACGAGGAAGGCTCTGCAACGCGCATTGCAACCGCAGATGCTCCCGCCCGGTCAGGAGGGGATCGAGGGCCACCTCCTGCAGAGCAGCACCGATTATGGACCTGATGCGCTCAGGCTGCGAAGCGAGATCGAATCCTCCGACCGACGCCTGTCCCGACGTCGGCGGCAAAAGCGTAGTCAGCATCAGAACTGTCGTCGACTTTCCCGCGCCGTTCGGGCCTAGAAAACCGTAAATCTCACCGGGTTTCACGGACAAACTGATGCCGTCGACCGCCCTTATGCCCCCCTTGAACTCCCGGACGAGGCCATCAACCTCGATACCGAGCTTGTTCACTTGACTTCGGGGGGTTCGCAGCTTCTGGCGCGCGCAGTTTCTACCTCTTGGGGGCTGCTACCCCCCCGAACCCCCCCGGTCAATTAAAAGTCTTAGAGAAGCGGGCCGCCAGCGCTTCTAGCATCGATATCGCAATCTTCGGCTCATCCAGGAGAAGTTTGCTGAAGGCAAATCTGTCGATCGCAAGACATCGCACCGCAGTCTTAGCTCGCACTCTTGCGGCGTGAGCCCGGTCGCTTAGTAGAGCGAGCTCGCCGAAGAATTCTCCCGAACCCAGTTCAATACTTTCCCCCCGGTGCTCAACCGCGACCGTGCCTTCCTCGATCACGAACAGACCCGATCCTGCAGCACCCGGCTGCACGAGAACACGGCCCGCGGGCGCATCGTAGAGCGTGGACAGCTTTAGGATTCGCCGAAGCCCCGCGTCGGAAAGCCCAGCGAAGAGTGGAACTTTGCGCAGGGTACGCATCTGGGATGCAACTGTCGGTTTCACCATCGCATCATTTATACCAGGCAAATGCCCTGCTGCACCTCCCCGAAGGGTGGTCAGCCACCAAACAGGGCCGGGAGAAACATCTCCTTCCCCAGCAAAAAGAGAATCCCGATTGTTAGGCTGACGACGCCGGTCAGGATGGATACGGTTGCGTAAACAGCAAACTGCTTGCCAGCGGCCAGGTATCCGTAGGCGGACCCGAATGTGATGAGGGCGTTTGCGGCGAAGAGTCCTAGGAGAAACAGCCCGAGGACAACCAGACCTTCACCAACCGCACCCGCGCCCGCAGCCGCGAGGAATATCGTTACTTGCGTTGGTGTCTCGGCTCCGACTCCGTGCAGCATGCCAACCGTGACCGCCGTACCTCGTCCATAGTTCATGAAGGGATCGTTAAGCACGCTGTGCTTGTGTGTGTGTCTGTGCGTCTTGACGTATTGAACGCCAAGATGCTCTCCGACTTCTGGCGCATCCTGCGCGTGTTCGTGATGAACTCCCTCCGCATGCACGTGATCGTGTTCCAACTCTTCATGGTCTTCGTGATCGAAGCGCCCTCGAAGCCAGAGAAGACCACGCCTTACTGCGGAAAAAAGGAGCATCCAGCGGCTACGCATTCTAAAATCTCGGCGGTACCGCGCAAGTCCGTAGAGAACATAAACGCCCAGCAGAATAAGTGTCACACCTACGATTCGGCCCATCAGTTGGTCGGCAGACTCGGGAATTGAAGTCCCCAACGCAATTACGACTACGCCGATGACAAATACGATGGCTGCATGGCCCACGGCGTAGAGCGTCCCTAGGATGACGCCCTCACGGGGCGAGTCTTGAGAGGCCGCAATATCCGTGATCGCAGCGAAATGATCCCAATCGATCCCGTGGCGAAACCCGAATGCCAAGGCAGAAAGGAACAGACCTAAGCTAAGCCCGGTCTGCGTATCGGCTGCAAGAGATCTCATGTGACTTCGGGGGGTTCGCAGCTTCTGGCGCGCGCGGTTCCGTACCTCGGGGGGCTGCTACCCCCCCGAGCCCCCCCGGGGATCGAGATCGAACGCAAAACCTCGAAGGCCTCGTCCAACTGATCGTCGGTTATTACCAGCGGCATCAGATGTCGGATCACATTGCCGTCGCGCCCGGCCCTCATAGCCATGACTCCCTTCTGTAGCGCCGCGCCAAGGATTTCGTCGACGGCTTCGCGGCTTTCGAACTCCACTCCAACCATGGCGCCAAGACCCCTGATCTCCTTTATTGAAGCATCGCGAGTCGCGATCTCTTCCCATCCGGTTCGAAGAATCCGGCCGATTACTTCGGCCCGATCGAGCAACTTCTCGCGTTCGATCACATCGAGCACCGCAATGCCCGCAGCCAGTCCCAATGGATTACCGACATAGGTCCCACCGAGAGAGTTCGGCGGCAGCGAGTCCATCCACTTTGAGTCACCCACTACTGCGGAAAGAGGAATCCCCGCCGCGATCGCCTTCCCGAGGATCACAATTCCGGGTCTCGAACCCGAATGATCCGATGCCAAGAACTTGCCGGTCCGGCCGTATCCCGACTGCACCTCGTCGGCAATCAGTATCGAGCCGTTGCCTTCACAAAGGCGGGCCATCTCTTGAAAGAATGCCGACGGTGGTACGACAAAGCCGCCCTCGCCCAATACTGGCTCCGCGACTACGGCGGCTACGTCATGCTCCCTCATTAGCCTCTCGACCTCATTGACCGAACGTTCGAGCGTCGCCCCATCGAGCGACGGATACGGTGCGCGAAAGATCTCCGGGACAAAGGGCCCGAAACCTTGTCTGTACGGAACCTCGCGGTGAGTGAGCGACATCGCCATGAAAGTTCGACCGTGAAATGCGCCCTCGAAGCAAATGATTCCCGGGCGCCCGGTGGCCGCCCTCGCAACTTTGATGGCATTCTCAACCGCTTCTGCACCCGAGTTGAAAAAGCCAACCTTTCTTTTCCCTCCGCACAAAGCGGAGAGGCGCCCGGCCAAAACACCGTAACTCTCGTAGGGAAGAAGGGAATAGTCCGTGTGCGTGGATCGAAGGGCCTGCGCATTCACGGCCGCGGTGACGTCTGGGTGCGCGTGCCCCGTTATAAGGCAGCCGACTCCTCCAATGAGGTCGATGTAGCGGTTGCCGTCGACATCCTCGACAACCGCCCCTCGCCCCGAAGACACATATATCTTCCCGTAGGGGATGAGTGGCGCCGCTACCGATTCCGCCGCGCTCTTGCCCAGCGCCCGGGAACGGGGCCCGGGGATTTCGGTCAACAGACGGATCGAGGTCATAGGCCGCGCAGCGCGCTTACGAGTCTGCGAAGTGGGCCATCGAGGCCGTAGTTTTGAGCGATCGCCCACACCGACTCGTCCGGCTCGTCGCGCGGCCGGGTCATGTCCACCCGCCCCAACGGAACCTCCGGTGAGATAAGGACGACTTTCACCGCGCGATCAAGATACTCAAGGGACCCCTTTACTTTCCCAAGGGGGCCGCTCCCGTCGCCGGTTATTGCTGCCTCGATGACCTTCTCCAAACTTCCGAACTTGGTAATCAACTGGGCAGCTGTCTTCTCTCCGATTCCGGGTACACCGGGGAGTCCGTCAGAGGGGTCTCCGCGCAGAAGTGCAAAGTCGCCGTAGGCACGTCCTGGGATCTGGTATTTCTTCTCGATGTACGACTCGTCGGCACGGATCGGGTCCGTTACGCCTCGCCTTGGATAAAGGATACAAACGTCTGGGTCGCGTATTAACTGAAACAAATCACGATCTCCCGACACAATCTCGACACGACCCGCACTTCGCGCAGCCAGCGCCCCGATGACGTCCTCCGCCTCGAACTCCTGGCACCCTGCCACAGGGAAGCGCACTATTTCCAACAGTTCAAAGATTATTGGGATCTGAACCTCTAATTGGTCCTCCGCTTGAGAGGCTTGATCGGTGCGTTCTTCGGCGGTGCGGTGGGTCTTGTACGAGGGAATCAGGTCCACGCGCCACTGCGGGCGCCAGTCCTCGTCTGTGGCGCAAGCGAGATAGTCGGGGTCGCGATCTGCGACCAACCTGGCCAGCATGTTGATGAAACCGTGAGCGGCATTGACCGAGATTCCGCCGGGACTGCGGACATTCTCCGGAGTCGAAAAAAAGGCCCGATAGATAAGGCTGGACGCGTCGATGAGGAGAGTGAGAGGTTTGGGTTGAGTAGCCATGGGTGCCAGAAGGCGTCAGTCGTATTCTATCCCCGAAAAGCGCATCAGCTTCTTCAGGTTGTGTTCAGCGGTCATCATCCGGATCGTGCCGCTTCTCGAACGCATGACAATGGAACTTGTAGTGGCCCCATCGGCGCGATATCGAACCCCCCGTAGCAGTTCGCCGTCGGTGATTCCGGTGGCGGCGAAAAAGCAGTCGCCAGCCACGAGGTCGTTGGTGCTGAGAATCTTCGCCAAGTCGTAGCCCTGATCGATCGCGGTCTTGCGCTCGTCGTCGTTTCGGGGCCAGAGGCGGCCCTGAATCTCACCGCCGAGACACTTGATCGCCGCGGCTGCGGTCACGCCCTCCGGCGTTCCACCGATACCGATAAGCATGTCAACGCCTGTGTCCGGCTTGGCCGCCGAAATCGCGGCGGCGATGTCGCCGTCGCTGATCAATTTGATGCGGGCGCCCGCCTGCCTCACCTGCTTGATGATTTCGACATGACGGGGGCGGTCGAGAATGACGACAGTGATGTCATCGGGGTCGCCCCCCTTCGCGTCGGCAACGCGTTTGATGTTTTCAGCGACACTTGCGTCAAGGTCGATCGCGCCGGCCGCTTCCGGTCCTACCGCGATCTTTTCCATGTAGACACAGGGGCCAGGATTGAACATCGACCCTCCCTCGGCCACTGCGATGACTGCAAGCGCCCCGGGCTGGCCTCGGGACGTTAGCGTTGTCCCATCGATAGGGTCGACGGCGACATCAACAGCTGGCGGTTCGCCGGTGCCGACCCTTTCACCGTTGTAGAGCATTGGGGCCTCGTCCTTTTCCCCCTCGCCAATAACGACGACCCCGTCCATGGCGACGGTCGAAATCATGAGACGCATAGCGTCGACGGCGGCCTGGTCGGCAGATTCCTTTTCGCCCCGTCCCATCCAACGGGCCGCGGCTAAGGCGGCGGCCTCGGTGACGCGGACCAATTCCATCCCGAGGTTGCGCTCTCCGGGGGTCGGATTCTGGGCGGCCATCGTGAGTAATCTTATGCCTTCGCGCCCAACAGGCCACTCGAGGATGTATTTGTCAGCGGTCCGTGGCATGCTAAAGCAATGGGCATTGAAGATACCCAACAGCTTGCCGTCAACTCCACTGCGGAGTTGCCTCTAACAATTGCCGTCCGGCACACCCGGCGCATCGTCGTGTCGATCGTTGGCGGCGCCCTCATAGTGGGGGGCCTAGTTCTCATACCCCTGCCCGGCCCCTTCACGATTCCGCTCCTCTTCTTGGGATTGACCGTGCTCTCGTGGGAGTTTCGCTGGGCAAAGCGATTGCTCGTGCGGGGGCGAGCCAAGGTCAAAGAACTTCGCGCCAGGAGGCGCCGAGCTGTCTAGTTGGCTCCGCCGCCACCTCCGCCGCCGCCTCCGCCACCGCCTCCTGAGAATCCTCCCCCGGCGCCTGAAGACGACGTCGACGAGGTTGCCGCTGCGACGAAGGATGAGATCGACCCGGTGATTGAGCCAAAGCTGGCAGTTGAGAACCCCAGCGCATTCGAAGAGTGGTACCAGCCCGGTGTCAGGGAGTATCCCGCCGTTCGTTCATACGCGGGACTGAGCGTCGCCATTGATTTTACGACTTGGTCAGCAACTCCCAAGGGTACCGCGTAGACGAGGTACTGCTCCCAAATCGCAAGAGCTGCCACACCCATCCGCTCGAGCTCCGAGAAGTCGAGTAAGAATCTTCGGAACGCCTTCCATTGTTCGAACTGAGTGGCGCCTTTTAGGGTTCGCCGCCGGATCACCGGAGACATGGCCAACTGGGCAGCGCCCCAAACCAGCGTAAGAGCGCCCGTGTAGATCTGGAGCATCAAGAGCGCGATTCCTCCAGCCGCGACGATGCCTCCGATAATGACATTCAGCCGTTTGGCAGCGACGCTATCGGGCTCGATCCAATCCTGTTTACCAGCCTCTACCTCGACTGCGTCCTTCCAATCCGAGTACCACGACGCAAAATCGTTTCCCGGATTTCTTGCAAAGGCGGCCAGTTGTTTATCTGTCACGCGGTTGCCCTGCCCGGCGTCTTCAAATGCCCATGAAAGCAGGTCGCGCTCGAAGGGAAGCAGCGTTCCACCGACAGGCTTGTCGGTCCGCTCGAATGTGTTGACGATGCGGTCTTTGAACAATCTGTCTTCATTAGTCTGAGTGATTCGCAGATATCCTCTCCGGGCCATATCGAGAAAGGTCGCAGAAAGGTCGTCCGTGGTCGTGGACCCGTACCTGTATATGTGGCCCGTGACTGCAGGGGGATAGTTGGCGGGCAACTCCCTGTAGTACTCCCCGACATCGGGCCGGTACTCCTTACCTCTGCGAAAAAAGAGCCCGAAAAACGCGATCAGACCCGCGGACATCAAGCCGATAGCCGCGGCCGAACCGCGTTTCGCGCGGGCTCGCTCGCGATCGCCCACCTCTCTAATGGCGTCTTCCTCGGCCACGACCATTGGGAGTCTTGGCCCCGAGAATTTCTGCGCACGGGGAACGAGGGCGGCCGGGAAAATCGCACGGATCTCGACAAACGTCTGTGGGTCGAGTGATCGCACTTCGGCCACAACGACCCCGGGCAAGGTGATGTTGATCACCCCATTAAGAGGGCCGTGCGCCCATACCATCAAATCTGGGTGGACCGCGCCAGGATGCGGAAGAATCACTTTGACGCCCACGTGATCGGTGCGCACTTCCCAACCCGACCCTATGAACTTCCAATACAACTCCGCGATGTCATCGTAGGCGTCAACGGCGCCGAGAACTCTGTATTGAATGCGGAAGGTTCTCGTCACATCTTCCGATTTGTGGTACCAGGTAACTCGCAGGCCGATACCCTCCGAGTCGACATGAAACGTACCTGGGGTCCTAACGGGATCGCGGTCAGCATCGGTCGCCGGGCGAAACTGCTCCGATCCTTCAGAGATCCGAAAACCTGTGTATTCGTAACCTCCGGGTGTTGGAAGATCGATGTAGGCGCTAGTGAAGGAACCATTGAATTGGTAGGTCCTATCTTCGACGATGTCCATGGACCCATCCGGAAGGATCGTGGCCGTGATCTCGACTTTCGGAAAGTAGAAATCCTTGGCGTGGGCTGCGGAGGGCCAAAGCAACGCGGTCATGACTCCAAACACGACGATCGCTCGGTTTAGCATCCCCGCATCATCCCCCACGCGGCGCGTCCAGGGACAAAGACCACGGAGGGGACCGGCGAGGGCCCCCTCCGTGGTCCGCGGCCGCAGAGGGGGTAGCGGCGGCGCCACGGAGGGGCCCAGTGCCAGATAACTTTCCTCCCCCTCGAGCGACGTGGGCTTATGCAGTCCACGCGCCCAGGGAGACTGTCTACATCTTGACACTCGGGGACGCTCGGGGAATCCCCCGCTAAGGGGAGATTCGACCGCACAGGAGGGTGATTTGCTGGTGAACTTTGGAGAATGGCGCGCTGGGGGTGGAGAATGTGCCAAAAGAGTCTTAAGGAGTTAAGGGATGGAACTTCGCGAGGACATGGGACCGTTTGAGGCCGTCAATTACTTTTTTGATATCGCTGCGGATCAGAATAAATTGTCCGACTCCGAACGCTCCGTTCTGTCGGGCACCTATCGTGAGCTAAGGGTCCAGGTGACCCTCTGGCGAGACAACGGCGAACAAGAGGTGTTCGTGGGTTTTCGGGTACAGCACAACGCCGCGCGCGGCCCGTATAAGGGCGGGATTCGCTACCATCCAAGCGCGGTACTCGACGAAATCCGTGCCCTCGCTTCGCTAATGACTTGGAAAACTGCGATAGTCGATATTCCGTTCGGGGGGGCAAAGGGTGGCATAGAAGTCGATCCCAGCAAGATGTCGCTCGGGGAAGTCGAGCGCATGACCCGCACATACACATCGCAGATCGGACATGTTCTCGGCCCCCACCGCGACATCCCCGCTCCCGATGTCAACACCAATGCTCGAACCATGGCGTGGATGATGGATCAATACGGCAAGACCCATGGCCACACCCCCGAGATCGTGACCGGCAAGCCGATTGCCCTCGGCGGTTCATACGGACGGGAGGCAGCTACCGGCCGTGGGTGCGTAACTATCATGGACGAGGCTGCTCGCGACGCCGGTCTCGATCCGGCTGGCCTAACAGTGGCGATCCAGGGGTTCGGAAATGTAGGCTCTTGGGCCGCGCAGATCGCGCACGAAGCTGGCTACAAGGTCGTCGCGGTCTCTGACGTAAGCGGTGGTATATATAACGCGAACGGAATCAACATCCCAAACCTCACTGGCTATCACACGGAGACCAAGATGGTTTCAGGTTTTCCTGGTGTTGAGGCCATCACCAATGATGAACTGCTGACGCTTCCTGTGGACATCTTGATGCCGGCGGCGCTCGGAGAAGTGATCACCCTGAAGAACGCTGAGAAGATCGACTGCAAGATACTGATCGAAGCGGCCAATCACCCCGTGATCCCGGTCGCCGACGCCCTCTTGAACGAGCGGGGCATCAAAGTGGTTCCAGACATTCTCGCCAATGCGGGCGGTGTGATCGTCAGTTACTTCGAATGGACACAGAACATCCAGCAGTTCCGGTGGGAGGAAGAAGAAGTGAATACTCGCCTGCGCCAACGGCTCGTCGCGGCTTACAGTCAAGTCAGGGACTTCGCTAACAGCAAGAACACGACTCTGCGAGAGGCGGCATTCGCTGTTGCGGTTCAGCGCGTATCCGAAGCGGCCCATTTGCGAGGTTACGTTTGACCGGCACAGTATCGAAGCGAATCGGTTCCCTCCAGGGAACCGTGCTGCCTCTCCTTGAGTTCGTCACCTCGTCCAGTTATGCCGGTCGCATGGGCGATCCTGACATCGCCGACTTCGTCTTCGGCAATCCCCACGAAATGGCGCTCCCCGAATTCGCAGATGCTCTTAAGAAAGCCAGCGAACCGCAGGACAAAAATTGGTTCGCCTACAAGCGAAGCGAACCGGAAGCCACCTCGGTGGTCGCCAAGACTCTTCGAGAGATCCACGGGGCGCCCTTCGAAGATCATCACATCTTCATGACGAATGGCGCATTCGCCGCGCTGACAGTCGCGCTGTCCGCGATCTGCGACCCAGGTGATGAGGTGATCTTTTTCAGCCCACCATGGTTCTTTTACGAAGCGCTCATAGTGGACAAAGGCGCGACGCCCGTGCGAGTTCGGGTGGATGCGAACACGTTCGATCTCGATCTCGCCGCAGTCGAGGCGGCACTCACCGAGCGAACGCGAGCCATCATCGTGAACTCTCCGAACAATCCGACGGGAAAGATTTACCCGGAATCCACTCTCCGCGCGTTGGGTGAGATGTTGACAGAGGCATCCAAGAAGAATGGGCGCCCGATCTACTTACTGTCGGATGAGGCATACGGCCGGATTGTGTTCGACGACAACCAGTTTGTTAGCCCGGCCCTTCACTACGACAACTCCTTCCTCATCTACACCTACGCCAAGACCCTTCTGACCCCAGGCCAGCGGATCGGTTACATCGCAACATCTCCAGCAATGGAAAATTTGGCCGAGATGACGGGCGCTCTCTTCTTGGCCCAGACCCTGGCGGGCTGGGCATTTCCAAACGCTCTCCTTCAACATGCCCTTGCGGACATCGAAGACCTGTCCATCGACATAGAGGGGCTTCAGTCTCGTCGCGACAAGATGGTTGGGGCACTTCGCAGCTACGGTTACGATGTCCACTCGCCTGAGGGGACCTTTTATCTCCTTCCGCGCTCGCCGATCCCCGACGATGTTGCCTTTACCGAGCGCCTGGCGACACTTGGAGTGTTCGTGCTGCCTGGCACAGTGGTCGAGATGCCCGGTTACTTCCGCATCTCCCTAACGGCCAACGACGAGATGGTTGAACGAGGGCTGGAAGGTTTTCGCGACGCAATTGGCCCTCGCTATAGACAAGGCAGCGAAAAACCTGCACACTCGATGTCAGTGAAGTGACGAAACAAGGGAGTTCCAGCGAAGCGCCGAACTCAGAACAGATTTTGAGGGAGGCTTCACTTGAGGGCTCACGTAAAGAAAATTGCTATGGCACTGCTCGCATTGGCTGCACTGCTAATTGCCGGTGGTGGAAGTGCCAACTGGGGATAACCCATGACTCATAGAGAAGAGAGCCGGAATAGCCGCCGGCTCTTTTCTCGTTTTGGGGATCCCCCCTTGTTCCTCGCCTATGCCGTGTCAGTCATAGCCGCGAACGCGTTGATCGCATTGTCCAGCTATAAGCGACATCCGCTGAATGATCCTGGCTGGAAGGCAGCCATTCCATGGATAATCTTTTGCGCGCTGGCCAACCTGCTCCCAGTTCCCTCTTTCGGCAAGATTTCGATTTCGATGAGCAGCCCCGTCAACATCGCCATCGCCTACTTGTTTCCTCCGTGGATGGCAGTGGCGATCGTTTTTGTCGGATCCATTTCTGAATGGGAGACCAAGAGGAAGACGACTCCGATCCACGCCATCTTCAACCGAAGTCAGCTAGCACTAGCCGCGGGCCTTAGTTCCACAATCTTTTGGATTTCAGACCGCCCGACCACCAATCTTGCTCTCATTCTGCCCGGACTGGTTGCCTACGAATCCAACCTTCTATTTGTGGCACTCGCAGAACGCACCGTGAGGGGAAAGCCAACCGTTGCCGTGCTCAAGGACCTTCTGCCTCCTGGCTTCGGGGCAGTGGTCTACCTCTTCCAAGGCGTCCTCGGCATCGTTTATGCGCTCGTTTATAGAGCCGTCGGTTGGTGGGCGGTGGGACTCCTGCTTCTACCGCTCATCCTTTCAAGGGGGGCCTTGAAGGTTTCTCGCGATCTCGAAAAGGCCGAGCGCGAAGGGCGCATGCTGGCCGACAAACTGATAGATGAGCGCGAACGCGAACGCACCCGAATAGCCAGTGACATACACGATGGCGTTCTGCAGGAACTTGCGGCCCTGCATCTGCAGGCCGACAATCTGGTCACGGCCCTGAACCAAGGCGATGCCGATCTGGTCATGAGAATCGCCGGCAAAACCAAAGAAGGCGTCGGCAAGGCAATCACGGATCTGCGAAGCGCGATTGCGAACCTCCAGCGAGCGTCGCTCGAGGAAGGCGGCTTGGTGCCAACCATCGAGAAGTACGTACGAGCGTTTCGAGCAGAAACGGGTATCGAAGTCGAAGTCCATCCAAACGGGATGTCCGGTACGCAGATCCCTCAATCAGTCGGGCTGCTGGTGTATGAATGCTGCCAGGAAGCCTTCACAAACGTCGCACGCCATTCAGGGGCAACGCGAGTGCGAGTCGAACTGGGACTGGACGGAAATGCCTTTCAGATGAAAGTCATAGATAACGGCAACTGGACCGACAAGCCGCGGGGTCGCGCGGGCCTGGGTCTCAATCTGACTCGCGACAAGGTTGCGTTGGCAGGCGGAGGCTTTTTTGTGCAGCGCGCGGGTGATCAGACCGAGGCAGTACTCAACCTGCCGCTTCGGACCGAGCAATGACCACTCGGATCGCTATCGTCGAAGACCACAAGGTCGTCGCCGAGGCCCTCTCCACCATGCTGTCCCTCGTCGAAGGGTTCGAGGTGGTCGGCCGGACTTCCTCGGGAAGCGAGGCCCTGGCCCTAGTTGAAAGCACCGACCCAGACGTGATTCTCATGGACATCAACCTGGAAGGACTCAACGGTATCGAAGCCACACGAGAGATCTTGAAGAAAAGGCCGGATTCGAGAATCTTGATCTTGAGCATGCACGACGACCATCTGACCGTGACGAGCGCAGTGGCGGCTGGCGCGGCCGGCTTCTTGCCCAAAAACGTCGAGCGCGAGGAACTCGTAACCGCCATCAAAGCCATCGCCCAGGGGAAGGGATTCCTCGCCCCCGAAGTCACCCGGCCATTCCTCTCGCGTATAGGGGGCCTGGCCGACGAGATTTCCGCGCGCGTGCGCCTTACAGATCGCGAGCGCGAGGTCCTGGAGGAACTCGCGCAAGGCAAGAGCACACGGGAAATGGCAGAGTCCTTGGTTGTGGCGGAGGAGACCATCAAGACGCACCTCACGCACATTTATCAAAAATTGGGAGTCAGCGATCGAGTCCAGGCAGTCGCTCTTGCGCTGCGCCAAGGATTGGTCCGATAGGCCGCGGGCGCTGTTCGATAGCCGCGGGCGCTGTCGGCTAGAATCCTTTTCATCATGACCGATTCCTATTCACCTGTGGAGTTCAAACCGAAGAAGGCCACCCGCGAGGAGTGGGATCTTTATCACGCCTACCGCAGGATTCGTCATCAAGACACCCGGCCAGACGATCCGGTCACACCCGACGAACTAGTCGAAAAGAGCATGAAGCGCGACGATCCGTTCGGGGAAAACAAGACCTTCGTGATCATTTCGGATGGACGGATCGTTTCAGGTTTCGGGGCGGGTGTAATGAAATCGAACGCTCCGGGTTACGAATCGAACAAGCAGTACCTGTGGGGCGGCGGGGGGGTTCTGACTGACTACCGGCGCAAGGGCATCGGAACGATTTGGCTGAGCAAAGCCCACGAACTCATGACCGAATGGGACCGAAGCGTATGGACAATTTGGGGAGTGGAAGAAGACGATGGTCACGCCTTCATGAAGACCTTAGGCGCAGAACAAAAAGTCTTGTTCGCCGAAAACCGACTCGACTTCCGTAAGGTCGACTGGGACCTGGTCGCCCGATGGATCGACGAGGGGATATCCCGCAACGCAGACGTCAAACTCGAAATGTTTGAGGACCGCGTACCCGAAGACTTCTACGAGGAGTACTCGCCGATCTTGTCGGAGTTGCTGAACACCATGCCTTTCGATGACCTCGATCACGGAGAGATTGTGATCACACCCGAGACCATGCGCGATGATCAGGAACGCTTTGACGATGTGGGCAGAAAAATCCACACTCTAGTCGCTCGCCTGCCAGACGGCCGGTTGGCCGGAATGACCGACGTGGGCTGGAATTCAGCCAAGCCCAACTACATCGACCAAAGATTCACCGGCGTACATCCAGACGCACGAGGGCGTGGGCTGGGAAAGTTGACGAAGGCCTACATGCTCAATTTCCTAAAAGCGCGCTACGAGGACATCTGGTGGGTCGTGACGGGAAACGCCGAGTCAAACGCCCCCATGCTCGCAATCAACAAGGCTCTTGGATTCTTTCAATACAAGCTGGCGGGAACCTATCAGATATCAAGGGACGATCTCGCAAAGTATCTAGCCTCGGCGTGAAAGAATCCGGTGCGTGAGCACCGAGATCGTTCCATCGAACCTGACGTCGACTAAGCGCCAACTGGCGCTGGCTATCTTCTTCGCTGGATATGCGTCTGCAATTAGCGTCGTGTCGCTAGAGGATCTGGCCGAATCATTCGGGGTCAGCGGGCAAGCCACCGCCGCCCAGAGGCCGACCGCGGCCATCGGGCTAGGTTCAATCCTGGCTCTTGCCCTCTGTCGCTTGGCGGATCAAAAAGGGCGCCGGAAGTTGCTCCTCTTCTCGATGGTCGCCGCGTCCATCTTCACGGGACTTACGGCGATGGCCGGCAGCATCACCGTCTTCACTCTCCTGCAATTGGTGGCTCGGGCATTCCTCTCGGCTCAGTTCATTTTGGCCGTGACGGTTCTGGTCGAGGAATTCCCTCCCCACCGTCGCGGAGGCGCGGTCGGAGCGGTCATGGCTTGCGGGGCACTGGGTCTCCCCGCGGCGGCAGGGCTCCATTCGGCCCTTGCCGACAGTGTGCTGGGATGGCGCGCTCTTTACCTCATCGGCCTTGCTCCCTTGATACTTGCGCCCATCATCAGAACTCACTTCAAAGAAACCCGCCGGTGGCTCGACATTGCAGGCAAGTCTCACGGACTAAAACGACGAGCTGATCTACTTCCAATCATGCAATCGGGCGCCGCCTTTTTCCTCACCAGCTTCGCTGTGTTCGCAGCCGCAGGATGGTGGTCGTTCTACGCCACAAACGAACGCCACTTCACCACGCGCACCATGACATTGCTCCTAGCCGTCGCATATCCGTCAGGAGTTTTGGGCTACTTCGTGTCGGGCCGCCTTCAAGATTCGTGGGGCAGGAGAAAAACCGGGACATTGTTCATGCCGGTGGCGACCGTCTCTGGCATCGCCGCGTTCCAGGCGACCACGCCAGGAATGATGCTCGGCCCGCTTGTACTTGCATCATTTTTCGGATTCGGCATCTCCCCACTTTTGAGCACTGTTGTTGCTGAAGCGTTTCCAACCGGGGCACGAGCATACGCGCTGGGGCTGGCCCGGTCGGGTTTCGGGACGCTTGGAGCCATCCTCGGCCCAATCGTCGTTGGGATTGTCACCGAAGTCGGCCAAGCGCGGGGGCTCACGGGGTTGTCGGACCTTGGAGATGGCGTTTCGGTAGCGGCTCTTGCCCTAATACCGGCTCTTTTTCTTTTACGGAGTCTGCCCGAAACCGGGGGCCGCGAACTGGAGAGCATCACTCAGGCCGCATCCGCCGAGCGCTTCGAGCTATTTCACCCTTGAGAACTCGCCAAAGAACCGATCAGGGGCTGACCGCGATCTCGGTATCGGACGGGGTGACTTGCGCGGAAGTTTCAGACGCCGCCTTCTCCAACTCCTTGATCGACTCGTCGATGAATCCCGCAAGCAACTGAAGATCAGGATGTGCATCGCGATCGGCGTTCAGCCCAAAGAAAATGCCTTCGTTGTATGAAGTCACACCAATCGCCAGTGTCTGGCCCCGCGACAACGGGATCACCGCATAGGGCTCGAGCATCTTCTGTCCGCATGAGTAAAGGGGCACTTGAGGCCCGGGCACGTTCGAGATAACGAGATTCATGAGTCGCGCGCGGTTTCCCACGCGAGCCGCCAACGAGTGAAGAGTTGCTGGCATCCAGCTTGTGGCGTTGACCAGTAATTCCGCTCCAACGGCCGCGCTAGAGTCCTTGATCCCCGCCATTTGATCGTGGATCAGTTTCAACCGGTCAAATGCCCCCATCTTGCCGATGGGAAGATCCGGAAATACGGCCGCGATCTCGTTTCCGAGTGCCCCTTTGCGCGAGTCATCTCGGACACTCACAGGTACCATCGTGCGCAGGGTCCTTGCTTCGGTCACTTCGTCTCGCGAACGGAAGAGTTTGCCGAGTGCATCAGCGCAGACAGAAAGAATAACGTCGTTTACAGTCGCTCCGGCCGAATTCTTGATGTCCTTAATGGTCTGCAATGTACTGCGCACGAAGGCGTAACGACGGTGAAGCCCGGGCCCAGTATTGAGCGGCGACGGCTTCGCCGGATTGATCGCAGTGGCCGCGGTGGACGCCACAGCGCGGAGTCCATCGCCGAGACCTTTCGCGATGATGCCTGGAGCGGATGCTGCGCTTCTAAGAGTTCGCGACAAGTTCATGAGTTCACCGGCCTGAGAGGTCACAGCCTTCCTTAGCAGTTGCTGGCCAGAGGGCAGAGGCGTCGCCTTTTTCGTCTTCGGCGCCTCGTAGGCTTGGCCCTGCGGAGTGAAGTCGAAAAGTACCGTCGCAAGGTCCATAGTGGCAAGCCCATCGATCATGGCGTGATGCGTCTTGGTGACAAACGCCGAGCGGCCATGCTCCAGTCCGTTGATGTAATACATCTCCCACAAGGGCCTGCTGCGATCGAGTGGACGAGATATCAGCCTCGACGCGTATTCGCAGAGTTGCTCATCGGTCCCGGGCGCCGGAAGTGCCGCATGTCGCAAGTGAAACGATAGATCAAAGTTGGGATCCTCGACCCAGTAGGGGCGACCAATACCGAACGGAACTTCAGCAATGCGCTGTGTGAACCTCGGTACAAGGTGAAGCCTCGAGCGAATGGTCTCGTAAACGTTATGGAAATCGGCGGCGCCTTCGAGCAGGACCACTCCGGCTGTGTGCATTGGACTGTTAGGTTTTTCGATGCTGAGAAACATGGTATCGAGAGCGGAAAGCTGTTGCATTTTTAGAGACTCTATCCCTTACCATTCGCAGATGCTCACGCTCCGGTCCTACTGGCGCCTCATCTCCTCGAACCGCAACTTTCGCCGTCTATGGTTCGCCCAGCTAATTTCCCTCGGAGGCGACTGGTTCAACATGATCGCTCTGTTGGGACTCGTGCTGAAGCTGACCGGGTCGAGCGCATCAGCGGGGATCGTTTTGGCGGCCAACATGCTCCCGTCCTTTCTGATCTCCCCCATCGCTGGGCAAGCGAGCGACCGTTTCGACCGCCGGCGCATCATGATCGTCGCCGACCTCGCGCGATTCTTTCTCGCCCTGGGCATGCTGTTTGTGCGATCCCCCGAGACCGTGTGGCTAGGAATCGTGTGCACGGCCGGAATCGCCACCTTCAGCGCTTTCTTCATTCCGGCCTCAGGTGCTGCGCTGCCCAACCTCGTTGCTCCCGAGGACCTCGCTTCGGCGAATTCGCTCCTCGCGGCATCATGGGGAACGATGCTGGCAGTAGGCGCCGGCCTTGGGGGCTTGGTATCCGGAGCCCTTGGACGCGATGTCGCTTTCTTGATAAACGCCGCCTCGTTTCTTTTGTCCGCCCTGCTGATCGTAACCGTCAAAGCGCGGTTCTCGCTTACCGAGGTTCGGACGCTGGGCGCGCACCCTTTCAGGGACATGCACGAGGGAATCGTCTACGCCAGATCCCATCCGAAGATTGTTGCCCTCATCGCCTCAAAGGGCGGATACGGCCTCGGCGTGGGCACCATCGTGATCCTCCCCATTCTCGCGACAACGGTATTCAAGTCGGGTGACCAGGGTATCGGAATTCTGTTTGCAGCTCGGGGCATTGGAGTCATCTTGGGACCACTGCTCGCCTACCCGTTTGTTGGCCAAAGTGATCGGCGGTTGCTGATTGCCCTTGCCGCCTCGATGGCGATCTACGGGGCCGGTTACCTGACTCTGTCGGCTATGCCGGTTCTCGCTGGCGCCGCACTTTTCGCAATGGTCGCTCACTTGGGTGGCGGCGCGCAGTGGGTGCTATCCACTTACGGGCTACAAAGGTTTGCACCCGACTACATAAGGGGCCGCGTACTGTCGCTGGACTTTGGTGTTGTGAGCCTTTCGATCGGCCTGTCTTCAATATCTGCGGGATACCTCGCAGAACGCTTTGACCCCCGCACCGTGATGGCAGCGCTTGCTGTGTTTGAGATTGCATACGCCCTGATCTGGCTGATTGCGACCCGGAAACTGTGGCGAAGGACCTGATTACTGGACGAGGCCTTTGCGAAGCGCAAGCGCCACCGCGTCCGTACGATCGGCGGCTCCCAACTTCGTGAAGATGTGAGAAATATGAGTCTTGACGGTCTGCGCTCCGATGCCGAGAGCTTTCGCTATTTCCTTGTTGGCTTTTCCATAGGCCAGCAACTGCAGCACGTCGCGCTCGCGTTTCGACAGTTCCTTCGGCTTCGCATCACCCCGGGCCATCTGAGCGAACTGGTTGATCAACTGCTGCGTCACCGCGGGATGAAGCATCGCCTTGCCCGACGCGACCGCAATAATGCCCTTCAGCAACTCCTGACTCGATGTTGTCTTTAGCAGGTATCCCAACGCGCCCGCCGATATCGCCTCGTACACATAGGCGTTCTCGTCGTGAACAGTAAGCATTAGGAATTTCACGTCTGGGTGAGAGACGCGAATGCGGCGAAGGGCCTCGAGCCCGTCAAGCTCCGGCATCCGTATATCTGAAACGACCACGTCGGGCTTATGAATCTCGACCAGTTCAATCAGTTCTCGGCCGTTGGCCGCTTCTGCGACGACTTGCACTTCGGCAGCGGAATCCAACATAGAGCGAAGTCCGTCGCGAATAAGGGGATGGTCATCCGCAAGGATGACGCGGATTGGCGCGGCGGCCATTTCAGGTTCCACTTCCCTTATGTCGGATGTCCGCCGACTCTACTTGAAGGACGGGTTGGGCCGTAGCCACCCGATTTCTTCCTGCTTCCTTAGCCTGGTAAAGGGCGCGATCTGCAGTTGCGTAAAGGGTGTCGGCGCTCGGATCGGTGAAGTCCGAGGAGCATGACACGCCCACAGACGCAGTGACCGCGACCTTTCCGTTGTCGACAGAGGCACTTGAGATTGCGAGTCGTACACGCTCGGCTAGAACAATCGCCTCTGTCTTGCCAGTCTCAGGCAATAACAGCGCGAACTCCTCCCCTCCGACTCGAGCAGCAGTGTCTCCCCTCCGAGTCACCGACGCGAGAGCGTGTGCGGAAGAAACCAGGACTCTGTCGCCGGTCTGGTGGCCGAACCGGTCGTTTACTAGTTTGAAGTGATCAAGATCCGCGATCGCGATCGTGAACGGTGCACCGGTCCGCTGGCTTCGCGCATGTTCTTCGAAGAGCCGGGCCCGGAAGTAGCGAAGGTTGCGGAGACCCGTTAGTTCATCGGTGACAGAGGCTTCCTCAAGACGCTTGTTCGCCTGCTCGAGCCTCTCCTCGTGCGATCCAATCAGTGAACCGAAAACGGCGAATGCAACCGCCGTGGGAAGGGCGAGATAGACATATAGGCCGAAGTTGCCTGCGAGTTCCTCTAGCGGAGAGTGCCCGGCAAGCGCGCGGATGGCAAGCCAACCTAAAGGAGCTCCCATCGCAAGAAAGACGCCCTGGAGGCTCCGGTACCTCACACGAGAAGGGCGCCCCATCTCTCCTCCGTCCGGCATCAAGTTAAGTGCCCCCCACGTGCGGCCAACCGATGACCGCTGCTCCGAGGCGATCTACGAAATGCTTGACGGTCGCCTCGGCGACCCGGTGTAGAGCCCACCTGTCAAGTATCCCACCGAGCGCTCCAAATGGAGGCTCGTAAGTGCCCCGAAAGGCGATCTGAGTGTGAAGCGACCCCAACGGAGCAACGATGAGCTCAGCATCCATTCTCGGGAACAACCCAGGGGTTCCCGTGGCCTGCCAGGTTATCGGAACAACCAGCTGATCTTGCGTCTCGATGGGAACTCGAACTTCGAGGTGAACCGTCTTGGCGTAGTAGACGAACATGGCGCTACCAGACAGCGCCTCGCGGCTACGTCGCTGTCTCGACGGGGGCGAACGCCTTGCTCTTTGGGGTGACAAAGGCATGCAGGAACCCGGCGAACGAAAGGAGGGCGAGCAAGGCTGCCGCGGCGTACGCCACTTGTGACGCCTGAGCGGCCTTTTGGCCCAAATCGCTGAACCCGAAGCTGGTGAGCAAAGCGCCGCGCAGCATCTCACCCTTGAACACGGTTTCACGGACGGCCGTGGTGTCGGTCAGCTGCTTCTGAAGGTCCGGGAGGGCCGGGTCGCTGCTCGCCTGGGCGGCCGTGATCTTGCTTCTCAGCTCTCCTTGCACGTCCCCGAGTTGAGAATACGTCTTACCGTTGGCGTTGGGGAGATTCTTGAGGTGAAAGCCGATGAACTCGTTGGCGTAGCACTCGGCCTGCTTGCCTGTGGACAGCGGCTGGCCGGCGTACGTCACGAGACACCCGGAGTTCTTCTTGGTGAACTCCTTTTCTTCGGCCGTGAGCTTGGTCAACTGACTTAAACATGATCTTCTGTGAGCTCAACTGCTTGTTCACATAGGTTCGCGCGAACTTCGCGTTGCTGGCGAGCACGAGTCCCAGGATCGCTAGCAGGCCGGCGAGTCCGAACCCACCAGCGCTAAACAGGATGTCGAGCGTTCTCCGTTTCATTGAGTTCCTCTTTTGGGTTGTTTTCCTCTGTCCCTTCCATTGGGTCCATGGCAGCCATCAATCCGCCTTTCCGGATGGCGAACGATGTCGAGTGCCTCGTGCAGAAACACTGATGGGCGGAGAAAGGGGTCGTGGCGTTCGGCCCGTCCGAGGGCCCGCCCCACGGCAAAAGCCGTCAGCAAGGCGACGTGGCGCTGCGGCGAGGTTGCCGCGGCATACTTGCCCATCTCGAGAAGCGTGCGGATATCATCCTGCCCGGGCGCTATGGATCGGTCCGCAGCGAGCCGCTTGTCCAGCGGGTCGAACCAGGACTTGAGCTCGTTCTTCTGAAGATCTCCGCTTCTTGCTTCGGAGACCGCGGCATCCTTCTCGTACATCGGTATCTCCTTCCGAAATCATCCATCCGCGAGTTCTGCGACTCTGGGGTGATACTGGAACCAGTCTGTGCCTGATAGCTACTGGTTAGTAGTGCTGAAGGACCCTACGCATAAGGGCCGTTCGGCGTCTGCGAAATGGGTGGACTTTACTCGCGGTGGTGAGAGATTGTCTGAGGACCCGCTAGGATTCGGAATCCTCGCGTGGACGTTGCGACCGGATCCGAGTGATGTAGGTGGCGGCCCCGGCGCGCCGAGTGACCTCGAGCTTCTGAAGGATGCTCGAAACGTAGTTCTTCACTGTCTTTTCCGAGAGCTTCAGGTTCTCTGCCAATCCTTCTCTTCGATCTTTGCTCTTCTCAAACGGTCAAGCACCCGAGCCGTTACCCCCGGATCGAGCAAAGATTTCCCTTCTCCAACGGTCCGGACGGCCTCTACAAGGTCGCGACCGCGAATCTGTTTCAGCACGAAACCAGCGGCCCCGGCCATGATCGAGCTGAAGAGGGCGTCGTCGTCGGCATATGAGGTGAGCATCACGATCTGAACATTCGGATCGCCGCTCCTGATGTCGCGGCAGGCCTCAACGCCCCCGCCTTCCGGCATCCGCACGTCCATAACGATGACCTGGGGTGAGCAAATTTTGGCGAGATCCACGGCCTGCTTCCCGCTCCCCGCTTCGCCCACGACTTCCAGGTCGGGCTCCGCCTCGATGAGCGAGCGAATCCCTCGACGAACTACCTCATGATCGTCGACCAACATCACCCGGAGTTTGGTTGTCATCACGCCGGCTTCTCCGTGTTGGCTGGGATCCGCAGGAGGTGTTGGGTCCCCTTCGGGTGCCGGGCGATGATCGCCAGACTGCCTCCCAGGATGAGGGCCCGCTCCTCGATGTTAGTAAGGCCATGCCCGCGCCGGACCGAGGAGGGATCGAACCCCACCCCGTCGTCATCGATCGCCAGCACAATCTCGTCCTTTTCGTTGGTGCATCGGATGTAGATCTCCGAGGCCTGGGCGTATCGAGAGATATTAAATAGAATTTCACGGACGATCTGTACGACATGGACCTGCATGTCGGCCGGTATGGGATCGAACGCCTTTTCCTCCAAATCCACAGTCTTCAGCAATGGCCTCATCGATCCGCGTCCGGGCCAGTTCGAGATCGTGATTCATGATCGATGCAGAGCCCTGCAGAGCGAGACCCACCGAATAGATCGATTGGATCATGCCATCATGAAGCTCGTGGGCGATCCTGTCTCGCTCCTTGAGGATCGCTACTTCCTGGGTCCGCCCGAGAACTTCCTCCTGCAACCGTGCGTTGGCGATCGCCGCCCCTACCTGTGAGGCGAACATCAAAGCAACTCGCTCGTCGCTCTTCGAGAAGTCCGCCGCCCCGTTCTTGTTAGTAAGGTAGAGGCGACCGAAGATCTGGCCTCTAACGACTATCGGAACCTCCAGGAAGGAGTGCATCTCGGGGTGGTGTGCGGGGAAGCCGACCGACCGAGGGTGATCTGAAACCTCCCCCAGAGTCAGCGGTTTGCCCTCCTCGATGATCACACCTAGCACTCCCTTGCCTTCCGGCAGGTGGCCTATCCACCGAGCCACTTCCACTTCCACGCCGGAATGCACGAAGCGCTCGAGCATGCCGTTCTTCGCGAGAACTCCGAGGGCAGCGTACTCACAGTCGATCACCTCCATAGAGAGATCGGCGATTCGTTGGAGCAGCGAGTCGAGGTCGAGCGTCGATGTCAGCATCATTCCTGCGTCGACGAGGGCAGTGAGTCGCTCCTCCCAGGGCCGCTCTTTCATAGCGCGGTTTCCCCCACCCTCAGGTATGCGACTACTTGGGGGCCATCCGAAGGGCTCCGTCCAAACGAATCACCTCTCCGTTCAACATTGGATTTTCGATTATGTGACGCACGAGGGCCGCGTACTCAGATGGCCGGCCGAGTCGTCGCGGATGCGGAATCGCAGCCGCGAGGGCGTCGCGCGACTCCTGGGGCAGCATTGCCAGCATCGGCGTGTCGAATGTTCCCGGGGCAATTGTCATCACACGGATTAACGCCGAGGACAGGTCGCGGGCCATGGGAAGCGTCATTCCGGCAACCCCACCCTTGGATGCCGCATAGGCGTTCTGCCCGATCTGGCCGTCAAACGCGGCCACCGAAGCTGTATTGACTATGACTCCACGCTCTTCGCCTTCTGGTTCCTGTTTCAACATCTGTGCCGCAGCCAGGCGGATCACGTTAAAGGTTCCAATCAGATTGATCCGCACGACCAGTTCAAACTGCTCGAGCGGCAGCGGCTCCCCCTGTTTATTTACCACTCTTCCGGGCCATCCCACACCGGCACAGTTCACTACAAAATGTACGCCCCCGAATGCCTCCACAGCCCCCACCACGGCGGCCTGCACTTCCTCTTCTGACGTGACATCGGCCGCGCAAAACCGAACCGAGTCTCCAATTTCCTTTGCCTTGGTTTCGCCATCAGAATTTGGTAAATCTAAGATCATCGCTCGGCCCCCAGCCGCAACAATGTCTTCGACCGTCGCAAGGCCCAAACCGGAGGCTCCACCGGTGACTAACGCTGTCTTCCCTTTGATGTTCATGCGCGTCTCCTTTATCCGAGTGCGGTTTTCAGATCGTCGATCAAGTCGAGCGGGTCTTCGATGCCCACCGACAGTCGGATCAACTCTTCGGAAACGGCAAAGGGTGTGTCGGCAATGCTTGCATGCGTCATGGCCGCAGGATGTTCGATGAGCGACTCGACTCCTCCGAGCGATTCGCCCAGAAAAAAGAGCTTGGTCTTGGAAACCACTGCCAGCGCGTGCTCCCGGGTAGACACCTCGAACGACACCATCCCTCCGAACCCATCCATCTGCCGGCGCGCCACCTCGTGATTGGGATGATCCTTCAGGCCCGGATACCAAACCGACGTGACTTCCGGATGGTCGAGCAAGAACTCAGCTACTTTTTGTGCGTTCTCACAATGGCGGCGCATCCTCACTCCCAAGGTCTTCATCCCTCGCAGCACTAACCAGGAATCAAAAGGACCCGGTACCGCGCCCACAGCGTTTTGAAGAAACCTGAGCTGCTCGGCAAGCTTCTGGTCTGACGTCAAAGCTGCCCCTCCGACAACATCGGAATGGCCCCCCAAGTACTTAGTCGTCGAGTGCACCACGATGTCCGCCCCCAGCTGCAGGGGCCTTTGAAGAAAGGGCGTGGCGAAGGTGTTATCGACGACAACGATCGCACCCGTTTGCCTTCCAAGTTCAGCGAGAGCTTGGAGGTCGGCAATCCGCAAATAGGGATTGGTGGGAGTCTCGATCCAAATCATCTTTGTGCTGGACCGGACTGCGGCGGCCACGGCGGCGACAGATGTCGTGTCCGCGGATGAAAACTCAAGGCCAAATCGAACCAGAACCTTCTCGAAGAGCCGACGCGTGCCCCCGTAAACGTCTTCTCCAAGGACAACGTGGTCGCCGGACGAGAGCAACCGAAGGACGGTGTCTTCCGCCGCCATCCCGGAGGCAAAAGCAAATCCGAACGTTGCTTCCTCCAAAGAGGCAAGGCAAGTTTCGAGAGCGGTCCTGGTCGGATTGCCGGTGCGCGAGTACTCGTATCCCTTGTGTTTTCCGACCTCGGTTTGAACGTAAGTCGAAGTTTGGTAGATGGGCACAACCGCCGCGCCGGTGGCGGAATCGGGATCCTGCCCCGTGTGGATCGCCCTGGTCTCGAATTTCATCTCTTTCGGTTTCTTTCTGCAAAGAACGTCAGGAGATCCGCGCGCGTAACAACGCCAACGGGCCGACCGCCCTCGACTGCAACAATCGCCGCGGCCCCCAGACCTAGATTCGATACAAGCGACTCAACCGCCTCAGTGACGTCCACCATTGGCATCGGTGGCTGCATAACCTCGGCCACTTGTTTTTCAAATGCATCAGGTTCCCGAAGCACAACATCCAACAGATCGCGCTCCCGAATCGAGCCGACGACCTCTCCGGGACTTTCGGGGTCGTCTTTACCGATGACCGGCAACTGAGAAACACCGAACTCCTTCATCACGTCGATGGCAGCTCCGATTCTCTCGTCCGGATGGACATGAACCAAGTCGGGGATTCCTGAGGACTTGGTCTTAATCACGTCCGATACTGTGAACAGATCCGAAGGTCGCTCAAGAAAACCGTGCTGGGACATCCACGTATCGCTATAAATCTTGGATATATAGGAGCGGCCACCGTCTGGGAGGAGAACGACCACGAGTGCGTCTTTGGGGAGATCCGCCGCAACTCGTACTGCGGCAACCACTGCCGTGCCGCACGAGCCGCCAGCAAGGATGCCCTCCTCACGCGTGATCCGACGCGTCATCACGAATGTCTCACGGTCCGATACGCGCTCCCATCGATCTACGATTTCGGGGTCGAAAGTTGATGGCCAAAAATCCTCACCAATTCCTTCCGTCAGGTACGGATGGACGTCTTCGGGGCCCGTGTAGATCGAGCCCTCCGGGTCCGCCCCCACTATCAATACCTCCGGGTTTTGCTCCTTGAGGTAGCGTCCGGCGCCGGTGATCGTCCCCCCGGTGCCTACACCGGCGACAAACGCTGTGATCTTGCCTTCGGTCTGCTCCCAAATTTCCGGCCCGGTCGTGTCGTAATGAGCTTTTGGATTCGCTTCGTTGTAGTACTGATTCGGTTGAACGGCACCATGCACTTCTTCAGCGAGACGGTTGGCCACGCTGTAATAGGATCGCGGACTTTCGGGGGCAACCTCGGTGGGGCAAACCACCACCTCCGCGCCGTAAGCCCGCAACAGATTCATCTTCTCCTGACTCATTTTGTCGGGCATTACAAATATGCATCGATACCCGCGGCGCGCCGCGGCAATGGCAAGACCAACCCCGGTGTTGCCGCTGGTGGGCTCGACAATGACTCCTCCCGGTCTCAGCGTCCCCGCCTTTTCCGCTGCAACGATCATGGCCTCACCGATACGATCCTTCACACTGCCGCCCGGATTCATCATTTCCAACTTCGCCGCAATCCGCGCAGGCAACCCCTTACCGATCCGGTCAAGCGCAACCAGAGGTGTATTCCCGACCAGAGAAAGCAAATCAGAATGAATGGTCACGCTGCTAACGATAGCCGAATACCCGATTCACCCGGTGGGTCGGAGAGGAGGTCGGAGGTCGTCCAGGAGGGCCACATGAAATCGCCAACCGAAAAGTCCGCGCCGAGCAGACACGCGGTGGCCCGCAGGGACGGCCGCCGACCGGAGAACCGAGCGTACTAGGAGCAGCCCGCGCAGAAGTTTTGCGTCACCATCAATCCGTAGGATCCTTTGTATACGCCGATTCCCAAGTCGGTGAAGTCCGGCGACAGAATGTTCTTCTTGTGGCCCGGTGAGTTCATGAGTCCCTGGTGAACCAGGTCGATAGTCGGAGCCATTGCGAGATTCTCGCCGGCAAAAGTGAAGACCACACCACCGTCGGCCATCCGATCGAATGGATCCTTTCCGTCACGATTGCGGTGAGCGAAATACCCTTTTTGATACATATCGGTTGAATGGGCGCGTGCCACCCGGCGAATTTGAAAGTGGACCCTCAAGATCAATAGGCCACGGGACTTTCGTTCATTATTGACAAGATTGAAGATCGCTGTCTCCGCCGCAGGGTCCAACTGAATGTCGCTTGTCGGATCAAATTCGAAAAGCTCCTCACCTTCGGCCGTGCTGGATTTTTGCGGCTCGAGTTGAACAAAGTACTGACGAAGAAAGAAAAGGGCGTTGCGAGCCTCTTTGCGCGCATACGTCTCCATCACCGGGTAGATCGGAGACCCTGAGGACAGAACAGTTCTTCCCACGAGCGAATCGCCGACCGACTGGTGGATTGCGGCTGAGGCCGGAAGAACGGTGAGGACGACGATCACAAAGGAGGCAAAGAGCGCCGACCACATTGAGGCGAAGGCCGCCCCGCCGATCTTGAATCCTTGGGTCGTGAGCGCCGAGTGCTTTGACTTGTGGATTCGTTTGGCAAGAGAGGCGAATCCAACGACCGACGCGGCAAAGATGATCGCCCCACCGATCACATGGCTCCAACCCTGGGGCACACCCGCCACTCGGAACAGAGCGCTCGGAATAAAGTACAGCTTGACGGCTAGCGCAATGCCAAAAAAGAACCCGGCAAAGTCAAGACCCTCACGTACGAGTCCACGCTGAAAACCTCGCAAAGCGTAGAAGCCGACGAAGAGGAGGAACACCAAGTCGATGCTGTTCACTGATTGGGGCGCCCGATCTCCAGAACCAGACCTTCGTTCATCGAGCCCTGACGGTAGCCACGCTCATCGATGATCACGTTCGAAAAGCCGCATTCGATCAGTTCTGAACGGATCTCATGCGCTTGCCTTGCCAAGCGCGCAACTTGGGTCTCCCCCACCTCCACGCGGGCTCTGCCTTCCCCTAGATCCCGCACTCGCACTACCGAAAAACCCTTGCCGAGCAACAGATCCTCGGCAGCCTCCACACGTGCAAGGGCGGCCTGGGTGACACGAACGCCGTAGGCAAAACGCGACGCAAGGCAGGCTGCCGCGGGTTTGTTCCAGGTGGCAAGGCCGAGTTCTCGCGAAGCGCTCCTCACTTCTTCCTTAGTAAGTCCCGCCTCAACCATCGGGTGGCGCGCCCCGCGCTCGGTGACCGCACGCTGTCCAGGACGGTGATCGCCCAGATCGTCGACGTTCGTGCCCAGAACAATCGTTAGCCCCAGCGAGCCTGCGAGGGGTGTTAACCGATCCATCAGGGCAGACTTGCAGAAGTAACATCTATCGACGGGGTTCGATGCATAGCGTTCATCGTCCAGCTCTTCGGTCTTCACAACCTGATGCCGAAATCCACGGCTTAAGGCAAAGTCGACCGCGTATTGCAGTTCACGGCGGGGAATCGACGGCGAGTCCGCGGTTACCGCGAGAGCGCCGTTCGCCAGAGTTCGGTGAGCCATCTCAGCCAAAAAAGCGCTGTCCGCTCCACCTGAGTAGGCCACCAGTGCCTGGCCCATCGAGCCTAGGACCCCGGTCAGGTGGTCTATCTTTTCCTCAAGCGTCATCCAGACCCCCCATCAACCCCCCAGACCCCCCATCAATTCGCGCTGATCAGCGCTATCTTGGAAACGAGAAGTTCTTGCGACATCAAGCCAAATGCGCGTGATCGAAGAACACCGCGGCGGTCGATGAAGAAGGTTTGCGGGATGCCAGGGGGCCGAGAAACCGAGAACATCCGCGCAACTCGGCCAGACGAATCGTCGACCGACGGCCAGTTCGCTCCCTTGCTCTTCATGAAGGCGCGCGCCGGACCGACGACATCCTCGAACAAGATACCGATTACAACGAGGTCGGGATGGGTTCTACGGGCCGCCTCAAGGCGGGGAAACTCCTTCACGCAGGGGCCGCACCATGAGGCCCAGAAGTTGACGAGTATCGGTCTGCCGAGATACCGATCAAAACTGATCGTACCTCCGTCGAGAGTGCGCATCGCCCCAGCCGGTACCGACGCCCCTTCAACCAGCACGGGCGTTGTGGCAAAGGCATCGCTGCGCCGATCCCATGGCACCAGGGACCCCAGCAGAACGAACGTGAGCACAATCGGTATCAATGTCCACGCGAACTCCATAGCCCTCGTTCGGCGAGACTGCGACTTTCCCTCCTCGTCAGTCACGACCCCCGCGTCCGTTCCTACCCCCGGCCGCGCCGGAGCAAGCATCAGGACCGAAGCAGCACCAAATATCGCTGCGGCCGCCACGCCAACTGCATTGTAAAGATCGAACATCGGTCGCCAACCGATAAGGCGGTCGGCTGCAATCGCAACGAACAATAGGACCAGGTATGTGATCGAGAAACGGAAAAGACCCATGGCCCTGCGGTCGCTCGGCGCCGACTTGAGCCTGGCGGCGTAGACGATGAAGGCGACTCCCAGCACGGTAGCGGTGTAAAAGTACAGATCCCCGAGCCGCGCCCCCGGATAGAGGGCGAGCGTCACCGCCACGAGGGCGATTGAATACACAAGGATTTGCCGCGTCGTCTGATTCACGCCCCTGGCCACCGGCAGCATGGGCACTCCGGCCGCGCGGTAATCCTCGGAGTACTTAAGAGCCAGCGCCCAAAAGTGCGGCGGCGTCCAAAAAAATATGATGGCGAACATCACCCACGCGGCGGGGCCGACGCGGCCCCCGACCGCTGCAAATCCAACAAGGACCGGCACGGCGCCTGCCGCACCACCGATCACGATGTTTGAGGGGGTCGTTCGCTTCAACCAAAGCGTATAGACGAAGACGTAGAAGACGATCGCTGATGTTGCGTAAAGGGCGGCGGCCGGACTGACGATCAGCGCGAGCCAGCCAAACCCCACAATCCCCAGCACCACTCCGAAGACAAGAGCCCGGCGGGGCTCCACCTGCTGCTGGGGCAAAGGTCGCAGCGTCGTGCGTTCCATCTTGGCGTCAATGTCCCTGTCAAAATAACAGTTGATGGCGTTCGCGGAGCCTGCCGCAAGACTGCCCCCGACCAGGGTGGCGGCAATTAACCACAGCGGGGGCCAGCCGTTCGCAGCGACGATCATCGCGGGGACCGTCGTGATCAAGAGCAGTTCGATGATGCGGGGCTTAGTCAGCATGAAGTAAGCCTTGACTCTCGAGACCGGCGGGAGGATCGGGGGAGTAGCCACCGCATCCTGAGAATCCGGCACGTCCCGTGAGTCGCTGGCGCCGGATATGCGATACGAGACTGCGGTTGCAACCACCAGCAGGCTCCAAATCACCGCCCCCAACCCGAGGTGCAAAACGACTGACCACGGCGGCAGCTCGAGCAACACATTCAAAGCACCCAGAACCACTTGAACAATCCAGATTGCGAACGCGCTATGTGCAAGTTTCAACAGCAATGAATGTCTCGGTTTCAGCCGTGTGACACGCAAGGCGAAGTGTCCCAGTGTTATCCCCAGGAGGACCGCCGAAATCCGGTGGGAGTAATGCAATAGGTTCAATCCCTGTTCCGGAGGAACTAGGCTCCCGTCCATCAGCGGCCAATCAGAGAACACCAGTGACGCTTCGTACTGAGATACGAAAGCTCCCAAAACGCCGGTCGCAAACACGATGACGCAAGCAAGTGCCCCATGAAATGACATGAGCGACAAACGGCCCCCGCGAGGGAAAAAGGAGTTCGCTGTCACCATCGTGATCAGACCAAGCACAGTCAACGAAAGGGCGAAGTGGAGGGCAACCAGGTTCCGGGGCAACTCTCCCAAAACCACCTGCCTGCCCAGCCAGCCCTGAACCAGGATCGCGATCAAGCATGTCAGCGCTGGCCAAAAGACTCCCTTGACCGCTCTGAACTTAAGCCACGCCCAAACCGCGACGGCAAGGACCAAGCCACCGACGATCGATGCCGTTAGGCGGTGCGAGTATTCGATGAGAGCCGTCGCACGCATCGGTGGGATGAAGCTCCCGAAGCACCGTGGCCAGTCGGGGCACCCAAGCCCCGACCCAGTAACTCTCACGAGGGCCCCGATAACGATTAGGAGCACCGTGAAGACGGTGGTAACGATGCTGAGTTTTTGAAATCTATTCATAAGTGGAGCGGACAGCGGTGGCCCTTAGGGGCGCCTCCCGCCGAGAGCCGGTCAGGCCGCGGTCACCTGCCCGTTCATGATCGGATGAACATCGCACTGGAAGTAGTACGCGCCCGCGGGGATCGGCGATACTTTCCATTCTTGCGTCTTCGGTCCGGCAAAGAAGGGCTTGGAGAACAAAGCATCGGCGGAGCCCTTCTGCGTGAGGATCGTCACATTGTGAGGCGCTGTGTCATCGTTTGTGAACTTGATCTTGAAGGCCTTGTCCGCAGGTATCTTCAGTTCAGAAATGCTGAATGCGGTGTTCTTCGCCGCGATTGAAACGATCGAAAGGGACGGGATCTTCTCGGCATGATCCTTCTCACCTTCGAGTCCAAATGCGCCGGCCGCAACCGCACTTCCGACAAACAAAGGAATGAGCACGACCACGAGTAAGGGACCTGCCTGACGAAGATTAAATTTAGGGCGAACGGCGACGTAGGCGCACACTACGAGGAGATTGAAGGCTGTCATCAGCGCCACCGAAGTAGCGACGAGTTTAGGAACGTTGAGAAGCACCCTGGACATCGAAAAGGCCACCGCGCCTATGAGCGCCATCGCCCCCAAGGGGATTAGCAGCGGAAGCAGAAACCTGTCCTTGTAATACTCCATCTACTTGGGCGAACCTATCTCGTTGACGCGTCGCTCCAATTGCTGCCAATCGACGGCATCGGGCGACCCGGATTCTTCCTTGGCCGACCAGCGAAAGAATAGCACCGCGATGATCGTCCAGAGCAGCAAGCCGCCGCCTACTTTCATCACGAGCCCCGCAAGTCGTTGATCGGTGAGAGCGTCCAGGGGGGCGAAGAGCCTCGGTGCGCTCGCGTATGTCTTGTAAAACGTGGTCTGTGCAAAGGTAAGAAAGGAAGCCGGGACGGTAGGGACAATCGTCTGAAGGAAAAGATAGAGCATTTGCCCGGGCTGTGACAGCCTCGGGAGCTCGGGCAGCGGGCTCAAGACCGGCCACCACATCAGCAACGCGGTCCCAACGAGGATGCAGTGCGCGACGAAGTGCAGTCCGTGGTTCTGCAAAGTAGCCTCGACGAAACCGGGCCAGTGACTAAACACAAGGTAACCGTTGTAAAGGACCATTGCGATCAGTGGCTTAGTCAGAAACCGCATCGCAGCCATCACCGGCCGCGGCGAGATCAACCTCCGGATCAGCCATCCGGGCAAACCGCCCAGGAGAAGCGGTGCCGCGACCAAAGAGAAGAGAAAATGCTGCGCCATGTGGACGCTGAACAGATACTTCTCAGCCATTTCGTGTACCGGCCAGTCGGCCCCAATCCAGAGGGCCGCGACTCCCAGGGCGAAAATCCGCACTTGCCATTTGCTCATAGGTGACTCCCCGGGACTCACGTGCCTGGGCCCCAAAAAGCGCATCGCGGCCGCATACGCTCCGAGGAGAGTCGCCATCACGAACCAAACGTCGAGATGCAGATGGTAGGCCACGTCGGTGACCCTTAGGCCGGCACGTCGGGAATGACCACGCTGAACGTGGCAAGTGCAATGGCAAAGACTACAAGCGCAAGGACTAGACCCAGCACGAAGAAGCGCCTGAAGAGCCGGTTATCGAACTTCAGATGCATGAACCACATGGCAACCATCGCGAATTTGACAACCGCCATGGTCAACAGGATCGGGACGAGCAAGCGCTTAAAAGACGGCACGTAATATACGCCGACCTCCAAAGCTGTAACCACTGCGAGGATCACCGCGATCTTGATGTATTCGAGTTCGCTCGGATGTTTGCTTTCGTGCGTCTCAGGCATCGATTCCTCTTCTCACGGAAACAGGTAGACGACTGTAAAGATCACGATCCACACGATGTCCACGAAGTGCCAGTAGAGCCCCACCATTTCGACCTTGCCGGAATCGGCCTGCCCAAGCTTCCCCAGCCCCGACATGGAGGCAAGCGACAGGAGCATCAAGATCCCGATCGTGACATGCGCTCCGTGAAAGCCGGTGAGAACAAAGAAGCTCGAACCGAAGGGGCTGGTTTTGAGCGTGAGTCCCTCCTTGACGAACGTCGTGAACTCGTAAACCTGCCCGGCGATAAATGTGCATCCCAAAAGGGCGGTAGCCAGCAACCATGTCCGAAGACGATGATGATCCCCCCGCTGTATCGCGGCAAGTGCGAGCACCATGGTTAGGCTGCTCATGAGCAGCACGAACGAGGAGACCGAGGTGTAGGGGATGTCGTAGACATCTGCCCGAGTCGGGCCGTCACCGGTCTTGTTCTTGTAAAGAAGGTACGCGGAGATCAGCGATCCGAAGAACAGGCACTCAGATCCAAGAAACGCCCACATCGCGACCTTGACGTTGTTAAGGCCGGTGTAAGTGACGTGCTCTTCGGCGCTCGGATTATGAATGACGGCGGCTTCTTCCATCAGTGGTCCGTCCCATTAGGTTCCGTGGGCGGCTCGAGGATCCAACCGTAAAAGCCTGCCAGCATGACTACGGCGCCCACTGCCATCAGCATCCAAACTTTGAAGACCGTTCCGTAAGCCATAATCGGAAAACCAAGGGCCGCGACAAGGGGGAAATAGGAGGGAGACGGGAGATGGATCCCATGACCGTTCCTCTCTGATCCGCCCTTCGGCGGGGGCTGGGCACCGGGCTCCACATACGCTCCGCCGCTGGGAACCAGAATCGGCCGCAGCTGCTCGTCCTCGGAGTACTTGTGATGCCAAAACTCGTCACGTGCGGTGACGGTCGGGACCTCGGCGAAGTTGTATTCGGGGGGCGGTGATGGAATCGTCCACTCCAGGGTCCGCCCGTCCCACGGGTCGGCCGAAGCCTTCCTTCCGTATCTCTTGCTCTTGGCAAAGTTGAACATAAAGACCAGCATCGAGGCGGCGATCAGAAATGCGCCGACGGTGGACACCCGGTTCCACAAAGTCCAGCCGTCGGTGGCTCGGTACGTGTACTGGCGGCGCGGCATTCCCTTGAGGCCAAGCAAGTGCATCGGACCGAACGTCAGGTTGAATCCGATGATCATCATCCAGAAGTGGATCTTGCCGAGTGTTTCATTCATCATGCGTCCGAAGACCTTCGGGAACCAGTAATAGATTCCAGAAAAGAGCCCGAAGATGGCGCCACCGAAAAGCACGTAGTGGAAATGGGCCACTATGTAATAGGTGTCCTGCTGTTGCGCGTCATGCGGCGCGATCGTGTGAGTAACACCGGACAAGCCCCCGATGATGAACATCGCTATGAACCCGATCGCAAACAACATCGGGGTCTTGAAGCGCAACGACCCTCCCGCCATCGTGCCCAGCCAGGAAAAGATCTTCACACCCGTGGGTACCGCGATGAACATAGTCGATATTGCAAAGCCGATGTTAGCCGCAGGTCCCAGGCCGACAGTGAACATGTGATGAGCCCAGACTCCCCAACCCATGAACCCGATCGCGACTCCTGAAAAGACAACGAACGGATATCCGAACAAGGGCTTTTTCGAAAACACCGGAAGAACTTCGGAGACAATGCCCATGGCCGGAAGGACCAGGATGTAGACCTCGGGATGTCCGAACAGCCAGAAAAGATGCTGCCACAGGATGGGATCCCCTCCGGCTCCGGCGTCGAAGAAATGGGTGCCGAAACTACGGTCGAAGGTCATCATGAAAAGAGCGACTGCGATGATCGGCATCGCGAAAAGAATGAGGAAGTTTACGACGAGAGTCATCCACACGAACACCGGCATACGCAGAAGTCTCATTCCCGGCGCGCGCAAGTTGATGATCGTAACGATGAAGTTGGCCGATGCGACGATAGAGGCTATGCCCAGAATCTGCAGACCCAGTGCGTAGAAGTCGATGCGATTCGCACCCGTGGCGAAACGGGGGTCGGTTGTGAGAGGCGCATAACCGAACCACCCTCCATCGGGGAGGCCGCCGAAAATCAAGCTCGAGTACAAGAACAAGCCGCCGAACAAGAAGATCCAGTAACTCAGCGCGTTGAGCCTGGGAAACGCGACGTCCCGAGCTCCGATCATTAACGGCAGCAGGTAGTTGAAAAATGCTGCACCCAACGGCATGACGACCAAGAAGATCATCGTCACTCCGTGTGTGGTGAACAGTTGGTTGTACTGGTCGGCGGTCAGGACCGTACCGCCCGGAGAATTGAGTTGCATTCGGATCAGCAGGGCCTCGAGGCCGCCGAGGATGAAGAAGGCAAAGGCCGTGTACCCGTAAAGCAGTCCGATCTTTTTGTGATCGACGGTCGTGAACCAACTCCAGATCCCCGTCTTCGACGAGGGCCGGCGCAATAGTCGCGGCGCCTCTACAGCGATTGCCATTTAGATCTCCATTATCTCAAGGTAAGAAGATATGCGACCAGGGCATCGATGTCCTCCTCGGCAAGATGCAGGTTGGGCATCTTCGACCCAGGTTTGCGACCCGGCGGGTTTCTGAGCCAAGCGGCCAGGTTGTCCGCGCTGAGGTCGAACATCGACGCTGCGAACGTCGTGCGGCTCGCCAGGTGGGTCAAATTGGGGCCGATCGTTCCTTCGGCTGGTGTCCCTTTTATCGCGTGACACCCGGCGCACTCGCCGTTCACGAACAGATCCAGGCCCTGCGCGGCTAGGGCTTGGGCCGGGACCCCAGCGGCGTCCGTCTGATCGTCTAGCCACCGATCGAAGTCTTCTGCTGAATCAGCGAACACCTTGAGGCGCATGTTGGCGTGAGAGAGCCCACAGAACTCAGCGCATTGGCCCTGATATTCGCCGGGCGTATCGGCGACAAGCCTGAGCCTGTTGATGCGCCCCGGCACCACATCCTGCTTGCCAGCGAGCTTCGGGACCCAAAAACTGTGAATCACGTCCACCGACTTCAAATCGAGCGAGACTTCACGGCCTACTGGGATGTGCATTTCGTTGGCGGTCACGAGTCCGCCCGGATATCGATACTCCCACCACCACTGGTGGGCGATTACTTCGATCTTGAGAGCGTTCGGCGGCTCATCAGACAAGTACAGGATGCCTCCAACTGTGGGTACGGCGACGAAGACAAGCAGAAGGGCGGGGATGATCGTCCACAGGATCTCCAGTTTCGTATTCCCATGATTCTGCCTGGGGGAATCGGCCCGGGATTTCTGCCGGTACCGAAAGATGATAAAAACGAGCGCCCCTTCAACAAGAACGAAAACAACCGCCGCGATGCCAAAAGTGAGGTCCCAAAGCTTGTCGGCCCGGCGGGCAATCGGGCCTTCGGGATGCAAGAAATTCATTGGGGCGTCCGCCGAACAAGACCCGAGCGCAATGGTTGCGAGTGCTAGAACAATCCACCCGCGAAGTCGTCGCCCTTTCACGGCGAGGACACTACCAGATACAGTAAGTCTCACTTTGGATAGAAGGCGCTTCCTCGAGTTGACCGCGGCCTCGGCGGGTGCCCTGCTGCTGCAGTCGTGCCTCAAGAATTCGTCGACCGGAGTTCCAGAATCATCCGTGCCCGAGGTCTTTTACGATCTCAGCCGTCAGCTGGCCAGAGGGGGCAAGCCCGGGCTGTTGGTTTTCGCGGGGGCATCGGAGTTTCTGGCAGAGCAGAATCAAAGACTTCCGTTGCGCCTCGACCATCCGAAAACGGGGACCATCCAAGGCGCTGCCGGTACCATTTATTTGGGACAGAACGGGGAAAAAGAAGGCCCCTTCGATCTCACCTGGCAGACGTTCAGAAATCCTGATGGGCGCGTAAGGGGATTCTATGAATCGATTCTGCCGATGCCCGGGCCGGGGGTTGTGGACCTTTGCGTCAGCATGGAGTCCAACATATTTGGCTTCGCCGTCATCGAGGCGACCGACGATCCGAGCGTTCCTGCACCTCGGGAGAAAGCGATCAGCGTCCCGACCCCCGTCACCGGAAACCTCATGGATTCGGCGTACCTATGCACTCGGGAGCCCCCCTGCAGCATGCACGCGGTGAGCCTCGACCAGGCCCTCGCCGCAGGCAAGCCCACCATATTGATCATCGGTTCACCGCGGTTTTGCACTTCGGGCGTGTGCGGTCCCGTAGTGGATGAGGTGCTTGCGGCCCGGTCAATGATCGGCGATGCAGCCACTTTCATTCACGTCGAGCCCTTCAAGGGCGATTCGCCTACCGAGCTATCGGCCACGGCGGCGGCATGGGGGCTCGAGAGCGAGCCGTGGACCTTCATCATCGATTCAGATGGAACTTTGGTCGAAAGATTCGAGGGTGCAATAGTAGCGAGCCACATCCGCGTTCCGGCATGAGTTTCCTGTCTTCCATCGCGGAGCGAATCAATGTAGAGCTCGATGCAATTCTTCAAGAGGCGCGCACGCAGACTCCAGAACTAGCAGGCTTGATCGACGAACTTGCCCGAGTGATCGGGGCCGGGGGCAAGCGCATACGGCCCAGTCTTTGCGTCTTGGGCTACCAGGCGGTAGCGAATCAGTCTGACCTTGACTTCGGGGGGTTCGGGGGGGTAGCAGCCCCCTTAGGTACAGAACCGCGCGCGCCAGAAG
>CAZCSK010000014.1:0-50998 GCA_964501265.1 uncultured Actinomycetes bacterium
ACTCCTGTGCGCTGTCGTGCTAGCATACTGTCGAGAAGGAATTATAGTAGAAGCCTGCCGGGGCCCCAGACAAGGAGTGGGGCTATTAGCGTGCGCGCTCACACACATTATTTATTTATTTATACGGGAGTGCAAGTCGTCTTGGTCTTTGGTTCGCCTGGTTTAGGTGTTTGGGCTGCTCGGGGGCGCGGTTTCGCGGGATCGACTGTGCGCTGCGTTTCCTTGTGTTGAATCGGCACGAGGACTTCTTGCGGACTTATTGGTCAGCAGGAAGTCGGCGGGTTGTCCAAATTTGAAGGTGACCAGACCGAGCCCTTGTCTGGATCAAGGACGGCCGCCGCTTTCATCCGGTGACCCAACGTTGGATGGACGGCAATCACGTCCATTCTTGGTTTAAGGGAGCCGTCGTCGTATCCGACAAACCCGCCGGACTCCGGACCAATTGGCCATTGCTTTAGATGTGGTTGCGCGATGAGAGTGGGCTTTGATCGTCTCGCCGTCCAAACCTCGGCGAGAACGGACGCCGTCGTCTCGACTAACTTGACCACGCTTCCAAACACCTTGTGCAGGAGTTGTTCGCCATCCTCGAACAAGTACGCCTTCTGGATCTCAGGCGTAAGACACCAAATCTCTACATCTGTTTTACCGGGATACTTTGGTAGAAGAGTAGCAAGCCGAAAGGGAAGATATAGCCGGCCACCGGGCAGATATACGGGGGTTTCTGCACCATCCATAACTCGGATATTCGTCTGACGAGACCGATGCACGTAGGTGTTCCGCATCTGGAGAAGCCAGTGGAGCCACCCTTCAGGGCCAGCCGCCTTGATGATTGCCTGAAGGTCTTTGGAGAAGTTCGCGACGGAAGGGGTTTCCGACTCAGCTGTCTCCTCAAGACGCCTGACAACCGCACTCCAATCCCCTTTTACGAGGTTGACTGGCAAACCGAGTATGCCAATCACCGCAGCCGCTATACAGTCAAGAGCTGATGCACTCGCCCTAACGAACCCCGCGATGTGCAAGTCCGCCCAATACCCAGCCAATTCGTCTTGCGGGGACTTTGGCGCCGGGAAGAAGCCTTCGGCAGGAGGATCGAAACGGACTCTCTGCAGCCGCCTGTCTTCATCATCTAGAGCGGATTCGGCCTCTAAGAGATGGACTTTTGCTTCGATGAGATTTTTCTGGACTGCTTCGATTGCTTGAAACAAATAGTCACCGATCAGGACCCGGGATTGGATTGGAAGATCACTCCACCACCGAACTCCAAAGGTGCTTTCGTCGAGATCGCTGAGAATCAGATTAGAGAGATCGTGCAGGGATTGGACATGTATCCCGAGGCGGTCAGCGACGCGCTGATCAGAGTTCCACTCTAGCTCTTGCTCGTTGTAGTGCTTTCGCAGGCGAATCTGCCAAACGCCTCTCATTATGATTTCACCTCCCCGCCCTACTCAAATCTGGCCGCGAATGCGCTTCTTGTGTTCATTGTCTAAAGCGTTCTCCAAGTACTCAGAGAACAACCGGACGCCGGCTTCGCCCACCGCCCTTTCGCTCTGGTTCGACGACTTCGCCATCTCGGAAAATCGTTTCACGAGAGAGCGGTAATGGTCTGACTCTTCCCCGAACCGCGTTCCGAATTCGGCCAAACCTGCTATGCGCTGTGGATCGACCCCGCGAGGAACGAATGCGCGAGCCATATCCTCCAGAGATGGATGGGGACCTAGGCCTGTGTAGGTTGCAAGGGCGTCCTCGATCGTCATCAACGCCTCATCCATCATCTTCTCAATCCAGCTGATATCAACTCCCGCCAGATGCATTCGAAGGACCCATTTGGCAGCCTCTCTGCCACGGTGGCGCTTCCAAAGATCCGACTTTTGCGCTGAAGGCAGATGTGGCAAAACGTCGAAACACTGGAATGGCAGAACTCGGCCAACTTCTGAGTCTGAGGTCGCATCGATTCGACGAGAAACCATTTCCGCGAGTGCGTTGGGGAATTTTCGCGCCAGAAAAGAGCACAGTTGTGTCGCCTCATAATGCTCTAGTGCGAACAAGTCCACTTCTAGAATTCCCTCTAGCCAGGAGTTTTCAAACGGCGGGCTCCATTCATGGTCACGTACGTGCGCGTAATGAAGGGCCGCGCTGACCACGCCTTTCGCCTCAGCCTTAGCTAGCGTCAAGAGTCTTCGGATCCCATCGTTATCGATCTCCTCCCTCAAGAAGAGAGTCTGCAGCAATCTGTAATCGGAATAGGAGAGCTGAGCGATCACTGACTCGCGCATTTGAGTTTCCAAGGTTGTATTCGTTAAAGCTTCTCGCATCAACTCCCAACGGAGGGCAGGCACTTCAAGCAACTTGAGAATCTTGGTTTGCCCGAGTGCGCCTACTGCGACCGCTCGTCTTGCAAACGCTGCCCCTTCCGGCAAGAGATCACGCTCAATTGCCGCATGGAGCCAGGTCGCAGGATTGTCGACGATTTTCGATAGCTCATCGCAGGCAATCCATATTCTTTGAGGCCATGTGAGTCCAGCGACATTTAGCTCTTCCCTTAGCCGCAGCAGCTTGTCTATGACTCCTTCGGGATCCTCGTCGACCCAACTGCGAACGGTCTCACAGATTCCCTCGACTATGTTCTTTTCGGTCTCTTGAAAGTCCTCTTCTGAGCGGTCGAGATCGACGAAGAAGCTGGATAACGCCGATGGGATCGAGATCGGAACACTCAGGTCGTGTCTTTCGGCCCCGTCCCGCAGATACATGCTCAAACCCAAATGGTCTTCGACTAGGTCGATGAGATCCTCAACCAGTCTTTCGCCGTATTCCTTCGCGGCAGCGATCGATTCCTCCGGATGACTTTGACCGAAGGGCTTGTCGTAGCCCCCTCCCACCCGCAGCCAGTCCAGAGCTGCCTCGACAACCAGGCGACGGACCTCCACGGGGGCTTTGCGAAGGCGTTCCCGGATAATTGGCCAAAGCTGTTCATAGATGCGTTTGATCTCTTCTGCGTCGGCAACTGTTTCAATCAGTTGGAACGTCCGAGGACTGCCTGGGGCAGTCAGCGCTGACCGCAACGAGAGAGACAGGACACTTTGAATCGCCGCGCCAAAAACCGGCCAGCGTGGCGGAGACGCATCTTTCTCGATCCAATGCTCGGCGGCCCGAGCAACCAACGTTCTCTGATCCGCGGGACGCGGAAGTTCTGGATGAAAGTCGTGGACAAGATCGGCCAACTTGCGCAGGGGGTGACCGGGATTCGGATTGGTCGGCCTTGAGTCATGCACCGCGGCATCCATTATCAGGTGCACCGCCTCTTCAATGAGATACCAGCGAGAGATCAAGTAAGCCAGGTTCACAAATAGCTCAACTTGAAATGCTGAAGGGGAATCCGTGCCGTCGAAGTCGTCGATTTGTTTGCGAACCAGTTCAAGAATCTCTAATGCTGCATCCTTACTTAAACGCGCGTAGTGCATTGAAAGGCTCGCCACGGCGTGGGTATCAAACCCAGTGTCAAGTACTTGTCTGAAGAATTTTCGGGCAACCGGGATTGCCCGTGTTACACCAAAGAGCGAAGAATAGATTGCAGCCTCAGCCATCTCCCCCAACCTAGAAGGCCACCTCTTCAAGAATTCCTCCAAGTCGAATGCAGGCACATCCGTCGCGAAGATATGTTCAGCAACCAACGCTCTAGCTAACATTGGTGGGCGAACAACATAGGTACGGACCTCTCGCTCAGCGACATAGCTATAGTCAGAAATAACGTCGATCAGCCCACTCTTCGCTGTCGTCGACATCAATTGAACGACCCTGGTTCTTGGGACTCCTAACCCATCCGCAAGATCATCGAGTTCGTCCTCTGAGACCTTGCCAAGAAGCGCAAGCGCCGCCAGGAAGTGGATGGCTTCTGCGGGCACTGCGGCCCTGCGCAAATACCGTTCGACATGCCCGAGTAGAGCTTTTCCATTTAAAAGGGAAGCCGAGTCTCTAGCCCGCAGAAGCAGGTCACCGAGTGCAACCACCCAGCCCGGCCGCCCCTCGGCCTGATCCAAAATCTCCACCCGGGCGAGCTGGCCGGTGATCCCCATCGTTACCAGTACCTGATCGAGATCACCTCGTTCCAAATAGTCCAATTCGAAGGTAGTGGCGGAGTGAATCTCGTCCTGGAGTTTGTCGACTTCGTGCGGCCAGCAGGTCGCAATGATGCGGTAGACGCCAACATCTGTTTCAACTTGACGAAGTCGGATCAGATGCCGCAGCAACTCTAGCGAGGATCCTGCGTCGTCCACGATCACTACCGCGGGACGGAACCATCGGATGTCGTCTGCCAATTGATCATAGGGTGCGTTCGCATCAACGAAGAAAGCGCCATCGATCTCAGAGAGAAGGCGGGTTTTACCGAGCCCGGGGGACCCGAAAACGACGAAATCTCCTTGGCCTGAAACTCTTTCTAGCTCGGATGTTCTTCCGACCAGAGGCATTGTGGCCCATTGGCTTTCGGCCAACTCGGTTGGCACTCTGGAAAGAGTGATCGGATCTCCCGATAGTCCCAAGAGGCGTTGACGCCATTCACCATCGCGTCGGAGTCGGCTTGCGAAGAAGCCCCGATCGAAAAATTCGATGATGGCACCGAACTTTTGAGCGGACGTGGACAAGCTCTCACGGTGGGCGCGCGTGAGCAGAGCGGGGTTAGCTAGAACGACCCGATGGAAGGGTACGCCATGTTCAGTCATGCTGCGAAGCCCTTGAAGCATGTTCTTGCGCACTCCCTCGCGGGTCCGTGAACTCGTGGCGAGGAGTCGAACGGGCGGCTGATCGACCTGTGAGTGAATGTCCGCGTCGCGGCCCCAATCGCTCCCCCCCGAGATCGGAGACAGGCCGGGATAGACCTCCGAAAGGAGGTCCTGGGCGCAGCGTTCAAACAACCTATGGTCAAGTGGTGCAGATGCGAGCGCGTGCTCGATCCGATCCAGCTCGTGCAAAACGACAGACATTCGATGTTCAGCGGATTGAGCATGTGTAAGGGCGACGAGATCGGACTCTTGGTCTGGAACGGTTTGGTCGCGAAGGGATCTCCGAATCACATCGCTTACGCTTAGGTTCTCCGCTTGGGCCCGCTGTTCGAGCGCGCTGCGCATGGTCTCATCAAGCCGAACAGGAACCACGTCACCTGGGCCTGTTCCCTTGACTGGGCGACCACCTCGTCGCCGTAGTTGGTCGAGTTCGAACCCCTTCTCCGCATCGGCCGTCGCACGGTCGATGACCTCCTTGCTCAGCGGATGTCCGCGCGAGGTTGGGCGACGCCCCGCCCCTTCGTCAGCCATCTAAATCTCCCCCGAGCAACTGGTTGTACTTGGGTCGCATTCGCATCGCATGGATAGCCATTTTCCCGCCATCGTCGAGTTCGATCGCCACAACTTCGAGCAGATTCGCCGAGCGGTCTGGACCGAGAAAGAGGACTTTCGCTGGGCCTTCCTCAGAGTCGATGTCAAAGACGGCCAAAGCATTTCTGACGGCATGCCTAATGTCGTCGTCCGCGATCCCGTGCTTCCGGGCACTCCAGTGGAATTCAAGGTCATGCATGGTATTGTAATACGAAAGTGGAAGACATGCCACGACCCTCCTAGCGAAAATCTGCTCGGTCGGTTCTGGTGGCTAATAGCAGCAATAGTGGCGCGAAGGAACTCCTTAACATGAACACGCTGGCGGTAGGTGTGAGCATCAGCCGAATCCCTTGCTGTCACGCAAGCTGATCCAGGCTCCGGACCCAATAATGAGGTGGTCGATGAAGTGGACCCCTATCGTTTCAGCCGCACGACTAAGTTCACGCGTGACCTTGATGTCCTCTCTACTCGGAGACGGATCGCCTGAGGGATGGTTGTGAGCTACAGCAAAAGCGACCCCGTCGTTGCGAAGGACCGTAGCCAGCACGTCCCTTGGCATCATTAGGCAGCGGCCAACGGACCCATTCGACAACGTAACGGTTTTAGTAACTCGGTTAGCCGCGTTCAGAACAATGACGATGGCTTCCTCATGCGGTTTTCCTGCGAGGAGCGGTTCGCATATCCGGGCCAAGTCTTCCGGTCCCACAACTACCGGCCGAGCATCCTTACCGTGAGAAGCTCTGCGCCCAAGTTCGAAAACCGCCTGAAGACCCGCAGCTTTAGCTGGTCCAAGATGAGCAACAAAATCCAGTTCCTCGAGGCGGGCAGACGACAGTGAGACCAAGCCGCCGGCATTTGCCAGTAGTTCATCTGCTACTTCAAGTGCACTCTGACCGGGGCCGCCTGTTCGGATAACTATTGCCAAGAGTTCTCGGTCGCTGAGCGCGGATGGTCCCAGACGCGCTAGGCGCTCACGCGGTTTCTCCCGACCCGGGATGTCGGCGATCTTCAACGGTTCTCCTTCAGTTCGTGGCTGTGATAACAATAGCCACTGGGTGTGACAACAGGCGCCCAGCTTGGGAATCAGGCGGAACGAGCCCTAGGCGGCCTCAACTGTTGAACGCACATGATCCAGGACAGCCACCAGCGCATCGACCTCGTCCGTCGAGAAAATCCCATCCGGCCCCCGAGGCGCGATGTCGGTGAAAGGGGATTCATACAACCGGGCTGCTCCCATCACTCCGTGCTCGGTCAAGTAGTTGATGATCAGATCGACGAACTCGATCTGACTTGCGGTCAGCGTCTCACTCTGAAGAAACCCAGCGAACGCCTCCTTGGCCGCCCCTCGATCCAGCCCAACCAGGGACCTTACGAATAGCCCCAGACCTTGACCCTCTTGCTTGGCCCGCGCGATGTTCTCTGAGGCACCGTCCCCGATTGCCCCAAGCAGCCTCTCCAGCTCACCCAGGTCGCCCGTTGTAAGCGCCTTGTTAGTTCGCACTTTGTGTACTGCGATGGAGTCCTCCTGAGCCTTCAAAGATGCCCTCACTTTGGCTTTGAACTTCTGGAAGTTGTCGGCAGGGGCGAACCCTGGAAACTCGACCTCATACTCCTCTCCCATCAGGTCTTCGATGTCGGTGTAGATTGGCTTCCGTTTTTGTCTATCGATCAGCTTCACTAGCAAGCGCAGCCTCTTACGCATTGCCTCAAGCATCTGCGGAGTGACGCCCTCCCACCAATCGTTGGTTTGAACTTCCTGGATGTAAGCCATCTCACTTGCGACCATCGGGATGTTCGCTTTCTCTTCAAGAAGGGCCGCGATCCCAACCAGCTGCTCTCGAAGTTTGTCGAAACCCAGCCTGGTGCCCAACACTCCAAGCTGCAAGTTCAATAGCACGATGTCGAATCGCTTCGCTTCCTCGTCTTCCGCGTCCAATTCTGAGGGTAGGCCGGCGACTTCTGCCGCCAGCTCTGCCAAAGCCGCATCGTCCAGACGCACCCATGCAGATAGATTTCTGTACTTCTCGACGAACTCTCGCTTCTCACGAACGATGAAATTATCAACGTTCATGGCAGCGACTTCTCTATGCAGGATCTCAGCTACCTCTTCTTGAAGTGACTTCCCATATTTAGCCACAGGCGAAGCCGCGATCCCCAACTCGGGCTCTTCTTCCGTCCTCTCGAGCGCGCCCAACAGGTCCAAGCGTGTTTTGAAGAGCCGCTTTATCAGCGATTCGACGGGATGGCTCTCAGACCCCATCCCTTCAATCTTGAAGAACTCTAGGTTCTCGCAATAGTCGAGGATTACGAAGTTCTCCTTGTGCTTTCCTGGCCCGAACAGATCGGGACACAACCTCGTACCCCGCCCGACCATCTGCCAGAACTTGGTCTTCGATCGAACCATCTTCAAGAAGACGAGGTTCACGACCTCGGGAATGTCGATCCCCGTATCGAGCATGTCAACAGATATTGCGATGTGCGGCTCTTTGTTGGCATTCGAGAAGTCGTCGATAACGTTCTGCACATATGAGACACCGTGATAAACCACTCGGGCGAACGAACCCTTGTAGTGAGGGTAGTTCGCGTCGAACCGCTCGGCGATGAATTCCGCATGCGTTTGGTTCTTCGCGAAGATGATCGTCTTGCCAAGCTGGTCACCTCCTGCTACCTTCAGCCCCCGCTTCATCAGATGCTCTAACGCCTTATCCACCGTGTCTTCATTGAAAAGCCATTTGTTGATGGCCTGAGCCTCAACACGGTCCGGGGCGGAACCGTCTTCATTCCATTCGATGGCGTCCCATCTCTCCTTCTCCTCATCGGTGAGATCGTCATAAGTGATCCCCTCCCTATGAAACTTGATCGGTACAGCGACCGAGACGGGTGGAACTAGGAAGCCATCATCCACTGCTTCCTTCAGGCCGTAATTGTCTGTGGGCACACCCTTCTCTAGATCGAACAAGGAATATGTGTCGAAATCAACCTCGTCCTTCGGAGTCGCGGTCAGACCAACGAGCAGCGAATCGAAGTATTCGAAGATCGCCCGGTACTTCTGATACACGGAACGATGTGCCTCGTCGATAACGACCAGGTCGAAGTGCCCAACCCCGAACCTGCGCTCATCCTCCACCCTTTCGTCGATCAGACCCATCATCGTCGGGTAAGTCGAGACGAAAACTCGGCCCTCTCCTTCTTTCTCGGTCACCAGGTTCACCGGTGACGAGTCGGGGAGGTGCGCTTTGAACGCGTTCACAGCCTGCTTCACCAATGCGACGCGATCAACAAGGAACAGGACCCTTTTGACCCAGTTATGCCGCATAAGGAGGTCGCTCAGAGCGATCACTGTTCTAGTCTTGCCAGCCCCCGTTGCCATGACTAGAAGCGCCTTACGAGAGAGATCCTTCTCGAAGCTCTCTGTGATTCGCTTGATGGCGCGTTTCTGGTAAAAGCGCTCAACGATGTCCGGATCCGCTTCAGCCCCCTCAAGAGGCTTACGAGTCGTGCGGCGCTGGATCGTCAGATCCAGCTCGTCCTTCTTTAGGAAACCCTGGATCTTTCGCGGCGCGTAGCTGACGTCGTCCCAAATCCAGTGCGTGTAGCCGTTCGAATAGAAGATGACTGGACGCCTACCGAACTTCGCCTCAAGGCAGTCGGCATACAGTTTTGCCTGCTGCTGGCCCTGTTGAGGTGACCGCTTCGTTCGCTTTGCCTCGACAAGCCCGAGGGGTTTTCCGTCGGCACCCCATAGGACATAGTCCACAAAACCGATGCCCTTGTCCGTTGGCATGCCGGTGACTTCGTATTCGCGGTCTTCGACTTTCTCCAATGGCCAACCCGCCTCGTTCAAGAGGAGATCAATGAAAAGATCCCGGGTCCGTGCCTCGTTGTAGTCGTGGTCGTCGTGCTTGGTTTCGTTCTCTCTCTTGGCAACCGCAACCTCTGCCCTCAGTCGTTCCACCTCTTCGTCCAGATTCGATTTATCGAACAGCAACTGGGCGAGGTCCTCATCCTTTCGCTGCAAGGATTCTTGCAACTGTTCGAGGTCAGTTGTTGCGTTGCTTGTAGCGTGAGTGGAGACCCGCGATGCTTCGAAGGCAGCATCGGCAGCGGGGCGCTCGCGACGCGCATAGGTTGAGGCGAACCAGTAGCACACGTGGAACAGCTCACGAACAGCTGTCCGTGCATCGTCCATTGGAATCTTTCGCTGCCCGTGGACAGCACGATTTCCCAATGTGTTGATCATCCGAGCCTTATGGAAGACGGCCTCACCGGCGACCTCTTTGAATGTCGGCTCATGGATCAGAGCGCTCAGGTTGTCTTGGTAGGGAAGGCGTAAAGAGTCATCGGCTTTGAAGGCCCATCTGATGGCCAACTCTAGACAACGCCGTGCATAGAAGGAGGAGATCCGAGGATCAGATTCGATCGAACTCTCGGCGAGGTTCGCAGCGTCTGCGACCTCCGGCCATTCCGCTTCCAGGAATGTGAAGTTGCTCACAACAAGCCCCGGAATGCCCTCGACTGCAGGCTCGCAAAGAGGTCATCCTCCAATGCCTTAGCCACGGTATTCTTCTGCTCCAATTGCAAAGAGAGTTCGAAACGTTCCTGAAACCTGGCTCGTTGATGCTCGGTGCCAAGTGAAACTGGAAAACTCCGAAGGTGATCTAGCGTCAGCCCTTCCGTATTGACTCCTCTGGCCTTGTCGAGCAACCAACGTTGGCCAACCAACAATGCCGTAGAGAGGAATTCTGGGGAGACCACCGAACTTTGGATGCCCTTGATGTCCTGACCGAAACAGGTCTCTACGCGCGTAATGCATACGGGTAGCCGTCGTCCAAGAATCTTGCTCTTGACTACTACAAGCACGGTCCCGGGGGAGACGCGTTTGGTTGCTGACTTCGCAATGGCTTCTTCGGTGATGTGATCCTGAGTATCAGTAAGCAAAAGGGACTTGATGTCCTTGGAGGTGGCCCAGCAAATGTCGCCTGCGAAATACGCAGAGTTACTCTTGGAAGGGGTCCCACCTCCCACAAACGTCGCGATCTCTCCCAGGCGGGTTCCGGCATCCGCTTTTGGAGAGCCGAATATTTCGATGAAAATGGCTTGAACCAGTGTCGCAAGATGACCGATGGCCGCGCGGCGCTTGGCTCGCAGCTCATCGGCCTTATCCAGGATCGTCGCGATCCGCCGTTGCTCCTCAATCGGCGGCAATGGTATTTGAACTTCGGACAGCATCGCCTTGTCGAAAGTGGCCTGATTAACCCACTGTCGGCTCCTCGCCTGAAACACGCCCCTGGAAAAGAGCAATTGGAGCCAGCGAGCCAGGTATTGGCCCGATAGTCGATCCTCTTTCGCCCTAAGTCGCAAAAAATGGTTGCTGAAGACGACGGGCTCGTGATACCCGGCAAAGTATGCCGTCTTGCCAACGAGCTGCGGACTGTTCGTTGCATTGAAGAGCACGTCGCCTGGCTGGACGAGGTACTTTTCTGAACGACCATCGGGCGATCGTACTCGGCGCTTCTTGTCAAAGTTGAGCGAGCCATCCGTGCCCACGTTGTTCATCCGGCATTGCAACACTCCAGTTGGAAGATCGTCGCCACTGGCGAAGCCCGAGATGGCGTCATCGAGCACCTCCGCTAGAGTGACTTTAGGCCAAGTGGATCTCAAAGTTGAACCTCGAGGTCGTCCAGCCCTTGAGCAATCTCAGCCTCGAGAGCCCTCATATCTTTGATGATTTCCCGCGGATCACGATGGGCGACCTCGGCGTAGACGATCTCCTTGTATCGATTGATACTCAGGTCGTAGGAGCCATCCGATGCGATTTCTTCCTTCGGAACCAGAAAACTCTGAGATGTGCGCAGCCGTCTCTTCTCGTGTCCGACGCGTTGTTGCCAACGCGCGAGAGCATCGGGAAGGTTGTTCCTGGAATGCTCATCTTCGGTTAGGGGCTCCGTTGGAGAGGTTCCGAGCTTGGTGACATCGAGCAGGGGCGCTCGTTTGTCGTCGAGGCTGAACCCATCGGCCCGTAGGTCATAGAACCAGACTTTGTCAGTCCCGCCCGAGTTAGTCTTCGTGAAGAGCAGGATCGCAGTTGAAACCCCTGCGTAAGGTTTGAAGGCACCGCTCGGGAGCGACACGATCCCGTCGAGCTTCTGATCCTCGACAAGGACCCGCCGCAGCTCCTTGTGCGCATTGGTCGAGCCAAACAGAACGCCGTCGGGGACGATGACAGCCGCCCGGCCCCCTGGCTTCAATAGCCGTATGAATAGGGCAAGGAATAACAGCTCGGTCTTCTTCGTCTTAACAACCCGGATTAGGTCCTTTGCGGTGCTCTCGTAATCGAGCGAACCGGCAAACGGGGGGTTAGCGAGGACCAATGAATATGCCTCTACGTCGCCGGCGTGCTCTTCCGAGAGCGAATCCTTGTAGCGGATGTCTGGATTCTCAACGCCGTGGAGCAGCATGTTCATGCTGCCGATCCGAAGCATTGTGGTGTCGAAGTCGTATCCATTGAACATCCCGTGGTGGAAATGCTTCGATTTGACTGGGTCGGTGAGGGCTTCGGGATAGTGCTCGCGGATGAACTCGCCGGCACTGATAAGGAATCCGGCGGTGCCACAAGCCGGGTCGCAGATTACGTCGTCGGGGGTCGGGGCGGTCATCGCGACCATCAAGGCAATGATGTGCCGGGGGGTGCGGAACTGCCCGTTCTGTCCTGCAGTGGCGATCTTCGAAAGCATGTGCTCGTACACGTCGCCTTTGGTGTCCCGATCATCCATGGGGATGCCGTCGACGCCCTCGACCGCCTTCACGAGAAGGGCAGGGGTCGGGATCGTGAATCGAGCGTCCTCCATGTGAGTGGCGTAATTAGAGCCGTTACCGCCGATGGTCTGAAGGAATGGGAAGACGTGGTTGTCGACGACGTCGAACATGTCCTTAGGCTCGAAGTGCTTGAAGCGCGACCAGCGGTAGTCGGCGTATGGGCGGCCTTTCTCATCCTTGCCCGTAGGGAAGACTGGTTTTTCGATGGGCTGACCGAGGCGATTGGCCTTGTTCTCCGCGAGGGCGTGGAGGTCGTCGAGCCGCTTAATGAAGAGTAAGTAGGTAATCTGCTCCATGACTTCGAGCGGGTTGGAGATTCCTCCCGACCAGAATGAGTCCCAGAGCTTGTTGATCTTGTTCTTGAGTTCCCCGGTGATCAATCCGCGTCCGTTTCCAGGTCCAGTTCATCGCGCAACTCACCGATAGGGATGTCGTCGAGTCTCGGGATACGCCAGGCCTTCCACCCATTCGCAGCCCTACCTACCATCGCCCTGGCCGCGCCGGATGGTGACTCGAAGACCTCGCCGTTCACCTGGATCTGCCCACTGGCAAGGATCCGGGCTTCGAAGACTTCTCCGATCTCGGGGCGTCTCCATATTAAGAGCTCGTCTGCCTCTACCAGTCCTGACTCCAGGAGACTAAGGACCGTTGCCCTTGAAGAGGAGATGTCGGGCCTCGGTGACGTGGCCTCCGCCTTCCAGTCCTCGTCGGTCAGTTGGTCATAGTCGATCTCTTCGCGCTTCGCACCTGGCCAGATCTTCACTAGCCGTGTAGCCAAGGTCCGGCCCCGAGACACAGCTCGTTCATCAGACCAAGGCGCGTCTACCGCAAGAACCTCGCGATTTAGACGCAGAACTGAGTGTTCATCCAATGCTGCGCGCTTCTTCTTCCATGCGCCGTTAGAAAGGGTTGGGTTGAGCTTGTCGTTGACAAGTGTCAGGTTGCCGATCGAATGAAGTACGCCTTCTCGTCTAGCGACTATCTTGGCATCATCGGGATCATCGAGTGGCCATGCCAGGGGCGTCCACGATTGAGGGATGAGATGCTCGATGGTTACCTTGCTCGATGGCCTGAATTTCTCTTCACTGTGATCCGTTCGGAGTTCGTTTTCGAGCGCCTCCAGGATCATCCGCAAACGCGAGCGGGACAACCACCGGTAGAGGGGGTTCTTGACCACTCCACGAGCGAATTCCGAATCGCTCGGCCAGTATCGGGCATCGGATGTCTGGCGAGCCAGGAAGTCTTGGAAGCGCCTTCCGGCCTGCTCCGGCCCGGCCTCTCCAAGGTCTTGGAGAGCTTCTAGGAAGAGCTGGTTGTAGTTCTTAGTAGTCAATCGCAGGACCATGCGTCTAACCAGATAGCTTTCCAGACAGCACGTTGCGAGCCGCAGCTGCTCCTCCCCAACTTCATCGGCCTTGCTAAATAGCCACAGCAGAAGCGGAGTCGCCGTCTGAACTTCCATGACTAACCACCGCTTCAGGAAGGTCTCGAAACTCGGGTAGGTGGCCTCGGAGAGCGAGTCATAGATAGCACTGAGTTCGCATAAATCGATGGCGGTTTCTTCAAGTTGAGTGGTCCGGGCGTTTAGGAGCGATCTGAATGAGGGGAAGACGTCATGGGGGGCGACTTCTGTAAGTGTCCGAAGCTCGAGCCAATAATCCAGAAACGCATCGATCCGCGGACGCTTAATGCGGCCCTGTTTCTGTTCCTTCCGCCAATGGGGCTCGTCGAACCGCTTCCATCGGTCCTCGTAAAGCGCCTCGACATCGAGTCCACGCGCCTCAGCCGTTTGAAGAAGGTGGTTCTTTACTAGATCTGACGCTGCGAGGGGGGTTCCTCGGGCATTGAGAGTTTCGAAAATTACCTGCGCATTGTCTTGAGGTTCCAAATCGATAACGACAAGCTGAAGGCGAGTGTGGAGAACGACGTTCAGGGCCGCGACGCGGTTCGATCGCTCCTCACCCTCCACTTCGAGAAGCCACTCTTTCGATTCCCGTTTGAAGAATGTATGAGCGTCGGCAATCGGAGTGCCAGCGTGAACCGAAGGATGTTTGGAATCATCCATGGTCGTCCGAAACGCAGGACGGTCAACGTTGGTGGGCCAGACCTTAAAGCAATGGTCAGGATTTACGGCGACATCCGGGTCATTGAGGACGAGTTTACGAAGCAGTGTCGCCTCCCGACCCGGCGCGACCTCATGAATAGTTTCTTGTACAGCGTCGAGAAGCAGTTGGAGAGTAGTCAGTCTCTGTTGTCCGTCAATGACGTGGCGAGCCTCAACGTCGCCCGTCCCGAAGGCAAGTTGATCAACGACGACTGCTCCCAAGAAGTGTGGCGCTGTTGCTTGTTCGGCCTGAACGCTATCCACGTCGGGCAAACTGAGATTGCGGATGTATCGTTCGGCCGTCGTGCGGACGTCATCCCATAGCGGCTCCCAGTGGATCTGCAGATTCCAAACATAAGGCCGCTGAAACATCGGGATGACATACCGGATGTCCTTTGCAAAGACCTCTTTGATCGTCAGTGTTCTTGCGTCCATATGCCCACCTCGAGAAGATCCCTTCGTCGTCACGCTATACCGGTCGCGTTGCTTGGGCGTATCCTCTCAGAATCCTGAGATTTCCTCGCGCTCTGACCTTCATCTGCCCGAAAATGTCAGAGGTGCTGAGTACTATCTCTACAAGGTCCAGTCGATCGCATCGAACTGGGTTCTGACAATTAGATAAGGCCCCGGCGGTGCGAAAACCCCGGGCCACGGACGAGGCCCACCAGCATCATTGTTGTCGGTGGCCAGGAGTAGGGTAACCAGTGATGACTCATCCACTTCTGTTCTCACAACTGGCAGCGCGGTCTTCTGTCTTTTCCTACTCAAGCTGCCTAGGTTTGAAAGTCTGCGTCAGGGCGGCGGAAGCGCGTCAGCGCGACTGTCCTTCCCACTGTGCATACTCGAAAAGGCAAGTGCGAAAGTGAGAATAACTGAAATAAGGCTTGAAAACGCCTATCCCGTAAGGAAGTTCGCAGTGTCCGGACTGTCTAATCGCATCGTGATAGCCGGTCCCAATGGTGTTGGCAAGACACGTCTCCTGGACGCCATTATCCAGGAGCTCATGAATCCTCAGTTCACTGGAAACCGCGTTCGTGTAGCCGCGACATGCGAAGAGGAAGTCTCGACTTGGCAGAATCGCCGTGAATTGGATCTTGGTGTAGCCCCGGACTACGGGTTTCTCCAGCAGACTCTCCAGCAACAGCGTTCCCGCAAGTCCTTCCAGAGTTCATTGATTAAGTTCGAGAGCAATCGAACGGTTCAGCGGCTAACTGCCCTCCCGTTTCAATTCGAGTTTCCGGATCCAGACGCTGAGCAGATCAGCTGGGACTCTGGGCTCCAAACGATGGAATCGCGCTTCCAAGATGTGATTCATACGATCGTTAAGAAACTGGCCAGACAGGACCAGGGTATTGCGAATCGGGCTCGCCAGCTTAAGCGAGAAGGCAAGGATTCGATGGGTCTTGAGTTCGAGGATCTACTCGAATCATTCCGCCGAGCGTTTTCCGCGTTGATTCCGGGGAAACGCATGGTGGATATCTCAAAGCAAGAACAAACGCTCACTTACGAGGAAGACGGAGAGACACGGCCCTTTGACACATTGAGTTCAGGCGAACGTGAAGTGGTTATCGTGACATTTGACTTCCTACTGCGACAACCGCGCGACTGTATCGTCTTCTTCGACGAACCAGAATTGCATTTGCACCCTGAGCTCTCTGCTCGGTTTCTAAGGACCCTGCAGAACGTTGGACGGAACAATCAATTTGTCCTATCAACCCACTCGCCAGATGTCATCTCCGCTTCACTTCAAGACACTGTCGTCTTTTTGGCGCCGCCAAATCACGGGGGTCTACCTGAGGACCAAAACCAAGCCATAGTCGTCGGCGAAGACGATCCGACAAACCTCGCTTTACGCGCATTGGGTCAGTCACTTGGCGTCATCGCGCTCGGCAAGCGGATTGTACTTATCGAAGGCACCAACGCAAGCGTTGACAAACTCACCTACGAGGCACTGGCCGGCAATCTTGGACTCGACCTTGTGTTCGCGCCGTCCGGAAGCAGAACGGTTGGTATCAACTTCACGGAGCTCTTCGAAGACGTTCTGTCGAAGAATTTATGGGGTGTGGAGTTCTTCGTGCTGTCTGACGGAGATGGGCAAATTGGTCAAACCGAAGGTGCTGAGCAATGGCGTCGACTCCCTCGATACCACATTGAAAATTACTATCTCGATGAGAAAGTGTGGGCCAGGGTTCTTCTACAGCTTGAGGGATCGGAGTCATCCCGTTCGAATAGCGACCACATACGAGCCATGCTGAGAGATATCGCCAAGGGGCACTTGGCCCGTGCTGTTGGGCTACGCGTAACATCGGATCTTGCCCAGAGAGTCGGGCGGATCAGTATTCTCCCAAAGAACAGCCACGACAAGAATGCGGACGAACTAGTCGCCTTGTTCGATGCTCAACTCGTCGCTGAGCGAACCAGACTGGCTGGAGAGTTGGATATGGATACTGTCGAGAAGCTCATCCGGGCAGAACATGATCGAATCTCAAAAGCAATTGCTGATGACACCGAGGAGTGGAAGAAGCTCATCCCCGGAAGACCAATCGTAAATTCTTTCGCGGGCGCTATTGGTCTCAAGCAGGGCCATGCATTGCGTCTCTACCTGGAACAGGCAGAGCTTGGTTCGGAGACATCTCCCTTTGCGGAGATTGAGGAGATCCTCAGCGGGTTCGCCAACTCAAGTTCTTGAGAATGGTGGCATAGGGGTACGCCAATTGGCGGGAATCAATGCGTACGGACTGATCGATGACCTTCGGACGAGCATCGAACCTTTGTCGCACTGCCGTCCTCATGAAGGGGGACTAGAGACCCCTATACCGCTGACCACTTCATGACTTCCGATCGAGGCACCTTCCCGCCACGATCGCAAGCGTTCTTCAGATTTCTTCGCGTACTGATCCCCATCGGTCCGAAAATGTCAGACCCCCTGAGTAGTATCTATACAAGGTCCAGTCGATCGCATCGAACTGGGTCCTGACAATTAGATAAGGCCCCGGCGGTGCGGAAACACCCCGGGGCACGGACGAGACCCCAAGGAGGTCCCGACATGGCAAAGCATAGGGCGACGCTGTCCGCTGGTCCTGCAAACACATCGCATCCACATCCACGAGCATCGGCGCTTTTGACGGTCGATCAGGTCGCCGAGCGTTTGAATGTGGCGCCCGAGTACGTGCGTCGCCGGCTCATCTTCGAAAAGCGGATCGCATACGTGAAGATCGGTCGTCATGTGCGGATCGAGTCCAAAGTCGTCGATGGCCTGATCGAAGGCGGTCGCATCGAGCCGGAAGCCGTGGCACCGGCGTCGGGGCGGCGTCATCTAACGATCGCCGAGATCCGGGATGAGGAGGTGTCGAGATGGCGCACATCCGCAAACACCCGGTAACCGGCAAGGCGCAGGTCCGCTATAGGGATCCATCGGGTAAGGAGCGGTCGAAGACTTTTGTGCGATCGAGCGATGCCCGCGCCTATAAGTCGCAGATCGAGCATGAGATGTGTCGGGGGGCATACATCGACCGGAGCCTTTCGAAGACGGCCTTCTGTGAGGTTGCGGCGTTGTGGTTGGCGGGCAAGGTGGGGCTGAGGCGGTCGTCGTGGGTGCGCGATGAGAGTTATCTGCGGCGCCACGTCGTTTCGTTCTTCGGGTCTTATCAGGTGGGGTCGATCACGAAGTTGATGATCGAGGAGTGGGTGAGGGGGCTTTGCTCTTTGGGTTAGTCGGCGGGGACCGTCCGGCAATGTTTTCGCATCCTGCGGTGCGTGCTCGACGATGCGGTGGACCGGGGGCTGATCTCATCGTCGCCGTGCAAGCGGATCGGGCTGCCCCGGGTTTTGCCTTCGTCGCCGTTGTTCCTGGGGCCTTCGGAGGTTGCTCGTTTGGCTTGTTGCATCGAGCCTCGTTTTTCGGCATTGGTTTTGACGGCGGCGTATCTGGGGCTTCGGTGGGGAGAGCTTGCGGGGCTTTTAAGAACCGGGGTCGATTTTTCGGCTTCGTTGGTGCGGGTGGTGGGGACCTTGGAAGAAGTGGCGGGGATCGTTCGACATGTCTCGGAGACGAAGTCTCGTGGGGCACGGCGGTCACTGACGATTCCGCCGTTTCTGGTTTCGGCGTTGAGTTTGCATCTGGAGTCGTTTGGGGCCTCGCTGACTTTGGTTTCTCTTTCTGTTGATGCTCCTTCTGTGCCTGGTGGTTCACTGCCTTCGTCTTCGTTTGTCTTCACCGATGTCGATGGCGGTGTGTTGCGTGGAGCTAGGTTTCGAGAACGTTACTGGAAGCCAGCGGTGTTGGCCGCGGGCCTCGATCCTTCTTTGCGATTTCACGACCTTCGGCACACGTGTGCATCTTTGTTAATCGCACAGGGGGCGCATCCGAAGGAGATCCAGGCGCGACTCGGGCACTCGTCGATCAAGACGACGCTGGATACCTATGGGCATCTGCTTCCGAACTTGGGGGTTCGCTTGGATGAGGGCCTGGAGAGGTTGTTTCGCGAGGCGGGTGGTCAAGATGAGTGAGACACGCTCTGTGGGAATCCTTCGGGGGCGGGTTATCCTTGTGATGTCCCCATGGAGGTGGTCAACACGGCCGTTCGCAAGCCTGAAGAAGAGCCTAAGCCCGAGGAGCAGCTCACCTATCGAGAGAAGGTGCTCAAGCTTGCCCGCGAGAAGGCCGTGCCACTGGACAACCTCGAGGCCCTCAAGACGGACATCTTCGAATCAGACGAGGAGCTCGAAGAATTCATCGAGGATATCTACAGGTACCGCAGAAGCTTTAAAGCCTGAGTCGCTATGGATTTCGTAGTCCTCGACACCGACGTTGCATCGCGCATCCAAAGAGGCAATATTTCCGACGATGTTCGCGCCAGGCTTTCTCCTTTTCGAGGCTTGCTAACCTTCGTCACCGTCGGAGAGATGCTGCGCGGCGCACACCGCGCTAGATGGGGGCAAAGACGAATAGACGAACTTGACGAGTGGATCTCGCGATACCCTCAGCTAGATTCTGATCCTGAAGTCTCTCGAGCGTGGGCGATTTTGGTGGCTAACCGTGAGAACGCGGGCAGACCGATTAACCCGAACGATGCCTGGATCGCTGCCTGTTGCGTCAATTCGGAGTTTCCGCTGGCCACATTCAATCGGAAGGACTTCGAAGGGATCGAGGGGTTAGTGCTTCTCTTGGGGTGATTTCCTCACGGAACCCTTGATCGCTGACAGACTGTCATACCCACTGGATACGATGCGCGATGAGGTGTCAGGCCTCTCTGCTACTTTGAGTACTTGAGGTAAGACTTTGTCGAACAGCGTCCCAACGCTTCGCGTAACTATTCGATGTCTCGTTGACGATCTTGGAATAGATCGTTCGTATGCGAGTAAGGACGTAGGCGACTTCAACCACGAGGTCTGTCGCGCATTCGAGTCTAAACGCTCGCAGTCTCCGATCGGTGCTGAGAAGCTACAGCCGATAACCACCGATGCTGAGGTCTACACATTGCATGCTGGCCGGTGGCGTGGAGCGACCTGGCACGATCAGAACCACGATGCGATTTGGCTTCTTGGATGCGGCTATCACCGTTCGGGCCAGAAGGGCGAGGTCTATCCGTATCTAAAAGACCTCGATTCCAAGGGCGCACTCTTTCCCACGGCCGACGATTACGAACTTCTCTTCGAAGTTCAGGACATCACTTTTGCCCAGGCGCTTATCGACGAAGTCCCGCGATTGATCGAACGGGCTCACGAGCGGCCGGCCGAGGAGGTGGCTGTGATCATCGCCGGGCGCATCAGGGTGAGCGTTGTGATCGAGATTGCGGAAGAAGTGGAGGCCCTTTGGGTGGCGGTGTCTTTGAAGCTGCTGCCCGGGGAGATGGAGATACCCGCTGAGTGGATGCCGTTATTGTTGGCTGCCTTCTTCCGAGATGTTTCAAGTCCGCTCGAGCTTCAAACGGCCGAGCAGCTGCCCACTAGGTTGGCGCGCTCGGATGAGATGGTTTTCGTCGACTACCGCGGTTAAGTCCGGCGGGCTCTGATCGCCCCAGCGGCCTTTTCTGCCCTTGATCGACGTGACTCTCCGAGAAGATCTGTCAGGCCGGCGACGTCAGCCGATGCGATGTACTTCTTGGCGCTTTGGAAGGACTCGACGAACTCCGCCTCGTGATTCCGGATGTACTCGTTGAAAGCGCGGTGAAGAAGATCGCCTGGGGTCGTTCCCACCACGGCTGAAAGAGTCTTGAGGGGGCCGTGCATTTCCTCAGGAACTCGCACTGGCTGCGTTCTTGATCCCATATCTCCTCCGATGTGCTGTAACAATGTTTCACTGTAACTCTACGGCGCTTCCAAAGCAAGCCTTGAGTCCGAGGTTTGGAGAGGTTGACAAGAGTCGACCGAACAACGACACCGATGTCGCCTCGCGCACGCTTCGAGGGACCCTTCCTGAAGACGCTTTCAACGCAAGCCGGGAGCGCGAAGGAATCTAGAGAGAGAGTAGTCCGGGTTGAGTGCCTAAAATTACCTATAGTTACAATAGGTTATGTTAGACTCTAATCCATGCCAGCGACCGACCGGCTTACTGCCTACGTAGCCAAGAGCGGAAATAGGGTCATGCGGCCCCGAGACCTTGACTATCAGGATGCGACCCTTGTCCTGCGGCTGCTTCTCCAAAGAGATGCTGTTTACAGGCTGGCTCAAGGCTATTACCTGGTCCCTCCCGATAGTCATCGGGGGGTCCGTTCTTGGAGGCCTTCAATCGAGGCCGTCGCTCTGGGGATCGCCGTAGCCGACTACTCTAGAGACGAAGTGGCTTTGATGGGAGTTTCTGCGGCCCGGCTTCGTGGCGTCCCTGCGCGAGCCGTGGCGACAGGGATCATTGCGATCCCGAAGAGCCATCGCCCCAAGCTCATGACTGCATTTGGTGAGATTCATTTCGTCTCGCGCAAGGCTCAACGTTTGGACCTGGAGCGAGCCCACACAGACGTGGTCGAAGGTTGGGCCACTACGCCTGAGCAAACTATTCTTGATGTCGCGCGGCGGCCGACCATGGGAGATATCTCTCCGACAACGGCAAGCGAGATCGTCACAGAACTAGCGCTTCAAGCAGACTGGGAGTTGGTAAAACAGCTGGCTCACCAGCAGCGCGCGAGACCGGCGCTCGCGCGCGCATCATGGCTGGCGGCAGCAGTCACGCAAGTCGAACCGATTCGTGGGAGGTCGACGCCTTCTCTTGGAATGAAGCCCATCGGGCCGGTTGATGCTAAGCACTTCGGGATCACCGGATGATCGGCGGGGAAGAGATCGATGAATGGGCAAGCAGATTTGAGGTTCCCCAATCACAGATCGAGCGCGATCATCTCGTCTCGCATCTATTGGTTGCGCTTCGCGAGTTACTTCCTCAAGAGGTTGTGTTCTTCGGGGGGACTGCGCTGTGCCGGACTCACTTACCCAACATGCGGCTCTCTGAGGACATCGACTTGCTTGTCGAAAATCCCCGCGTGTTCGCCGAGCTTGCAGCTGAGTCCCTTCCTCGCGGGGTCCGCCGTGAGTTCCCACACTTGACGGTCGGGCCGATCACCCCTTCGGGTCGCTCACTGACCACGCGGCTCGAGGCCCCGCGTGTTGAAGGGATCCAACTCCAATACGTGCAGATCGAGCCCGACGAGAGGCAACTGATTTTCGAGGAACGACCCGTGTTGCTCAGGTACTCCGACTTGCCGAGCGATGTCCTGTGGCGCGTGCCGAACGAGGAGTCCTTCGTCGTCATGAAGGTGAAGGCTTGGCGTGATCGATTCGCTCCGAGAGACTTGTTCGACTTATGGAAATTGGCTGAAGCCGGATTCATGACTAAACAAGTCCACCACCTTTTGCGTAGGACAACGGGGGTTGGTTTTATCATTGGAGATTTTGATGGTCCTCGTGAAGTCGCCGCGGCGGCGTGGATGACCGAATTGAGCAACCAGGTGGCAAGACTCCCGGCGTTCGAGGAAGCATTGGCTGCGGTTCGCGCGTCTGTCGAGGAAGTGCTGTCCGCTTAGCCGACGATTAAGATGGGGTGCGGATAACCGGGTTTGGCCTTATGGTGCAAGTGGGAGGATGTGCAGTATCTTGAAGTCATCGAAGCACGCACTCAATTGACATTGTGATGGAAGGTGAGCTAGCGCGAGGCGGTCTTTCATGACCTGGTACTCCGATTTCGAGGTCACGCTTCTGGGTGCAGAACCACCCGTTTGGCGGCGGTTTCTCATACGCCCAAACGCAACGTTCATGGATCTTCACGAGGCCATTCAGCATGCCTGTGGTTGGCAGAACTCGCACCTATTTGTCTTTCGCGACTCCGGGGGAGGAGCAATCGCTGGGCTTCCCGACGACGAAGGATTCGACGAACCGGACCCTGATGCCGCCTTCATCAAGCTCTCTTCATTCTTTCAGCCGGATGCGGTTGAGACGTGCGCGTACGAATACGACTTTGGTGACTCTTGGGAACATAGCGTCGTTCTCAAGGGGACTGTCGATCTCGAGGAGTCATTTGAGCGGCGTCTGATCGACGGCGGTCGGGCATTTCCGCTGGAAGATAGCGGGGGGCTGCGCGGTTACGAGGACTGCGTCAAGGCTGTTCAAGGATTCGGGCAAACGAAGTTTGGCTCAGCGAGCGAGGCACGGGAGTGGCTGGGCGATTGGGATCCTGAGATTTTCGACTTGGCCTCGGCGAAGAGGATCTTCGATCGCTGACCCGTCGGGTCACCTTTGCATGGCCTGACTCCAAGATTAGATGTCAGACCCTCGCGCTATCTTGAGGACATGGACGAAGTTGAGACGTGCCACCACCACGGCCCCTTGACGAACTGTCACCTTAGGCGGTAACATTAATGTCCAAGATACGCAGAGGGAACTTCATATTCGTGACTTGGGCAGGAGACCATTCGCCACGACACGTGCATGTGTACCGGGATCAAAGGCTGATCGTGAAATGGGATCTGGAGAATTGGCAGGCGATGCGAGGTAAGGCCACGGCCCGAGTTCTCAAACACCTGGAGGAGCTCGTAAAAGAAGGGCTGATATGAGGATCAATCAAGTTCGAGTGAACAAACGAAAACGAGTATTTGAAGTGCAGACACGAAGAGGCACACTTGTATTTCCGTTCTCGCAGGCTGAGCCCACACCATCATCGGCGGATCCTGTGGATAAGGTTCTTGTTGACACGGAGTTGGGTCGTGAAGCATTCACTTATTTGCTTGTGTCCGGCGGTGAGGGGACGATCCATGTGGATTCTGTTTTGGAGTACAACCAGGATCCAAATTACATGGCAGACCTCGCGCTATACCAACTGACTACGCGGGCGCGTGAGAAGTTTGAAGCGTCCCCATTGTCCGCTCGGGAGGTTGCTCGCCGACTACGGACCTCACCCACTCAGCTGTACCGTTTGCTTGATCCGACCAATTACTCAAAATCGATGCGGCAGCTGCTCTCACTTCTCTACATCTTGGGTTACGACGTTGAAGTCGACCTAAAAGACCGGGCACCTCCACGCGTCACTCGCCTTGACCCTACCCAAGTCGGTGTTTAACGAATGACCCAAATTGAGTACGCTCGTATGATCCGTTCGATGCACCGGATCATTGGATGGTGCTTTATCGCTTCGATAATCTTTAGCCCGATCGGATTCTGGATAATTCGTAGAGGAAACAAGATTTACAGATACCTGACCACCCCTCAATCGGAGCACGACGATCCCCAAACCAATACCGTTTTGGAGGGAAGTACATTCGACAACTCCTTGATACTGAGTCTCGATGACGTCACAATGTTCAGTGACGATCCTGATGATTGACAAAGGCCCCGTCGCGCATCCAAAGGTGACGGCCCCCTAGCTCTGCAACGGCTCGATCGTGCGTAACGAGGATCACGGTCCGGCCCTCCTGGGCGCTCAGGTCCGCGAGGAGCTTTACTATCTCTTCGCCTGTTGCTGAATCGAGGTTCCCAGTCGGCTCATCGGCGAGGATGACCCGCGGATCGTTCGCTAGCGCTCGTGCGATCGCGACGCGCTGTTGTTCTCCTCCCGAGAGCTGGCTCGGAAGGTGATCTGCCCTGTCGGCCAATCCAACACGCTGCAGTAGCTCGGCCCTCTTGGTCTTGCGTGCATCGCTTTTCATCCCTCGCGGAGCTAGCGCAGCCTCCACGTTTTCCCCGGCACTTAGGGTCGGGATCAAGTTGAACTGCTGAAAGACGAATCCAAACGCGCGCAGCCGCAGATCTGCTAGTTCCCTATCCTTCAGCGCGGCTAGATCATCGCCCTCGAAAGTCACCGAGCCCGATGTCGGCCGGTCTAGCGCGCCAAGCAACTGCAGCAAACTCGACTTGCCCGATCCACTCGCACCCTCTATCACCAGAAACTCACCCTGTGCAATCTCGAGATCGATCTCGTCAACGGCCTTTATCAATACGGAACCTTGTCGAAAATGTTTCGCTGCCTTGTCGAGGATGTAGACATGGCCGTTTGAAGTCGCGGTGGATTCCATCAGCCGACATCCCGGAGTGCAGCGGCTGGACGAAGGCGCGCGGCCCGCAGCGCTCCGAGCCCGCCTGCTATCAACCCACCGGCTAACGCCAAACCCATAGCCATGGCAAGGGTCGTCAAATCCACGTTCGCTTGCAGATGTATGACCTCACTCACCGCTCGGGGCGCCCCGCCCAAACCGAACAGTCCTCTAGGGGCCCCGCTTGCCGCAGTCGCCTGAAGCGGGGGAACTAGTTGCGTTATTAGATAGGCCGCGCCCACTCCAAGTCCTATGCCAACGACCCCGCCGAGCAGTCCCTGCGCAATTGACTCGCCGACGACCTGTCTCACCACCATCCACTTCGGCCAGCCGATTGCCTTCAAAGTTCCAAGCTCGCGTACTCGTTTGTTCACCGACGAAAGTGTCAACAGCGTCGCCAAAAGGAAAGCCGAAGCCAGCATCACCAAAGACACGACAAGCCCCAGGCGATCCGCAAGGTTCGAAGCATCTACAAGCGAGCCACTCACTTTGTCAGCGATATCCTTCGCACTTGTAACAGTTGCTCCTGGGAACTTGTTTTCGATCTTGGATTCGAGGCTTGAAACGGCGGCGGCATCGTCTGCGGTCACCAGTAGAACATTCACTCTTCCCACCCGCCCCGCCAGAGTTTGCAATTGCCCTAGCGGAAGGTAGATGTCCGCGGCCTGGCCGCCCAGCGGGGGTTTTGCGAGGCCGACGACTTTGAACTTCGTACCGTTCAGATCGATCTCGCCGCCGACCTCGATATCTTTGCGTTCTGCGTAGGATTCGGCTACGACTGTTTCGGTCGGATTGGCAGGCTCGCCCCCCGCTTTCGCTGAAGAAAAGAACACTCCCTTAGTGATCTGATTCCTCGTTAACAGCCCAATTCCGGGGATGGTCATGTCGACCCCGCCGATTGTGTAGGTCTCGCTCTTGATGTCCGTCGTCGGCGCGCCCAGGCTGCGTCTTATCGTCCGCTCTGGAGTAGTGAAGCTGCCCCTAAACTGGCGGAGTCGTTCCGGCAGGCATCTGGCGAATCCGCGTCTGCCCGATCCCGGTGCCGGTTCTTGACCACCCCCGTCCGTGGCTTGCGATTGCTCCACACACTGTCTGACTTGCGCTTCCTCTTCGGGCGTCAGCTGCGGGATATCTCGAGTTATGTCAAACGTCTCGCCTCCCGTTTGGAACTCCGCGACGATCTCGGGAATCGTGCCTTCTTGATGTACTCCCGTCAGGGTAAGGCCGACTGCCACCTTGTCAACCCCGTCAATCGCAGTGATCGTCGCCGACTGTTCTTGCGGAAACGTGAGCTGGGTTGCGGGCACGAAAGAGTCGTGCACGAACTTGTCGCCCGGTTTTCCAAGCTTCGCAAGATCCGTGAGTACGGTGGCGTTTTCTTGAAGGAGCGCCTGGCGATCTTCGGGAGACATAGAGCCCAGCGCTCCGCCAGGGCCACCGGGTCCCGGGCCCTGCGCTTGCTCTCCCGTTTGCGGTGCACCTACAGAACGGGTGACCAACAGATCAGTCCCCACGCTTGCGAGCGGGCTCAACACGCCCTTCTGCGCGACATCGAGGCCATTGGACAGGGCAGTCAGCGCCGCTACCAGCCCAACCCCGAGGCCGAGGCCGAGCACGGTCAGAATCGTCCTGCCGAGACGATGGCTGAGCTCTTTATAGATGTACTTCAGATAGAACGTGGGGGCCTCCCAGCCGCTTGTCTCGTACGATCAAACCATGCCTCCTTGAAGATCGCGTGAAGGACAAGATCTTTTGAGATTTTTTCGCGACTCGGTCTCTTTTGGCCGAATTCTGTCGGCGCGCCTCCTTACGATTTGCATACACGTAGAAGGAGGGAAGAATGAACGAATTGCCTGACCATTTGGAGTGCGAGGTCTGCGAAGAGTCAATCCGCCACTTTCAGAAACTGGTGGCTACAGCAGAAGGCGTCGACCGTGCCCGGGCTCTCATTGAGCTCGGCGATGCGGCCCACATCGCCTTTCGGCTCGATCTCGCCCTGGCCTCTTTCGGCGCCTGCCGCGATCTGCTCCCTTCGGACGATTTTGCCGACCTTCAGTGCCAAGCCATATTCAAAGAATCCTGCGTTCTGGCTGAACAGGGCCTGTTCGCCATGGCTATCGAACGGTTGAGCGAGGCCAAAGCGATTTGTACACGGCAGGGGGACCTAGAACATCTGTCGCTGTGTGAGTGGAAACAGGGTGTCTTTTGCGCCTCGCTTGGACGAGAGACCGAAGCCATCGAACTGATCTCTGCCGCCCGTGATCGCTATCTTGAACTGCAGCGCCCCGGGATGGCCGCCCTAGTCGAACTCGATCTTAATCCAGCCACTTGGTGATAGACCAAACCGATCTGCCGTCTGGGTATGGAGAAGCTTCGGGACGTTTGTTCAGCCCTCACCGTGGCCAGCGGTTGCTGATCCTTGCTTTCCGAGGCGGACTCTTCAGGCCCGGACCTCTTGTCTCATGAACGCCACATATGCGCCGGCGAAACAAAGGACCGTGAGAGCCACTAATCCGGTTACCTGGGGCCAGACGATCGACAGGCTCTGCTCCAACGTCAGCGGCCCCCGTATCGCGCCGGAAGACGGGTCTTGAAGCGACAAGAGCCCCAGGATATTGAAGGTCCTTTGTTCCGGTTCTAAGAGCGCAACCGTAGCTTCTTGATAAAGCGACTGAGGGAATATGAATGAAAGGTTGCGCTGGGTCTTCGCGTTGGCAATCGCCTCTTCGATCGTTGGGCCTTCTGGCAATGGCGACACGATATCGGCGACTATTCCCACCAGCAGGAGGGCGAACAAGCTCGCGACCAGCCATGCCGCGATGGCGGCCAGAGCCGATGTCGATGCCTTACGCAGAACCACCGAAAACAGGCTCGAAAGCGCCAGCCAGAAACCGATGTACACGATTGAAACGACCAAGAAGCCGACGAGACGAATCAGCTCGGAGAGACTTGGTGTTACTCCGATCCTGATTATCCCTACGCCCGCCACGATCATGGACAAGGAAACAAGAACAATCCCGATTACCGAAAGTCCCGCGACGAACTTGCCGTTGATCACGTCGTCGCGATGGATTGGCTGAGACAAAAGTCGCGGCAGAGTGCCCTGTGAACGTTCCCCGTTAACAGCGTCGAATCCAAAGGCGATTCCAAACAGAGGGCCGAGCAGAGCCACAAGTGCGAAGAATGGCGGAATGCGGCTCGCCTCTGGCTGGATGGTAAAGAGCTTCAGAAACAAGCCCGGAAAGTCAGAGTCGATTGCCGACGAAGCTTCGCGGATGCCTCCAGCCGCGGAGTAGACGGCGGCGATTGCCGACAGCCCCATGATCGCTATCAGAATAAAGAACCGGACAGAGATGAGATGGTCGGTGAGTTCCTTGCCCGCGATAACCCGCCATCCGCCCGATGATTGGCGTCTGGGCGGCGAAGCGACTTCGTTAACTGTCGCGGCCATCGCGCCCAAAGTAGTTCATGTAGATAACGTCCAAGGCTTCTTCTCGAAGTGCGAGATGCAGCAGACCGATCCCGCGTTCTGAAAGAGCCTTCACGATCTGGGGTCGCAGGTCCGTGTCGGCCGAGATAACCCAATGATCCTCGCCTCGGTCGATCCTGGTGACGCCGGGGATCGAGTACATCACATCTCCTGCGCGGCTCCAATCGTCCACCGCCACTTCGATCGTCGCCCCTGAAGTCTTTAGTCTCGCCGCCAGTTCGCGCACAGGCCCTTCCGCAACCATCTTGCCTTTAACGAAGATGCCCACTCGGTCGCAGATCGATTGCACTTGATGCAGCAAGTGAGACGAAAGAAGCACGGTCACTCCGCTGTCCTCTCGAAGAGCCCGAATCAGGTCGAGAATCTCGCGAAGGCCCTCCGGGTCGATGCCGATCGTCGGCTCGTCGAGAATCAGCAAGCGTGGATTTTTCACGAGCGCGTCGGCAATACCTAGGCGCTGTCGCATCCCGCGTGAGTAAGTTCCCGATGGCTTGTCGGCCGAGTCGGAAAGACCTACCTGGTCCATGAGTTCTGCGATGCGAGGCCCGTATTCGGCTTTGTCCATTCTGTTCAGGCGAGCCGTGTACTCCAGGTTTTGCCGTCCGGTGAGGTCGGAGTAGAACCCGACGTTATCTGGGACGTAACCGACCACACGCTTTACGTCCAAAGGTTGGCGGGTGGGGCTGAGGCCCGACACGCTTGCGGTGCCCGACGTCGGCTCCGAAAGCCCGAGGAGCATGAGAATCGTTGTCGTCTTGCCAGCGCCGTTAGGGCCGAGGAGCCCGAATATCTCGCCCTCTCCAACAACAAGGTTCAACGAATCGACTGCGGTGAAGTCCCCGTAACGCTTCGTGAGTCCAACTGCCGAAATCGCGGTTCCAGCCATTGCGGCTTACCGGCGGCCGTACTGGCGGAATACCCGAAGAAGTATGAAGACGGCGAAGGCGATGACGAGAAATCCGACGAAGAGCCAGAGTCTGGAGGCAGCGACCGTGGCGCGAATCTCCACATCGTCACTAACGCCTCCGGCCGCGGCGTTGAACGAGACAACATAGTCGCCGGCCACCGCGTCGCCGGACGGCGTGATCTGGGCCGTGACCCGCGCCGATTTTTTCGGCTCAATCTTTTTGATCTCGGCGGGGCTGAATGTGATCTTCCATCCCGATGGGGGAGTGCTCGTAACCTTGACGGTCTGAACTGCGGATGTACCGTCGTTTTTAACTTCCAAAATGAAGTCCGAAGTCTTGCCTGCGATTGCTTTCGTGTTCAATCTCTCGTCGGGAGTCGACAGAGCCAGCTTGACGTTACCCGTGACTTCAACATCGACGGTTGCTTCCGCGGATTTGGTACCGCTGGTCGCGCGGGCTTTGATCTGGTGCTTGCCGGCAACGGCGCTGGCGGGCGGCGTAGCTTCGAGTTCGATCGTTCCCGTTGCTCCTCCTTCAACTTTCGCCGTGGCCGCCTGCGCCTGGCCTGTCGGCCTCACCGTGACTTGCCAACCCTCTGGCCCCTCGGCTGCAAGTTCGAAGTTCGTCGCCTCGGCTGTGTTGTTCGTAAGAGTGAGGTTCGTTTTGAAAGGAGCCTCGGCGGAGCCGCGAAGCGATGGAAACTCCGGCACGAGCGTCACCGCGCCCTCTCCGACATCGGCGACTTTGATATCAACAATCAAAAGGTCGGTCCCCGATGCGGAGGTTCCCCTCAGCGCGACTCGGTAGTCGCCCTTCGCTGCATCCGGAGGCACTCTCACTTCCAGAGTGAGCGCCGGAGGTATGCGGAATTCGCCCCCAGCATCGCCGAAGACCCCATTTACCACGAAGCCCCCGCCCTTGAGCGTGGCAGTCCAACTCGGTGGAACTTCAATGACCTGAAGGGCCACCTTTTGGCGGGAGGGAGTTCTAACTTCGATATTCAAGGTTACGGATTTGCCGGCATCGACCGAGACGGCCGGGTAGGGAGTGATCAGCTGGAGGCCGCCAGCCCCCACAGCGGGCAATGGGCCGAGAGCCGTCACCGCCACTAACATTGCGACGGCAGCGAGAAACAGAGTCGATTTCTTCATTGAAGCGAGAGTATACCTAAGGTTTCGCCGGGCGCGTGTTCCGGGCCTTCGAAGGCGCTACGCGCTTGCCCTCGCCCCGCTGCTTGGGAAAGTGCGGGGGCCAAGGCGCGTCCGAAAGACCTCCGGCCTCATCGCGGGCGGCAAGTTCCAGCAACGGTTCAAGACTGCCGGCGAACTCGTCGATCGTCGCCCCCGGGTCGCCTTTGGACCCGAATCGAGCCGGGACGGTGTTCACGGTCAAAGCCGCCGGATCGAGACCTGAAACTTCGTCCCACCCGACGGGACATGAGACGCGGGCGTCGGGCGTCGGCCGGACGGAATAAGCGGAAGCAACGGTGCGGTCCCTCGCGTTTTGGTTGTAGTCGATAAAAACACCGTGGCGTTGTTCCTTCCACCATGCAGTGGTTGTGAGTTTCGGGATTCGTCTCTCGGTCTCCCTAGCCAGCGCCAGAGCCGCTCGCCTGACGTCGGTGAAGTCCCAATTTGTCTCGATGCGAACGTTGATGTGGATTCCCCGCGATCCTGAAGTCTTTGGAAAGCCGTCGAGTTTGTATTCGGCGAGAACATCTTTTATCGCCAATGCGACTACGGTGACATCTTCAAATGAAGCTTCCGGAGTCGGATCGAGGTCGACGCGTAATTCATCGGGGTGATCCAGGTCGGCGCGCCGCACCGGCCACGGGTTGAGATCGATGCAACCCAGGTTGATCGCCCAAGCAAGATGTGCGGTATCTGCGATGGTAAGAAACTCAGCAGTTCTTCCGCTAGGAAAGGAAACGACCGCCGTCTGGATCCACTCGGGCCTTGGCTCGGGCACGCGCTTTTGAAAGAAGAAGTCACCCTGTTGACCGTTGGGATACCTCTTGAGTGAGGTCGGACGATTGCGGCACCCGGTGAGAGCGCCTTCGGCGACCTCTAGGTAGTACGTCACAAGTCCCAGTTTGGTCAGGCCCGTCTCGGGAAAGAAAATCTTGTCCGGATTCGTGATGGTTACTTCGTGACCATCCAGTTCAAGTACTTCGGGCGACGATTTAGCCATTTTCCTTGCCCTCGAGAATTAGAGCGCCGAAAACTATCGACTGGATAAACAGGCCAAAGAAAGCACTCAAGTATCCTCGTACTGCGAAGGGATTCTCGCCGGGATGACGCAGCAGTTGACCCACCGACAACCACAATCGCGCTGAAACCGCGGCAAGCATCCATACCGATGCTCTGTCCAGAACTGGGCGCATGTGTCCCCCGGAAACGGCCCTGCCGACCATCGGCGCGACGGTGCCAGTCACTACCGCGTATAGCACCGTACTGAGGGCAAGCGGTATGAGTCTTTGGAGGCCGAGTTCCCCCGCCGGGTCACTTGCGACAGTTCCCACGTAATATAGGGCCAACAGCAGGATCGGGATTAAGCAAAGGGCGCCAACCAGATAAACAAGGCTCACTCGAAGCATCCAGAGGGCCTTGAATCCGGACTGGAGAATCATCGTCGCTACTAACCAAACGAAAGCGACGCGTATGATCAAGAGTAACGGCTGGGTCCATGTCCCCCTTAGTTGGAAATGAACTATTAGGTCGAGCGGCGCGGGCAAGAACATCGTCCTCAATATGCCGGCACTGGGTTCGCGGTGGTCCACCACGGCGATCAACGCGAACATCGCCAGGCTGCCGACGATCACTACAAAAAAGATAATCGGCCGGCGCAAATGGAGTCTTACGCTGGCAATTGATGTGCGAAACAAGCGTTCCCAGAAGTTAGGGGAGGACGCTCTATTCAAACGCCAGCGCCGCCATCCGGTCATCGTCGATTCCCGGGTCTTCTCCAACTAGTGGGGTCGAAGTGAACAGAGACGCCGCTGTTGCCGACCTTGAATCATTGTCGCGTTGCAGCGCCCAGCCCCCCGCCTCACATAGAAGCGCAGCTTGATATGTCCTGGCCATTCCCCAAGCCAGTCGGCGAGCGCCCGCTTCGTTTGCCTGCGGAATCAGGAGCCTCAGTTCCTCGATTGCGGCGAAGACGCGCCCAGCGGGACCGGCTATCAGCGGATGATCGAAGGCCCGAGCCCTGGCCTCGACGTCGGAGAGAAAAGCATCGCCGGTGCCCTCCTTGCCCAAAGCCCGCACCACATCGAGCGCCATGATGGTAGTTGTGCCCTCCCATATGCATTGAATGTGCGCGTCGCGAAGGAGCCTGGGAAGTCCCGTGTCTTCGACGTAGCCGGCCCCTCCGAAACTTTCGATCAATTGACTGCAAGCGTCCACGCCCTGGCGGGCGACAGCGAGTTTCGTAAGAGGCATGACGACGCGCGCTAGAAGGGCATCGCCGCCGTTTTCGGTGTGACCGAGAAGTTCGGCGGCCCTTGCGATGAGCACAACCCCGGCTTCATATGTGGCTGCGATCCTCGCTATCCAATTCCGGTGGGCGGGCAAGGCGGTGAGGGGCTTTCCGAACGCCTCTCGCCGCGAGGCGTAGTCGCGGGCAAGGCCGAGGCCGTGCCCGGCAAGCGCGTTCGCGCCGCAAGCGGCGTGCAATCGAGTGACATTTAGCATCGTGGAGATCTTGGCGACACCGCGGCCCACGCCCCCCACTGGCACTGCGATCGTTCCTTCGAGGTCGAGTTCGGCGGTGGGAAGCGCCTTGGTTCCGAGTTTGTCTTTCAAGCGCCTCACACGAATGCCGTTCCACGAGCCGTCGGGCCGCCGAAGCTCCAGTGCGAAAAGCGAAAGCCAGCGGCTTCCTTGCGATGCGCCTTCCGGCCGGGCGAGCACCAGCGCCATGTCGGCAGTGGTGGCCGACGTGAACCACTTTGAACCATGCAGCTCCCAAACCTCACCGATCTGGTGAGCGACGGTGCTTGTGCGGCCGACATCAGACCCGCCTTCCCTTTCCGTCATCCACTGACCGCTGGTCCAAGCGTTTTGCCGTGCGGTAAGGCGCGGAACGTAGACCTCGGCAAGTTCGGGGTCTACGGCCAGCAGCGTCGCCGCCGCTGCGTCGGTCATCGCCAACGGGCAGTCCGCCGTGGCTGAAACGGGCATGAAAAGGTGTAGCAGCCCGAGTTGAACTACCCGTGACAGCGCCCCATAGGCTTTCTCGTATGCGGTGGCCACTATCCCCGCTTCCTGCCCAATTCGCACAAGCCTGTTCCACGCCGGATCGACGTCGATGCGGTCGATGCGTTGCCCCCAGGAGTCATAGCTGACCAGGCGCGGGGGATTGGATTCGGCGACCTCTTGCAGCTCGATCAACTCATCGACGGCTCTCTGGCCCATTTCGTCTAGAGATGCAGACGCCGCCTCGAACGCGTCAGGTCCGAGTATGCGTTCGAGAGTCTGTCTGAGCGCCCGGTCGGTTCGAAAGCGGTTGGTGGCGGCCGGCCTATCCTGAATGAACTCGTCCACTACTTAAGGACACTACCCGATGCCTTTCTGCCAGCAAAGCCCTGTAATGAAAGGATCATCAGGATGAGCCAACCATTGGACGAAGCACGCCTGCGTGAGATTCTCTTTTTTCTGAAGGCCGCCGATGGCCTAAAGAACGTGTACAGGGCGGCCTACTTGAGCGACAACAGCCGCCACGAGAGCGCGGCCGAGCACACCTGGCATGCTTGCCTGCTTGCGGTGCTGCTACACGAGGGCAGGTCCGAGGTCGATCTGGCTCACGTTCTTTCACTGCTCGTGATCCATGATCTTGTCGAGGTCTACGCCGGAGATGCGCCCCTTCACGATGAGGGCGCTCGGGCCGCAAAAGACGATAAAGAGAGGCTGGCCGCAGAGCGACTGTTCGGCCTTTTGCCCCCGGACCTTGGATCGATGATCAGGTCATGGTGGGAGGAGTACGAGGCAACTACGAGCGAGGAGGCGAAATTTGCCAACGAAATCGACCGCATCCAGGCGATCGCGCAAAACGTTTTCGCAGGAGGCCAAACTTGGAAGGACTACTCGGTTACCGAGTCATTAGCGCGCGAACGCAACCTGCGTGCCCTGGGCTTTGAGCCAAGCATGAGACAGATTTTTGAAATCCTTTGGTCGGAGGCTTCGGACCTTGGATTGTGGCATCCTGAGGGCCCATGAAAGTCTCACACTTCACAATTTTGTTGAACAGCCATCAGCCAGATGTTCTGCGCGACTTCTACCGGGATGTCGTGGGGCTGGAGACTGACGAACAAGTTGGCGGTTTCAAGGTGGGTGGGGCGCACATGCTTATCGATGGGCACAGCGATGTCAGCGCGGGCAACCAGCAGCCGGCGCGAGTTTTGATCAACCTGTTCGTCGATGACATCGCCGCCGAACAAGCGCGGCTCGAGAAGCAAGGCGTGAAGTTCATCCGATCTTTAGGGCGCGAATTTTGGGGCGGGGTCATCTCAACCTTCGTCGATCCCGACGGCAACTACGCGCAGCTGATCGAATTCAAGCCAGAGCCCTAGCCCCTAACTGGGTTCGGTTGCCGGAAGATCTGCCTCGGCCCACTGACGCGGAGCGTCCGAGAGGGGCCGCAGGATCAAGTAAGAGATCCCGATCATGACAATGAGGCTCGCCACTGCCACGGGGCGTCCGAGGTCCAAAACATTGACGATAAGCGCCCAGATAAGCGGGCCCAATATTGCTGAGAATCTGCCAACCATGTTGTAGAAGCCGTAGAACAGGCCCAGGTAACGTGGGGGAGTGAGCCTTAGCATGTAGGGCCGGTCGGCCGCCCAGGTTCCGCCAAGCGCCAAGCCCCCTAGGGGCGCTACGATCCAGAACATTCCGCCGGGCATATCGAACTGCGCGATAGCAAACCCCAAAGTGAGAGTCACCGCCCAAACGGCCAGAACCCTGTGCAAAGTTCTGCGTGGACCGATGCGGTCGACCATCAACCCCCAAAGCGGCGCACCCACCATCGCGGCTGCGATGCCCGAAACAAGAACTAGTCCCGCCTGATGCTCAGTGAAGCCGATCTCCTGCGTGACGTAGATGGTCATGTACACGCCGAGAGTGTTGGCTGCGTCGGTGTAGAAGACGCGGCCGACAAGAAACCTTCGAAGACCTGGATAGTTGGCGGTCAGACGCGCTGCCCCGCGCAGCTCTTGCAGCGCGCGCCCTAAGGTCGGGAACCCAAAGCGTCCGACCTTCTTTGGGGGTTCTTTGACCCAGAAGAAGCACGGCAAAGCGAATAGCAGGAAAAGCGCTGCCGTCGCCTTGAAGATCACAGGCTTGGCCTCCACCACGCCGAGGGCCGCGGTCAGCGCGAAACCCGTGCCTAGACCAATGAAAGACCCCATGTACCCGATACCCACTCCCAGGCCGCCGATCCGCCCGCGGTTCTCCTCTGTGCTGACTACGGGGAGAAGAGCGTCGTAGAAGATGAGCCCGGTTTGATAAAAATAGTTGGCGACGGCGAACAACACCAGCGCGCCCAGGGCCGAGCGGACTCCCAACTGCGTAGTCACGGCCACGCAGATAACTGTCGTCACCACGAGAAACGGCATGCGCCGGCGGGTTTGGTCGCTCAGGGCGCCAATGATCGGCGCAGTGAGGAATACCGCAGCCATACTGATGCTCGTTGTGACGCCGAAGTTGGCGTCCGTTGCCCCAAGGTCCTTTACGACCCATAGAGAGAAGTAAAAGGACGTGATGTTGAGAGCAAAGATCGTGTTGGCGAGGTCGTAGAGGATCCAACCCGTGATCGCCCGCTTGCGCTCTCCGGCCGCAGGCGCAGCTTGCGTTCTCATCTTCGAGGAGAGACTAAACTAGGCCCGCTTTGAAAATCCTGATTCTGGGCGGTACTCGGTTTCTGGGAAGGCATTTGGTCGACGCCGCTCTCGCTGCAGGTCATGAAATCACCCTTTTCAACCGAGGCCGCAGCGGTCCGGGGCTTTTCCCAAAAGTGGAGAACCTTGTCGGCGACCGTGACGGCGATCTGTCGCGCCTCAAGGGCGGCAAATGGGACGCAGTCGTTGACACATGCGGATATATCCCGCGAGTTGTGCGGGCGTCCGTCGAGGCGCTTAAGGATTCCGTCGGCCTCTATGTATTCGTCTCCAGCGTCTCGGTGTACGCAGAAACCAACGAGCCGGGTGTGTCCGAGAAAGATCCCGTCGGAACAATGGAAGACACGACGGTCGAGGAGATCACCGGAGAAACCTACGGCCCGCTAAAAGCCTTGTGTGAATCGGCTGTGGAGGAAGCGATGCCGGGGCGCGCGCTGAACATACGGCCCGGATTGATCGTCGGCCCATTCGACCCTACTGATCGGTTTACATATTGGCCTCGCCGTGTAGCCCGTGGCGGAAACGTTCTCGCTCCAGGGTCACCTCAGAAACCGATTCAGATAATCGACGCCCGGGATCTTGCCGATTGGACCATTCTATTGATCGAACGCTCCGTCGCGGGTGTGTTCACGGCCACCGGACCGGTCGCCCCGATTGCCTTCGCAGAGTTGCTCGCAGCTTGCAAGGCTGCAACGAATTCAGATGCAAACTTTGTTTGGATCGATGACGAGTGCTTGCTCAAGGAGGGCGCGGGGCCCTGGATGGAGATTCCGCTTTGGCTTCCGGGAAAGTCCGGTCTGATGGAAGTGGATGTTAGGAAGGCGGTCTCGGAGGGTCTGACCTTCCGGCCCTTGGAACAGATCATTCGCGACACCTACGAGTGGGATTCGAGCCGTCCTAAAGATACAAAACACGCCGCGGGACTGAACCCCGACAAAGAAAAGGCGCTCCTGGCGGCGTGCGCGGGCTAGGGCGCGGAGCGCGAGCCCTCGGCTGGGGCCTCCTAACGTTGATATTAATGGCCGCCTGCCGGCAAGCCGCTCCCTCGCGGCCAAGCCCCGGTGTATCCACAGCATCCTCCCCGCTAACCTGGAAGGTCTTGACGGAAGCACCCACTCCGCGGACTGAAGTGGCCGCCGCCGCTGCTGGCGGACAAGTCTATGTGATCGGGGGATTTGTCGAAGGCGGCGCAACCGTAAATACAGTCGAGATTTACGACACGCGGCGAGACACATGGGGCATAGGGATCCCATTGCCGATCAAAGTCAATCATGCGATGGCCGTGTCCAATGGGGAGACGATCCTCGTCTTCGGCGGATACACGGGCCCCGGTCTCGAGAAGCCGACCGATCGCGCCTTTGTCCTCATCCCGGAGACGCGACACCCCGATACCCCCGGCCCTAAGGGCGGCTACTGGCAAGAGCTTGCACGCATGCCCGAACCGCGAGCGGCTGGAGGCGCAGCGGTGATCTTGGGGAGAATCTACGTCGCGGGCGGAATCGGCCCAGCCGGTCTAGCTGACAAGATGATGGTGCTCGACGTCCCCGCGGCAATGTCGGGCACTAAGACCGTCGCCGCGTGGACAACCGTTCCAGGTGTCCCAACGAAACGGGAGCACCTGGGGGTTGCGTCCGACGGAAAGAGTGTCTATGTGGCCGGCGGGCGAGTCGACGGAAACAACTTGGCCGCAATGGAGGCATTCGATCCCGCTACCGGGAAGTGGTCGACGCTTGAGGCAATGCCGACGCCGCGCGGAGGCTTGGCCGCGGCGGCCACTTCCAACGGATTCATTCTCGCCGTAGGCGGCGAGGCCCAAGCGACTTTCAAGGAAGCCGAAGCATTCAACGTCAAGACCGGTCACTGGACGGCGATGCCCACTTTGCCTACAGCCCGGCACGGGCTTGGTGTGGCGGCGTTGGGCACCATCGTCTACGTGATCGCCGGTGGACCCCAACCGGGCTACTCCTTTTCAGGGGCAAACGAGGCAATCGACTTGAGCGGACCCTAGAGCCCGCGGCCCTTTGTGCGATTGCCGATTTGACATTTTGCCATATTGACACTAGAGTCGTTCCATGGCCGCCGATGAGCACGTACTTAGGGTTCGGATGAATGAAACGGGGCGACTCACGATGCCCATAGAAATCCGCAGGCAACTGGGCGTAGAGGGTGAAACTGAATTTGAGGTTGAGGTCGACACTGCGCAGGATGCGCTCGTTCTCCGCCCCTCGGTCCTACTTCGCCGTGAAGACGCTTGGGCGTACACTGCCTCGCACCGCAAGCTGCTTCGGCGAGGACATGAAGACTCCCGTCAGGGCAGGGTTCGCAGCTTGACTGAAAAGGACCTCAAAGAGCTCGCCGAGTAGCAATTGACGGGCGGCTACAAAACTCTCGATTTCACCGAAACCTTTCTCGCTACGTTCGCCAGCAGAGATTTCACGGCTTCGGACCGCAAAGCGGTGCTCAAAGGTCTAAGGCTGCTCGACGCGAACCCTGCCCATCCTTCGCTTCGGGTGCACCAGCTCAAGGGAGACCGAGAGGGCTCGTGGAGCGCCTCGGCTTCTGAGGTGTTACGTCTGACGTTCGAGCTGTTGCCGGGCGGCGCCAAGCGCCTTCTCACCTGCAGTAAACATTACGATCGATGATGCTCAGAGGGTGGGAAGAAGTGGGGCCTCTTTGACTCTTTGGCGTTTTTCGGGTTTACTGCGCGCTCATAACCAAGACAGGGAGGAAGTATGAATAAGGCTGAATTGATCGACGCCGTCGCCGCGGCCACCGGCGAAGCAAAGTCACACGCGGCTGCCGCCGTTGAAGCTACGCTGGATGTAATCCAGTCAGCGCTCGCAAAGGGCGATGCCGTTGCGATCACCGGATTTGGCTCCTTTACCGCCAAGAAGCGTGCAGCTAGGACCGGCCGCAACCCACAGACCGGAGCGACCCTTCAGATTAAGGCGACCACGGTTCCTGTTTTCAAGGCGGGGCAGACACTCAAGGATGCTGTGTCCGGCAAGTCAAAGTAACAAGTAGAGAAACCGGAACCCCCAGCCGAGCAACCTCGGCTGGGGGTAACCTCGGGGGATGAGCAAGGGTCTTTACTTCAAGATTGCGCTACCCCTAACCGCCGTTATTCTCGTTCTGGCATTGATCGCGCTGGCCCAACCGAATGCTCGCGAGCTCCTAACAAAGTCGCCCACATCGGCGCGCATCAGGGACCGTGGAGGCGGTGGAGACTCTGGAGGTTCAATGGGTGGAGCGCGGTCTTCACCAGCCGCGCAGGTGTCGAACGAGCAAACGGCCTCAAGGCCATCCCAATCGCCAAAGGACTTTCCGCGTTCAACCGACGCCGAAAGGGCGGACGGGCCGCCGAGCGAGGGCCATTTCCTCTACCACGTGAAAACTGGTTTCGACGGCAGCGATGCGACGGAGAGAGATCAGACGTTCGAGGTTCGCAACGCTGCCCCCACTGCCGGCGAAGAGGCTCGGCAATTCGTTGAGTTCTTGGGAGGACGAGCCGAGGTTTCCTGGCGCAGTGAAGGTGTCTATTTGTTGGCGGTCGACGGTGGGCGCTTCAGGTGCGACTTCGAACCCGACGTCTTGAGTCTGAAGTTTCCTCTTAGCGCAGGATCGACGTGGTCGTCGGAGAGTTCGTGCGATCTCGAGGCGAACGGTCAGAAAGGCAAGGGCACTCTCGTCGAAAACGTCACCGTCGCTGGGACGGAGACAGTCGCCGTCGACGGGGTCAAGGTCCAGACTTTTGTCATCAAACGCACGAGGAAATCAACTGTCACCTTCGGCGTGCAATCGAACGCGGAAGAGTCGGAGGGCACCGAAGACTTCTCACGCAAGTATGGGCTGATGATCAGGTCGTCGTCGAAATCGACTTCGACGAGTTCCGATGGACGCAAATTGAACGCATTCGCCGAACTGCAACTGCTGAAGTTGAACCCCGCTAAATGAAGAGAGCGATTGCCGGCAAGGGCCGGCGAGGAGCGCCGCCTCTGCCGCGTCAGAGAATGGCACTGCGCGTCGTTCAAGTGACTTTGGTCGCGCTGGCCGCCTCGCTTGTGCGCCTTGCTGCTCTGGGCAACGGAATTCAAGAGAGAGTCGGACTCGCCTCCGCGGCGATCGGTTCAGTGTCATTTGCTGTATGGATGGGGATAAGAACCGTGCGCGGCCCCCGCCCACCGAGCATTGACTAGATCCTACCGAGTAGCGAGTTCTCGTGCGATCTTGATGCTTTCTCGGTCTCCGGGAAGCTTGGCAAGTCGCTGGAGATCCTCAATGCGATCGATGTCGTAATAAAGAGACTGCGCGTCGACGGTTCCGCACTCGAGGCCGTTTCCTGCGGCAGCCGCCGCGTGGGCATCGGCGCTCTTGGGGCCGAATTGCGACGCAATTGCTCCAGGAGGACTCCTTAGTAGCGCATTGGTCCCACCATCCCAAGACCCGGCCAACACCACCGGCTCGGGGGCCGCAAAAATGCGGGTCACATCGTCGGCGGTCACCGCCGGAACGTCCGCCGGCAGGACCAACAGCCGCCCGACCCCATCTCGTATCGCTGCGCGCGTACCGGCATCTATTGCTGCATTCAGCTCCTCACCGGGGTCAGCAACAAGCTCGCATCCAAACGCCAATCCCACGGCCTCTGCATCCAGATCCGCAGTGACTATGTAGCGGTGATCCCACTTCTCGGTCGCGCGAAGAACGTCGGCAAGCATCGCAAGTCCCAGTCGGCGACGGGAGTGGACCGGCAACGATTGGGCCAGTCGCATCTTGGATTGGCCGAAGCGCTTCACCGGAATCAATATGGCATCCACTTGTTCCGAGCCTATACTCCTCGCAGGATGGCGGACCCAACCGACGAAGAGCGAAAACACTGGAAGCACCTGCACCCAGAGGTCGTTGCTACTGAGATCTGCGTCGGTTGCTCGGCATGCGTGGTGGCTTGCCCGCATCACGTCATAGAGATGGAGAACTTCCGCCCGGTGATGCAGGACCTGACTCTCGGTCTCGACAACTGCGTGCACGGAGAAAAGAGTTGTTCACTCTGCGCCATGGCGTGCTTGCGACTCGAGCCCGCTTACGAGGCGATAGAGCAATTACTGTTTGGTCGCCGGCGCAAACATCCGAGCGAATCGTGGGGAATGCATCGGGAGATGTGGCTCGCCAAAGCCGCGGATGAGCCGTCGCTGGCAAGTGGTCAGGATGGGGGAGTGGTGACTGCGCTTCTCGCGTGGATGCTCGAGTCCGGCGAGATCGAGGGTGCCTGCGTTTCTAAACCCGACGCTGCCAAGCCCTGGTTCGACGAGCCGTTCGTCGCAAGAACTCGTGATGAATTGATCGAGGCGGCTGGGTCTCGCTACACATACTGCTCGACTCCGCTGGCTCTGAAGCTTGCCGCGGAAGCGAAGATGAAATCGGTGGCCCTTGTCGGAGTCTCCTGCGAATCAACAGCAATCCGAGAGATGGCGGCCCAGGGAATCAAGCGGTGGAGCAGGATGGTGAAATTCGTCGCCGGTCTCATGTGTAACGAAACCTTCGCTTACGAACCCTTCATCAAAGAGATAGTGAATGGCCGTTACGGAATCGACCTGGAGCGCATCGTCAAGATCAACGTTAAGGGCCAGGTCTACGTAACGCTCGACGACGGAACGGATGTCATGATCCCGCTCGATGAGTGCAAACCTTACGCGAACGAGTGGTGCCATCACTGTCCGGACTTCGCTGCCGAGCACGCCGACGTATCTTTTGGTGGGCTCGGCATGAACGGCTGGACCATGTGTGTCATCCGGACTGAGTATGGTCAGGACCTGTGGGGCCGGGCGGTGGCCGCTGGAATAATCACGACGCGCGCGGCCGACGAGGAGCCTCAGGCGCTCAAAGTGCTCGATGCTCTCGCGAAGAAACAGCGACGCCGCGTTGGGCCCTTCGAGTCGCACGCGGCCAGCCGCTGGCCTGTCCGCGAGGTACTAGAACGAGTGCAGCGCGAATACTTGGACGAGCAAAGTCAAGTTGATTCCGGGGGGTCCGCAGCTTCTGGCGCGCGCGAGTCTTTACCTAAGGGGGCTGCTACCCCCCCGGGCCCCCCCGAAACAACGTGAAGTCGCCGCCCCGCACCGGCCCGTATGAGCCCGGCTACTTCATCGCTAGCAGCATCCTCATTCCATGGCTATCGAGAGCCTTTCGTTATCGCCTCGAAGGTATCGAGCGCATTCCGAAGAGCGGTCCTGCGATAGTTGCCGTCAACCACGTCTCGCTGTTCGATCCGTTGGCGGTCGCATGCGCGATTCACAATTATGGTCGCCGACCGCGGTTTTTCGGCAAGGCCAGCCTGTTCGACGCTCCGATCGTCGGATGGATATTGAGCAGTGCCCGCCAGATCCGCGTCGATAGGGGGACCGCCAAGGCGCTGGCTTCACTTGAGCATGCTGAGGCTGCCGTAGAGGATGGTGAGGTCATCGTCGTCTTCCCCGAAGGTACGACGACGATCGATCCGGATCTCAAGATGATGTCTCCCAAAAGCGGTGTCGCGCGGCTTGCGTTCAGTTCCGGCCTCCCAGTGATTCCGTGTGCCACTTGGGGCGGACAATGGATTTGGAGTTATTTCGTGGGATTCAAGCCCGGCTGGGGTAAGAAAGTATGGATACGCTTCGGCGAGCCGGTGACTTTCGAGAAATTTCGTGGCCGTGAGAAGGATCCCGCTGCCTGGGAAGAAGCGACTTCGCTTGTGATGGACGCGATTTCGAAACTTCTGGAGGACCCCCGTGCGGACATGCCCTGGACTTCCCGGGAACTAGCCAAGCGCGCGCGACGTAAGAAGAGCCTGACAAGGTGAAGCGCTCATCGAAGATTGCAGTAGTTGGATCGGGCTCCTGGGGGACGGCGTTTGCAAACGCGCTGGCAATGAAGGGCCTAAAGGTTACGTTGTGGGCGCGCCGCGAGGAACTGGCAGCCAAGATCCAAGAAACCCATGAGAACACCGACTACTTGCCCGGCATCTTTCTTTCCCCCCGGCTTCGCGCAACGTCGGACCTGAAACACGCCGTGGAGGGGGCAAGCGTCGTTGTCATGGGGGTCCCCTCACAGGGTTTCAGGGATGTCTTGCGCGAGGCGGCGCAGTACACCGAACCGTCCGCCCCCATCGTCAGTTTGGCCAAAGGGCTGGAGTTGCCCACTTTGTCGCGGATGAGTGAGGTCGTTGCCCAGGAAATCCCTGCTGCTTGGCCGCAAAGAGTTGTCGTGCTGTCGGGGCCAAATCTAGCAAACGAGATAGCCCGCGGGTTCCCAGCCGCCGCCGTTGTGGCATGCGCCGACATCGACGTGGCCGATCGTTTGCAAGGGCTCTTCATGAGCCCAACCTTTCGCACGTATTCGATTTCCGACGTGGCTGGTGCGGAAATTGGTGGAGTGGTGAAGAACGTGATCGCGATCGGTACGGGGATGGTGGAGGGCCTGGAGTTTGGCGACAACACCAAGGCGCTCGTCGTCACCCGAGGTCTTGCCGAGATGACTCGCCTAGGAGTCACGTTCGGTGCAGATCCAATGACGTTCGCGGGTCTTGCCGGAGTCGGCGACATGATCTGCACTTGCATGAGCGGATTGTCACGCAACCATCATGTGGGCCTTGAACTAGGGAAGGGCAGAACTATCGAAGAGATCCTGGGCGATATGAAACAAGTCGCCGAGGGAGTGAAGTCCTCAAGAGCGGTTCACGAGCTGGCCGCGCGTTCGGGCGTGGATCTTCCGATCTGCGAAGCCGTGTACAGAGTTCTCCATGAAGGACAGTCCGTCAGCGACATGATCTCGGAGCTATTGCGAACCGTCCGAGTGAGGGAACGAGACTAGATTCCGCTGCTTCGGAGCAACTGGTTGAAGTTTTCGAGGTCGTGAGCCTTTTCCTCGGCGTCTTCGCGCTTGACCTTGCCGGCCTGGACGAGTTGCGCGAGCGACTTGTCCATCGTCAGCATCCCGATGGCGCCGCCGGCCTGCATGGACGAGAAGATCTGATGGGTCTTGGCTTCGCGAATCAGGTTGGAAACTGCAGGCGTCACCACCAGGATCTCGGACGCAACCGCACGGCCCACACCGTCGGCAGTTTTCACCAGCGTCTGCGTCACGACTCCGCGCAGTGACGCGGCCAGCTGAACCCTGATCTGCTGCTGTTGGTGCGGTGGGAAGACGTCGATAATGCGGTCGACCGACGAGGGGGCCGAGTTCGTGTGGAGTGTGGCGAAGACCAAGTGCCCGGTTTCGGCGGCTGTGATCGCCATCTGGATGGTCTCCAGATCGCGCATCTCGCCCACGAGGATCACATCCGGATCCTGGCGCAGGACGTGCTTGAGGGCCGGGGCGAATCCGTGCGTATCCCCGCCGACCTCGCGCTGGTGAACGGCGCAACCCTTGTGAGAATGGAGAAACTCGATTGGGTCCTCTATCGTCATGATGTGATGCGTGTAATTGACGTTGATCAAGTCGATGATCGCCGCGAGCGTGGTCGACTTCCCTGATCCCGTTGGACCCGTAACCAGCACTAGCCCTCGGGGGAGAGCCGCAAACTGGGAGACCGCCTCGGGAAGTCCGAGTGTTTCAAGCGTCTTGATTTCAAAGGGAATGAGTCGAAATGCCGCTCCCATCGAGTCCCGTTGCTTGTATACGTTGACGCGAAATCGAGCCTTGCCCGGCAGTGAGTAAGAAAGGTCGAGCTCGAGGTTGTCTTCGAAGGTCTCGCGTTGTTTCTGTGTAAGGATCGCGTAGAGCATCTTCTGAATATCGATTGGCTTCAGAATGGGCAGGTCGGTGCGGGCAAGGCCTCCTCTCAGGCGGTAAAGCGGCGGATTGCCGGTTGAGAGGTGCAAGTCAGATGCATTGAGGCGCAGCATGTCGCCCAGCAACTCACCGAGATTGACCGCCGACGCGGGTTCCGCCAAGTCGATCTGCGGCGGCCGCACTTCCGCTATGGGAGTTTGGTCCGTTCCACTGGGTTGGGGGACGGTCTGAGTCGCGCTGGGAGGATAAGGGTTGTTATAACTGCCCGCGCCAGCGCCTTGACTCTGATCTTCCTCGCGCCCATATACAGGACCCTGCTGGTCACTCACCTTTGACGTATCGACGGCCCAGCGCTTCGTCTTTAATGAAAGAATCGCGGGATGCAGGGTTTTAACACCAAGGCTACTCACGCGTCCGATCGCCTCGCCGAAGTTGCGGAGCAGCCACTCAGCGTGCCTATTTGGCAGGTGTCCGATTACGCTTACGACTCCGCCTCGCACTACGCCGACGTCATCAACGAAAGGCGGCCGGGCGAGGTCTACGGACGTTATGGCGGTCCAACGGTCAAGGTTTTGGCGCGGCTTCTTGCGGACCTCGAGGGGGCCGAGGACGGCTGGGTTTTTTCTTCAGGCATGGGAGCGATCCACGCAGTGATGATGCATGTAGCCGGCGCCGGCGACCGCATCGTGGCCGCGCAGACGCTGTACGGCGGGACCTTCGGTCTTTTCACGGAAGGCGCTGAGCGCGCCGGAATCAAGGTGAGTTTCGCCGACGCCACCGATGTCTCGGCAGTTGAGGAAGCCGTTGGTGCCGGAGCGGCAGCGGTCTTCGTGGAAACGGTCCCAAATCCGACCTTCGAGGTAACCGACATTGAGGGAATCAGTTTTCTATGCCGCGATCGAGGCATTCCTCTGATTGCCGACAACACCGTTCCCACTCCGGCTCTGATGAATCCGATCGCGCTGGGGGCGGACATTGTCGTACATGCGACATCGAAGTACATTGGCGGCCATCACGATTTGATGGGCGGAGCGGTTCTCTCGAGCAAGAAGCGCATGGATGACATTAGGCATCTTGCGATTCGTTACGGGACGACTGCCTCAGCATTCGAGTCCTGGCTCGTCCTTCGGGGCGCGGCAACTCTGGGAGTGCGAATGGAACGGCATTGCGCGAATGCACTCGCCATCGCGGTGATGCTTCAGGATCACCCGAAAGTGAAACGCGTCGTTTACCCCGGACTCGCCTCCCACCCTCAACACGATCGCGCGCTCAAACTGCTACGAGGCTTCGGCGGAATGGTCGCCGCGGACTTTGGTTCCGAAGCGGGGGCTTTTGATTTCATGGATCGAGTCAAGGTGGCACGGGTCGGGTCTTCGTTCGGCGGAGTTCGGACCGAGCTGACACACCCGGCGACCACCTCTCATCGCCAGTTCTCTTCCTCCGATCGAGACAGGGCCGGGATTACCGATGGCCTTGTTCGTATATCCGTTGGCATCGAAGAGATACTAGATCTAGTCGGTGATTTTGAAGGGGCGCTTGGTTGAAAAGGCTCCGCGTCGCCGTGCTGTTCGGGGGTGCTTCCCGCGAACACGAAGTCTCCTGCATGTCGGCGCAGCATGTCATCGCGGCGATGGATCCCAAGAAATACGAGGTTGTGCCGATAGGGATTACGCGTGAGGGCCGCTTCACGCTGCCCGACGCGTCGCGCAAGGTTCTCGAAGGAGGTGATCTCGGAGAAACTTTGACCCCGCCCCGGGCCGAGGGCGAAGTTCTAGTGATCTCTCCGAACCCGCTAGGCCAAGTCGGCCCCGCGGATCGTGCTTCGCCGGTGGGCGAATTCTCGGTCGACGTGGTCTTTCCGGTCCTTCACGGCCCAAACGGCGAGGACGGCACGGTGCAGGGTTTGCTGGAACTTGCCGACCTGCCCTACGTAGGCTCTGGTGTTTTGGGTTCGGCGGTGGGCATGGACAAAGAGAAGATGAAACTCCTGTTCGCCGCCGAGGGTCTGCCAACGCCGGAGTTCGCGATTGTCCGCGACTTCCAGTGGAAGAGCGCGGCGGTGTCGGTCCTCGACCAAGTCGCGGCGTTTGGATTTCCATGTTTTACGAAACCCGCGAATATGGGGTCCTCAGTGGGAATCACAAAGTGCGAGAACCGCGAATCGCTGGCGGCCGGCATCGACGCAGCCTTCGAGTTCGACCGCAAGGTTGTGATCGAAGAGGGGATCGACGGGCGCGAGATCGAATGCGGGGTCCTGGGCAACGATCATCCTGAAGCGAGTATCTGTGGGGAAGTGTTGTCCGGACGCGAATTCTACGATTACGAAGCAAAATACTTCGACGAGTCTTCGCGCACGGTAATTCCGGCGGATGTGCCGGGCCCCGTTTCCGATTTGGTGCGCGCCTACGCGGTTCGTGCATTCAAGGCGATCGACGCCGCGGGATTTGCGCGGGTGGACTTTTTCTACCAGGAGGCGGGCCGCGGAGTAATTGTGAACGAGATCAACACGATTCCCGGATTTACAACGATCTCCATGTTTCCGAAACTTTGGGAGGCAACGGGGCTTTCCTACGACGCCCTCATCGACAGGCTGATCGAATTGGCTCTGGAGCGGCACCGGTCGAAGCGAAGGCCAAGGCGGGAACCAACGCGGGGACGCGACACCCCGATACCCCCAGGGCCTCGGGGGCGCGACCCCAACACCTAACGCCGCGACCCCCTTGCGGGTGTCGGGGTATCGGGGTGTCGCGCCTCCTATAGGTGTACGACGGGGAGCGTAGTTGTTCTCGTGATGCCTTCGACTATCTGAATCTTTGCAACGACGAGCTTGCCCAGATCGTCGATTGTGGGAGCTTCAGCCCTAACGACCACGTCGTAAGGACCTGTTACGTCCTCCGCGGAGTGCACGCCCGGCACCGCCGCCACTTCTTTGGCGACCTTGCCGGCCTTGCCGACCTCGGTTTGGATCAAGATGTACGCCTCGACTGATGCCAATGAAACCAACCTCCTCTTTTGTCTAGGAAGAAGGAATCCTAACCCAGTCCTAGCTTTTCTTCGGGGGGTTCGCACCTTCTGGCGCGCAGAAGTCCTACCGGTCGGCCGCTGCTACCCCCCCGAACCCCCCTATAATCTGCGGGTCATGGACAAGGATGCTAGAAAGAAAACGGACCCGGCCCGTCGCACCCTAACCGAGACCTACCGCCGCATCAGAAAGCCGATGCCGCCCCCGGAGAAGGTTCAGAAGGATCGCCGAAAGGAACGACTCGACGAGCAACAAAAGCGCGAAGCTGAGCAGGAAACAAAGCAATGACCTTGAAATCCATGGGTCTTCGGCCCAAAACAATTCATGTCAATCCGACCGTAACCGAACTTGTCGACGCAGCCGTCTTGCGGGGCGAGGCGACGCTGGCCGAAAGCGGAGCGCTGGTGGCTCGGACCCACGATCGCACGGGCCGTTCTCCGAAGGACAAATTTCTGGTATCCGACTCTAAGACCAAGGACGAAATCTGGTGGGAGAACAACCAGCCGACGACCAGCGAGACTTTCGAAAGGCTTTGGTCGCAGGCCGTCGATTACTTGAACGCCCGCGACGTTTTCGTAGTCGATGCGGAAGTATGCGCCGATCCATCGCAGCGGGTGGGCGTCACGCTGGCGACTGAATTCGCATGGCATGCCCTGTTCGCGCGCCAACTGTTTCGCCGGCCATCGGGATCGGGTCCACCGTCAACTCAGTGGTCCATCCTCGGAGCGCCGGCAATGCAGGCCGACCCGAACGCCGAAGGCGTCAATTCCGAGGCGTTTGTTGGGATCGATTTTTCAAGCAGCAGGATCGTGATCATCGGCACTCAATACGCCGGCGAAATCAAGAAGTCGATCTTTACTGTCTTGAACTATTTGTTGCCGAGGCGTGGGGTTCTTCCAATGCACTGTTCGGCCAACGTTGGGGAGGGGGGCGATGTTGCCCTCTTCTTTGGACTATCCGGCACTGGAAAGACGACATTGTCGGCCGACCCCAAGCGACGGCTGATCGGGGACGACGAACACGGTTGGTCTGATGACGGAGTATTCAATTTCGAAGGTGGCTGCTACGCGAAGTGCATCAACCTATCGAGAGAGAAGGAGCCGCAGATTTTCAAGGCCATCCGCGCCGGCTCGGTGGTCGAGAACGTCGTTGTGGATCCGAAAACTGGCAAGGTCGACTACGACGACAATCGTTATACGGATAACACTCGCGCGGCCTATCCGCTCGACTTCATTCCAGGCGCGGTGCCCGAGGGCAGAGCCGGGCACGCGAAGACCATCGTCTTTCTGACGGCCGATGCTTTTGGCGTTCTGCCTCCGGTGGCGCGCTTGAACCCGGATCAGGCGGCTTACCATTTTCTTTCAGGATTCACTTCCAAACTCGCGGGCACGGAAGCCGGAATGGGCAGCGAGCCCGAGGTCGTATTCTCCACCTGCTTTGGGGCGCCTTTCCTTCCGCTGCATCCCACCGTGTACGCGGGGATGTTGACAGAGAAGATGGCGAAGCACGATGCCCGAGTATTCCTCGTCAACACCGGGTGGAGCGGAGGCGCGTCCGGCGAGGGCACTCGAATCGATTTGGCCGCGACGCGTCGGATCATCACGGCGGCTTTGGGATCGGAACTCGACCAAGCTGACTGTCGCGTCGATCCTCTTTTCGGCTTCGAGGTTCCCACCGTCATCGAGGGCGTGCCAACCGAAATCCTAACCCCGCGCCAAACATGGAAAGATTCGGGGGCCTACGACGCCAAGGCCAAAGAACTAGCGGCTAAATTCCAAGAGAACTTCGAAAAGTTCGCTGGTCAAGTCGATTCCCGAGTTTTGGCCTCCGGTCCGCGCTAGTCGTTCTACTCCGCGAGCATCCGTCCTAAGCGAATTCCGATGTCATGGCGAGCCTCGTTCCTCGTCGAGCCATTGGATCAGGTCCATCTCGATCCCGGCGCCTCCGAGGTGAGGCAGGAGCATCGAGACGTCCGCTCGGTGCTTGTGAGAGTGCGTCAGCGGTTGGAGCACGCCTTCCATCAGGTTGATCTCAAACCCGAACCACGGGACGAGGAACCGCTTCGTCATGACGTCGGTCGAATCCAGCGTACCTACATAGTCCATGTACGCGCGGTCGATGCGAGTGCACTCAGCGCGCAACCCTTCCAACTCCCCGCCTTCAATTCGCTTCGGTGAGCGGCCGTTGGCAAGTTCAAAGAAAGAGTGCTCCACCTGTACAAGATGCTGCAGGATCCCGATCACGGAGTCGTAGCCATCGGTAGCTTCGATGAGCTTGGCTGAGGTGATATCGGAGCAGGCCGCGAAGATTCGCCCGTTAGCCCATTGGTTGTGGCCGGCCAGCATCGTCAACACAGACACAGCTCCGTCAGTCAAGAGAACGGTACCTTCTCGCTCGCATCGGTTCTGGTCGATCCCACGTTCGTCATAAACATTCTCCTCGTCGGTATAAGCGCATTGAGATGGGCGGCACGGCAATGCCCATCACAATGAGGATGCCACCGTGAAGCTAACCACGGGGCGGCCGAGCCACTGAGCAATTCTCCCGACGGTAATGAACCCGATGCCCGCGCCCTTCGCAAAGCGCCTGAGCTGCGCCGCATTCACACCACCGATCTCTTCCGCAACCTGCCGCCAGGACAGGTCGCGTTCGACCCGGACCGCGTCAATCGCCCGATAGATTGCAGGCGTGTCAAACCGCAAGATTCGATCGGGACCGAGCCGTGAAAGCACTTCCGCGGGGTTCGCGGAGTTGTCACGCCCGGGCATGAAGCTTTCCGGAGTGCGGTCGAGCCAGACCAACAACAGCAGCTTGAGCACGCCCGCTTCCCCATAACTCCCATCAAATACTTCAGCCTTCATGCCAACAGTCGTGGAGCTCTCGACGTTGTTCGCGTGGTTATCGAGAAAAGTATTGCGGCGGAGGAGGATGAGATCGTTGGGTTTGTCGGAGCTACCGAAGACCCTAGCGGGGCTACGAGGCGAGCTCAGTCCTCAACTCACCGCTTTCTTCACGAGCGCGCCGATCTTCGCCTCTTCGGCGGCGGTCAACCCCTTAAGCGCGAAGGAGGTCGGCCACATGGCGCCTTCGTCGAGGTTCGCCTCGTCGCTGAAGCCGAACGTC
>CAZCSK010000015.1:0-50858 GCA_964501265.1 uncultured Actinomycetes bacterium
GTAGGTGTCCACGATGCTCCGACACATCTGTCCACTATCCTGTGATTTCAGACACTGCCGGGCCCACCGAACCGTACAGTGGTACAAAAAATGCCCCCACCCTGAAGCTTCTGCCAACAAATCCAGTGTAGGTGGTTATGGACACTACGATGATCAGTTGCTGACCGTGGAGGACGCAGGACCGACTCGTGGTGGCTCGTGGCTGTAGGTGTCGGGCACTTAGGCCAGGAGCGCGGGGGCAAGCGCCCGCCACTCCTCCACTGGTGGGGCGAATGGTGGTGCGAAGCCCGCGGCGCTGAACGCCTGTATGCACACGTGGTCGGCGCCGGCGGCGAAGTGATCGTCGACGCGACGCTGGATGGCGTCGATGTCACCCCACGCGATGAGGGCGTCGACGATCCGGTCGCTGCCGCCGTCGCCGATGTCGTCGTCTGTGTAACCCATTCGCCTGAAGTTCCGGCCGTAGTTCTCGCTCGGGAGGTAGATCGAAAGCGCCATCCGAGCTGTGGCACGCGCTTCCACGGGATCGGTGTTGATCACCACGCCCTGCTCTACGCACAGCAACTTGCCGTCGCCCAGCGCCTCGCGCGCGCGGGCGGTGTGCTCGGGTGTCACCAGGTACGTTAGCGCGCCGTCGGTCTTTTCACGGGCAAGTTCGAGCATCCGCGGGCCGAGGGCGGAGATGACCTTCGGCGGCGTCTCCGATGGCCCGATGGCTTGCATCGTGCTGGCCGCCATCGCGTCGAGGTAGGCGCTCATCGTCTTGACCGGCGGACCGTAGGTGTGACCGCGATAGTTCTCGACGATCCCTCGGTGACTGACGCCGAGGCCGAGGAGGAACCGATCGACGCCGAAGGCCTCCGTCAACGTGTGCTGGGCGGCGGCCGCGGCGGCCGCATCGCGGTTGTAGATCGAGGCGATGCCGGTCGCCAGCGCGATGCGCGGCGACGCGCTGAGCAACAGGGCGGCATGAACGAACGGCTCGCGCCCCGCGACCTCAGGGATCCAGACCGCCGCCCAACCGAGCTCATCGAGCTCGGCCACAAGCTCCTTCGCTTGTTGGGTGGGAACGGCATCGAGGTAGACCGTCCAGATGCCGAGGCGCCCGAGTGTCACGAACAGGCGCCACTCGTCGCGCCAGCCCGCTCCTCGACATCGGGCAACATCTCGATGGCGAGTAGCCGCATGCTCGCTTCGGCGTCCTCATGGGGCAGATCACGAGGGCGGAAGCAGCACGTGGGATCGTGATCGCGGAGTCCGTCGCGGCAGCCCTGCAGGTGCTCGATGATGTAGATCATCTGAACGCCCCGAGCATGAGCGATTGAGCTGACATCTGGTTCTCCAATAGTGAGGAGCCGTAAGTTTATTGCGTAGCGTCATCGAGCCGCGACAGTCCTGGTGGGCACGGTGACCTCTAGGACCCCGATGGGCGCCTGGCGACCGACGCGCTTCCTGGCAGCAACTCCCGAAGCTACGGCTACTCCTCAGGAAGGCTATCGAGCTACTGAGCTACACAAAGATTCTCGTCGCGAATCTTCAGGCCACTAATCTTCGCGGCCCCTCTTGCCGGCTGCTGCGGCGATACCCGCGCGGGCGGGGACTCCAAGTTTTGCGAGGATGTTCGTGACGTTCTCAGGCTCTCTGAAATGGATTTGACCTGGCGGAAAGTGTCGGAGCGCCAGCGGCGAACTTCTCCGCCGCAAGACGATTGGCCTTGACTCTCCCCGCCACTCGGCTAACGTGAGAAGTCGAAAGACAGGCGCGTGGCTAGGACCGAAGGTGAGAGGATGGACAGCGATGACTGGATCCGGGAATCGACCGCGGGTCGGGTTAACACCTAGTTATGCCGATTAGATGAAAGGAAACAGATTATGGATTTGACGTCCGAAAAGAAAAAGCTCCTCGAGCGCGACGCTGAATGGGCAACGTTGGCATCCAAGGGGGATGATATCGACCGCATTCTTTCGTATTGGACAGACGATGCGGTTGTCCTACCGCCTGATCTTCCAGCCGTTAGGGGGAAGGAGGCTTTGCGTGAGTATGTACTCGGGAGTCTGCAAATTCCTGGTTTCAACATCACTTGGTCTTCAGACGACGCTGCCTTCTCGCCAGATGGAAATCTCGCCTACCTATTCAGCAACAACGCCGTCACCGTGAATGATCCGGACGGAAATCCAATCAAAATAGAGGGACGCGCAATCACCGTCTGGCGAAAGGAATCCGATGGCGAATGGCGATGCGTAGTCGACATCTGGAACAGCGGTCCCACGGCATAACTACCGAATTCAACCGACCATGGAAGGTGACCCGCTTTATAGGGCACTTCCACGTAACGCTTCGGCGAAGAGGTGCCTATGGTAGCAAGGACCGGTCCACACAAGATCCAGAGCGCACTTCCGCTTTCAGAGGGCCGAGCTCCTAGCGCTTGAAGTATCCGTCTCGACGCGCCTTGCTGTGGGGCTTCATCAGGCCAAACGGCTCGCCTTCCAGCGTCTGCGATTTGTTCGTATTGTGACAAGTTGGGTCCACCCAACCGCCCATAACGCTAACCAACGGCAGATGGATTATGGGCCGATGTTGTTCCGCGATTCGATTCCAACCTCGGGCATGACGACCCGGACGAGCTCCTTGAACTTTGGGAAGTTCTCGTCCTTGAAGGCTGGGAGCATCTTCCGAATCTCGTCTGCGAGGATGTGGTCTTCGGTGAGGGTTGGGATCTGCGAAGGGCTCTCGGACTAGAAGCTGATTTCGTCTCTCCGAACGTTAACCTCTCTACCCGGAATCTGGAGTTGTTCCAGCCATGGAGAACAGGCTTCGCCCACACGGCGCCGGCTCGCCGGCGCCGTGCTGAGGACTTCAGGTCATCGGGTCTCGTCGCCGCAAAGCAGGTTACGTTGTAGACTCCCGGGTTTAGATCCCAATGAGGAGGCGCGAACGATGGCGACGGTGATGGTCACGACAACTTTTGGCTCGGATGATCCAACGCGGGCGGCCCTCTGCATGCATCTTGCCCAGGCCGCGCTTCAATCCGGTCACCGAGCCGAGGTGTTTTTAACGGGTGAGGCGGTCACACTCATAAAGAGCACGGTTGCCGACTCACTGCATGGAGTCGGCTTAGCCAACGTCGGAGAGACGATCCGCGACATCGTCGGAAAAGGCGGTCGCTTCTACATCTGAGGACCGTGCAGCGCTGCCCGTGCGGTGGTGGAAGAGGACCTCGAGGGAAAGAATGCCTCGTTCACGAATCCTGTCGAAATGGTCGAGCACTCACTCGCTGCGGACAGTGTCCTATCGATCTAACCGCGCTAACCCCATCTGTTCCGGTGCTCTATACCTTACGGCGAACAGCCTTTGGCTCACGATCTCTTCATCGGTCCTTGCGCGGTTTGCGCGACTTTTCTCAAGTCCTTTCATTGCCGCGGAATGGAACTCAGGATTTGAGTGTCGAGTCCTTAGGAGTTGGACCGCGTTTCCGTCTTCGATGAATCCGACCTGCCGTCAGTCCAACAGACGTTAGCCTGGTCAGCGCACACCTCCAAATGGTTAGCGTTATGGTCTGTTGGGCCCACCGAACCGTACAGTGGTACGCGCGGCAACCGAGACTCGGTCGATGGACCGATGGTGCGTGTGATAGATTCGGAATCTATTATTTCGACAAGAACAGAGGGACGAAATGCCACTTTTCATGGATGTTCACAAAGTTGAAGGAGCCACCGACGCCGCCCTGGCCGAGGCTCACATGGCCGACTTGAAAACGCAGGATCAGTACGGAGTGAAGTATCTCAAATATTGGTTCGACGAAAGTCAGGGGAAAATCTTCTGTCTAGTTGAGGCTCCGTCCGCTGATGACGCCATCCGAGTCCATAAGGAAGCACATGGTCTCCTGGCGGACGAGATCTTTGAGGTAAAGGAGTACGCTTAGGCACGTCTAGTCCCCCAGAAACCCGTAGATGCTCTGTGCTGGCTTTAAGTATCAAGAAGGAGAAAATGAAAGCAAATGTAGGTGGAATCGACAAAACTCTGCGCATTGTGGCAGGGATCGTGCTTTTGGCCTTGGTGTTCGTTCTCAAGAACGAAGATGGCCTGTGGCTGTGGGCCTGATCGGCATCGGGCCACTGACCACCGGTTTGATAAACTGGTGCCGGACTTACAGCCTGTTCGGCATGAGTACTTGCAAGGTGGAAGAGAGAAAGTAATTCAGCCCGTCGAGTTTTAAATGAAAAGCGCAGGATCCAGAGATCCTGCGCTTTTTTTGGCCGGGCTAAACGCGGGAGGCCATTTTCAATGTCATTCTTCAAGCTGCTGATCTCGGATCCCTGGCGCCAATTGAAGCAGCGGTCCGCTGATCGAGCAGATCGTCAGCACGGGAAGGTCCATCGGCGTCGTTACCGGTGAATCTGTCCATCCAACAGGATAGTAGGTGTAGGATTTTGATCCTGGGCCGAGCGTGTACTGTGAGCGCAATCGATCAAGGGAGAAGTCATGAATCCGAACAAAGAACTGTGGGAGAAGGGTGATTTCACCGAGATCGCCGCATTCATGCGTCAGTCGGGAGAAGCGGTTGTTCAGTCTCTCAAGATAACGACGCCGCTGAAGGTCCTGGACCTTGGTAGCGGAGATGGGACGACGGCTGTTCCTCTTGCCGAGCTGGGGGCCGAAGTTGTCGGGATCGACATCGCCCAGAACCTAGTTGACGCAGGGAACAAACGAGCTGCAGAAGCCGGCCTCACTGACTTGGTCTTCCAAGAAGGAGATGCGAGCGACTTGCAAGGAGTAAGCGACGATACATTCGACCTGACGCTTTCTGTCTTCGGCGCTATGTTTGCTCCCAAGCCCTTCGAGGTAGCCAAGGAGATGGTCCGGGTCACGAAACCGGGTGGTCGCATCGTGATGGGAAACTGGATCCCCAACGATGAAACGTCATTCGTATCCCAGCTGCTGAAGATCAGTTCATCGTTCACGCCGCCCCCGCCAGAGGGTTTCATCAGCCCGATGACCTGGGGTGTGGACGCCAACATCATCGAGCGGTTCGGCGAGGCCGGTGTGCCAGCAGAGAAGGTATCTACGGAAAAGGACACCTACCACTTCGTGGCGCCGGACAAGAGCCCAGCAGAAGTCATCGATATCTTCCGGCGGTTCTATGGCCCGACCATGAACGCGTATGAGGCAGCTGAGAAGGGCGGCAAGGTTGAGGATCTACATAACCAACTGCTGGAATTGGCGAAGGCGCAGAACCAGGACACGAAAGGTGGCACTTCGATACCTGCCACGTTCTTGCGCGTGACCGTCAGCCTTTGACGTAGGTTCTGTCAGGATCTCTGTTGTCAGGGACATTCAGTCAGCCCTTGAGCGACTCAGCCGTGTCGAGTGGCATGAGCCCACCCGAAGCTGGGAGCAAGAGATGGTCGATCGTGCTTCGCGGGTCGCCCTGTTACTACGCGCTGGGGAACTGCAGGCGGCGACGGAGCAATTGCTCACGTGGCGCAAGCAAACGCTAGCTTCCTTGGGCATCGACCCCACCGAATCATCCATGTCGGTGGGCAGCTAGAATCGTCGCGGCTAGTACGCGTTATCGGTTGACTTGGGCTTAACCTCCCCGTAGGAGTTTCTAGGAGAGAAGCGAATGAACCCGCTGAGTTGAGCGCACTTCCGCCTTTCAGAGGGCCGAGCTCCTAGCGCTTGAAGTATCCGTCTCGACGCGCCTTGCTGTGGGGCTTCATCAGGCCAAACGGCTCGCCTTCAAGCGTCTGCGATTTGTTCGTATTGTGACAAGTTGGGTCCACCCAGCTGGCCATAACCATCGGCATCTTCGCCGTCGCCGTAGGTGCCTGACTTACGAGCATTAACGGATAAATCTTTCAAGTCGATCCCGATCCTCCGGCGCGATTCGTTGTATCTCGGTAACCTCATCGAAGCCGGTATCGGGAGAAATGATCGTTTCGATTCCATATTCCAGACATGTGGCGATGTGTACGAGATCGCGTGCCTCCAAAGACTCATACCGCACCACGAGTCCCGGCATTCGTTGCATGACCGGCTGGGTTATGGATAAAACCGGCGCAAACAGATCCATTGCATTGCGGGCCATGTCAGCTCCGACTTCTCGACGCGCGATCGCTGTAAAGCGATGGAATATCTCCTGGATGACCTCAGCCGATATGACCGCATCGAGCCGAGCGGATGCAACAAGGCCGAGAATGTAACGGCTGGGGTCACGAAGAGGATGTGGCTTACCCCCCGCGTACATGATCACCGCGGTATCAACAAACAGGGTCAAGCCCCGGCGCCTCGCAGGATCTCGGCCTTAATCGTCTCCCAGTCGGCAACGGGAGCGTTTAGCGCTTGAAGCGCTCGCAAAGCTTCCTCGCGCGAGCGTGGTGCAATATAAGTTTCGACAGCCTCGCGGATCACGGCGCCAACGGAAAGTCGCCGTTCTCGCGCGATCCGCTCGACGCGGGACCGCTGGTCAGGCGTCAGAAGCACTTGAACCCGTTCCGAGAGCATGTGCATACTATAACATAGTTCTCTGAGGCTTCTCCTTTGACGGCGCTCACTGAAATTCCCCAGGGGGAGGCCCGATCTACTCTCTGATCGTGGGCCATTAAAACGGGATCTTCATGAGTGATGAGGAGCGGACGGGGCATCGTCGAGCTCAAAGAAGAGTTCGTCCGGGTAGCACCAGAACCAACCCTCTTCGGGCTCGAAGGAGCGGATGATCGGGTGCTTTGTCGCCTCGTGATGTCCGGTGGCGTGGCGGTTCTTGGAGTTGTCGCAGCAGCCGATATGGCCGCACGTCGAGCACATCCTTAGATTCACCCACAATTCGCCCATTTGCAGGCACTCCATGCATCCGTCGCCAGACGGAGCGACATCTTGGATCTGATCGAGGTGGGTGCATTGGGCTTCGTGTTTTTCGGTAGACATGACTTAAGGTCCTTTGATCCGATATCTAAAGCACAACGTTAATGCACTCAGGATGATCAAACGTCTTCTGGGATAGGATTTCTTTCCGACTAGGCAGCTCCAACAAAAAAAGAGAGAAGGAGGGGCATATGCCTCCAAATGTGGGCTCGTTACCCGATCTCATACCGGCTGAAGCTCTTCTGGGCAATCCTGAGAAGATTCAGCCCCAGCTTTCACCAGATGGAACTAGGATGGCGTACATCGCGCCATTGAACGACGTCCTCAACGTATGGGTTGGGGCGGTAGGCAAAGACGACTACAAGCCGGTCACCAAGGACACCGATCGGGGTATAAGGGAATACTTCTGGGCCTATGACAACAAGCATTTGCTTTACATCCAAGATATCGGTGGTGACGAGAACTGGCTGCTATATGCCGTCAACTTGGAGACTGGCGATATCCGCAACCTGACACCGTTCGAGAAGGTTCAGGTTCAGGTTGTTTCCCGCAACAAGGATCTGCCGGACGAGATCCTTGTTGGGATCAACAAAGATAATCCTCAAGCCCACGACGTTTATCACCTCCTCATCTCATCGGGCGAGCTAACCAAGGTTGCTGAGAACCCAGGAAACATCCTTGAATGGAAGTCCGACCGGGACCAGAAAGTCCGTGTTGCAGTTGCTGCGACGGAGGATGGCGGATTCGATCTCATGCATCGCAAGACCGAACAAGACCCGTTCGAGAAGCTGATCAGCTGGGGACCGGACGACGCGCTGAGCAGCGGACCTGTTGGCTTCAACAAAGCTGGAGACGCGATCTTCCTGCAGGACTCACGTAACGCCAATGCCAGCCGGTTGGTCAAGCTGGACATAGCCTCGAAGAAGGTCACGGTGATAGCTGAAGATCCGCAGTACGACGTTGGAGGAGTGTTCACCGACATCGATACTTACGAGCCCCTTGCAGTCGCGTTTACCAGGGACCGCAACGAGTGGGTAGTTCTTGACGATTCCATCAAGGGTGACTTCGACGCTATCAAGGGCCTGCACCACGGGGACTTCTTCGTAGTCGGCCGTGACCTTGCTGACAAGACCTGGCTGGTGGCATTTACAGCGGACAACGGTCCCATCTCGTATTTCGCGTTCGATCGAGCCACTAAGAAGGCAACCTTCCTATTCGACCATATTGCGGAACTCAAAAAGTACGAGCTAACGTCAGTTGAGCCATTCGAGTTCACCTCGCGCGATGGGTTGACGGTTCACGGTTACCTCGCTTTCCCCAAGGGGTCGGAGCGCAAGAACCTTCCCACGGTCCTGAACGTCCATGGTGGTCCTTGGCATCGAGACATGTGGGGATTCGACCCAGAGACGCAATTGTGGGCTAACCGCGGATACTTGGTCATTCAGATCAACTTCCGTGGCTCAACCGGATACGGCAAGGACTTCCTTAACGCAGGCAACCGCGAGTGGGGCGGCAAGATGCACGACGACCTCATCGATGGAGTGAACTGGGCCATCGAGAAGGGTTATGCGGATCCCAAGAAGATCGCTATCTACGGGGGGAGTTACGGCGGTTTCGCTGCGCTAGTAGGAGCAACTTTCACCCCGGACGTGTTCTGCTGCGCGGTGGACATCGTCGGTGTGAGCAACATCATTACCTGGATCAACACGATCCCACCTTATTGGAAGCCGATGCTGAACATGTTCAAGGACCGAGTCGGCGACCCGGAGAAGGACGAAGAGTTTCTCAAGAGCCGCTCGCCTTTGTTCAAGGTGGATCAGATCAAGATTCCGATGCTGATCGCTCAAGGGGCGAACGATCCCCGGGTTCCTCAGGCCGAGTCGGAGCAAGTGGTTGCAGCGCTGAAAGAGAAGGGCATCGATCACCAATACATGCTGTTCGAAGACGAGGGACATGGGTTCGCCAAGCCGGAGAATCGGCTGAAGTTCTATGCGGCAGCGGAGAAGTTTCTCGCCAAGCACCTCGGAGGTAGGGCAGAGGGCGACCTCTAATAGCCACAAACCAAGCGCCCCCCAAACGCGGGGGTTCTAAGGAATGAACATCCTCTTCTGGCACGGCTACCTGCTGACCGGTACCGGCTCCAACATCTACACGTCGAACGTCTGCCGCACATTTCGCAAGGAAGGTCACAACATCTTCCTCATGTGCCAGCACCGGAGAACACCTCTGCCTCCATTTTTGGATGAAGAAGGCGACTTTGAAGGTGGCAATGAAAGCTATCGAACAGAACTGACGGGAGCCGAGCCTGCGTCTGGCAGGTGCAAACTCGTGCGGCCGGCAATTGGAGAACTACTACCTGTCTATGTGTACGAGGAGTATCCGCACATTGAGGCGAAGACTTTCGTGGACCTTTCGGAAGAAGAATTGCGGAGATACGTTGAGACTAACGTTGCGGCGATGGTGACTGCCATCGAGGATCACCAACCAGATGCAATCTTCGTCGGTCACGAGGTGATGGGCCCGTACATCGCCAAGTTGGCTTGCGAAAAAACCGGCACGAAGTATTCGGTCCAGCTCCATGGCAGCGCGCTCGAGTATGCAGTCAAGAAACAGGATCGTTACCGCCACTACGCCCTGGAAGGGCTCATGGGAGCGCATCGTGTCATAGGTGGCAGCAACTACATGTTGCGGGCCGCCATCGAAACGGTGCCGGGATGGGAGAAACGTGGTGTGGTGGTCAACCCCGGCTGCGACATCGACCTCTTTCGTTCGAAGAAAAAGCCTAGGTCGGGCGAGCCGGTCGTCTCGTTCGTCGGCAGGCTCATCCCCCAGAAAGGCGTGCACGATTTCATAGCCGCTCTCCCGCTTGTGAAGGCCTCACGTTTCAAGGTTGTTGTTGTCGGAGGAGGAAGGTTTGGCGAGCCCATCCGGGGGCTAGTGGAGGCATTCAAAACCGGAGAGATCTCCGATGCGGTCAAGCACATCCTCGACCAAGCCCCCGAGGAGATGACTAAGTCTTTCGCTCGTTTCTTCTCGAACGGCCCGCAGAAGGACTACCTCGACAGAGCAAAGAAAATCTCCATCGAGTTTCGGGGGCACATCGATCACATCCCGCTGTCGAATGAGCTTCCCTCGTTCGACGTGTTGGTCGTCCCTTCGATCGTCCCCGAGGCTTTCGGCATGGTGGCGGCCGAGGCGGCTGCGTGCGGAGTGCTTCCAATCGTCCCGAATCACTCGGGGATCAGTGAAGTCGGTGCGGCAATCGAGGAAGCTGTCGGTCGGAAAGGATTCTTGACCTTCGATTCCAGCGACTCGATCCGGTCGATGTCAGAGGCAATCGATCGAGTACTCAGTGTGGGGCGGGCACAACACTTCGAGATGGGTCACATCGCTTCACAATGCGCCACGCAGAACTGGGCCTGGGAGGGTGTCACCAAGCGTCTGCTGGAAGCCGCTTGGTGAGGAGGCTCTTTAAGATTCAGGATACCCGGACGTCTCCCTGGCATGGCCCGGGCGAACGCACGTCGGAATCGCCCGCAGACCATTCTCCGCTGCGGTACCGCTTGCCCTCGTAGGGAAGCCTGTAACATCCTGCTGTCTGGGAGCCGGGGGCAGTTCCCGAAGGGTCCCACCAGATCGCGGTTGCGTCCTTTAGGAGAGTGTAGTTGCCGGGTGAAAAGTAGGCGGCCGGCTTGTACGGGCTAGCGCTCCCCGTGGAAGGGATGGCGTGCAGACCTTTGTCTATGCTCTCCGCCGAGAGTCGCGGACCGCCGGATTGGATTCCATAGAAGAGCATCGCGAGCTGGTCGTAGAGTTCCGCTACCGGCCCACCCCCGGGGCCCGTTGCGGGCTCTGGACATCTCGCGCACCCTTCCTTGTAAGCTCGGTACCAAGGCTGATCTACGATCGCGTCGCGTCGGTAGTCGAACGTGACCCCAAAAGCACTAGTCCACTGAGCGGGATTGGCGAACCGGGCCTCGCCATTCTGGTCGGACCCAGTAAGATCCTTGCTGCCTGGAACAACCCACTCCGGAAAGTACCCGAGGTTTGTCGCGATGTTCGTACTTTGTATGCGGGCGATTCTTCCGAGAATCGGTATGACCGTGGTCACATTATCTTGCTTGAATTGTGCGAACGCGGCCGTGTTGGCTTGGGCGTTGTTGTTCTGGTTCGAGACTACCTCCACCTTTAGGTCGCATTGAGAACGGATCTCCGGGGCAAGAAGGTCGAATACGCCATCACTGTCGTGAAAGATGGCGAACTTGCGAGTTCTTGCTTGGAGCAAGGGGTCTGCGGCGTATTGAGCCAGTTGGCCCTTGAGCTTGAGACAAACATAACTTGCCGTGATTCGCGCGTGATCCTCAAGGTCGGCACGAAAGCCGATGATGTAGGGCGCCTTGTCCTGATAGCTCTTGCGTTTTCGGGAGTCGTAGAGGACTCCGAGGGTTTTCTTATCCGCGAGAATGCTGGAGCCCACGGTGGCAAACGGTTTGTATTTCAGGTCATAGTCGGCGTGCGCCCCGGAGGCGTGGTCGGCGTAAAGATGGACCGTTCGACCATAGGTCTGGTAGCGGCTGTTGAAGAAGCGCATGTAGGCTGCGCAGGAAAGGTTCCTCCCGTTATCGTCGTCCTCAGGCACGGTGGCGCAATCGATGACCTTGCGGTAATCGGGGTCCGTGTTTGCGTCACCGCCCACGTACATCACGACGGCTACTTCGTCACGCGTGACTCCCTTTGCGGTAGCCCCCCCGTTGTCGCCTTCGAAGAAGGCGACGCACGGCGGCGCGAGCAGGTCTTCGGTCTGCCGCGGGGGATTGCCAACGCATGATTTGAGCTTGGCCCGTTTCTGGGCGAGTGTGCCCAATTCGGCGGGACGGGCAGCCTGGGAGGTGCCCTCGGAGTTCCCGAACCCGATCCCGCCCGATCCCGCTTGTCCTAATTCCGAAACGTCGCTCGAGCCCTGACCTGATCCGGGAACTGGTGCGAACTCTGCAAGGGTTGACGGTCCGGATTGGGGGACGTTGAGGGCGCTCGGCAAAAGCACCGCAAGAGCGGCCGCGGCGATGATGAAACCCAAGGCGGGATATCGGCGAACAACGGACGAGGGTTTTCGTGTGCCCATTACTGGAGCGACTCTAGCAGGCCTCCGGACTTTACGTCTGCCTCCTAGACCATCTTTTGGGTCTGCTCTAGACTGGCGTGCGATGGACAAAGAGATCATAAGCGCGGCGAAGAAAGGCGATGCCGCAGGCGTGAAAGCGTTACTGGCTAAAAACAAGGGGCTGACCAGCGCTAAGGACAAAGATGGCTCGACCCCGCTGCACTGCGCGGCGTGGAAAGGCCATCTCGAGGTCGTAAGGATTCTGCTCGAAGCCGGCGCCGAGATAGAGGCTCAAAATCAGAACTCACATTGGGGCACGACGCCCTTGCATGCTGCGGCGCACGGCAACCAAAAGGCAGTGGTTGAACTGTTGATAGAGCGCGGAGCCGACGTCAACGCGAAGAGTCCGCTCAACAAAATGACTCCTCTGGGGCACTCGGCAGTTCACAAAGCGAAGGCGGTCGCCGATCTCTTGCGCAAGCACGGAGCGAAGCAATAGGGGTTGCAACCTGAAACGGGGAGGTGCGACCTCAAAGCGCGAACAGGTCCGGAGGCCGAGGTCGCGCCCCGAGCATTCCAAGGCGTTGGGTAAAATCCAGCGGAGCTACCTAGTGCGGTGCCGGCTTGCCGATAGCCACTTCCAACATGGGCTCGGAGTCCGTGGCGAAATACTTAGACACTTCTTCGTCATAGAAGGTGAGTCCGGTTGCTCCGAGCCCGGCCGCGTAGCTCGCGACGTACAAACGCCCGGAAATTATCGCCCCCTCCAGTTGCGCCGCGCGGTAGCCGCGAGGACCAAGCCTTCGCTCCGCCTCATCAAGATCCGCCATCGGAAAGACAACGGCTGCGGCGTTGCCGCCGAGCGATTGATTCAAAGACAAAAATTGCCCGCTCTCGCGTGAGTTGGGGTCGGGCAAGAGCGTTTCCAAATTCTCGCCCGTCCATTTGCACCGCCCCGGTAGGATGCCCGTCAAGCCGTGAGCGATCACGAACAGCTCGTTGAAAGGTTCGCCCCAGTCCCCGGCGAAAGGGGCGGCCGCGTAATGAAGAATCGCTTGGAGAGTTGTTTGTTCGATCATCGCCTGATCGTCGAAATCCCGCGTCGAGCCGCGCTTCAGTATGACCTTCTCTACCGATCCGTTTTCCAGATGGGTGGGTGCAAGGGGAGCCTTCGATGCCCTATCCAATTTGGCGCGGACGCTGTCGACGGAGGAAATAGATGTTTGAAGATGGACCGCTGTGATCTCCGAGAACTCGTAAGGGTCTTTTGAGACGGGAGCAGCTGTTGCGGGGACGGGCTCGAATGTGGCCTTCGTCGCCAGAGCGCCTTCACCTATCGCAATCAGAGCGAGAGCCATCTCGGACCTCGCGTCTACGCCGATGATTCCGTTGACCAAGTTGTCGGCGAATACGGCCATGACTCGCGCCCGCTGCCCCACCGAGTCCGCCAGGGCAAGGATGTTTGCGATGATCATGCCCGCGTCCCACCAAAGGTGGCGATATCCGCGGGGACCATACTTCCAGCCCGTGCGCCATGGGATGCCGCTGATGATGAGCACCACCGGATTGTTCATTAGGGAATCGTCACCCGTTGCGCGGGCAAGCGCCGGTCGAGGGTCCCCGTTGCCCAGAACTGTTAACTGCTTGTCCCTAGGATTTAGATGGTAGAGGCCGGCCGAGAGCCCGTCGAGGTCAGCGGTCGCGACGTAGACCTCGTTTGGGTGCAGCGCTCCAGCGGACGCGTACGTGCGGAAGTAGCGGCCGGCAAGGCGCCCTTTTTTGAATCGCTTCGCACCCGCCCCTACCAAAAGAATCCGCGACAGCCCATCGAGGTCGAGAGCAGTGTGTATTTCTGGAGATTGAGTGCTCGATGTCCAAGCATCGATGTCTTCGGCGAGGTCGACGGTCGCCAGGTTTTCTTGAAAACTCCTGAACGGCTCCGGCCGCCGCTCAGGATCCATCCCCCTGGGCCTGCTGGGATCGTCCGATTGCCCGCCATGGCGGTCGGGATGGTGATTTGTGTGATCGTGAAATCTTCTCCAATCCATCGTTATTCCTCTCCCAAGTAAGCCTTCCTGACGGAGTCATTCGCCAGCAACTCTGCCGCATCGCCGGACAGGACCACTCTGCCAGTCTCCAGGACGTAGCCACGGTCGGCTCGGCGCAGCGCTTGTTGAGCGTTCTGCTCGACCAGCAAGATTGTGGTGCCCTGCCTATTGATCTCATCGATGATTGAGAAGATCTGTTGCACGAGCATCGGCGCTAGGCCCATCGAAGGTTCGTCGAGCAGCAGGACGCGAGGACGCGCCATGAGTGCGCGCCCGATGGCCAGCATCTGCTGTTCTCCTCCCGACAAGGTTCCTCCAGGCTGATTTCGCCGATCCTTTAAGATGGGGAACAAGGAGTACGAGCGTTCGTAGTCTTCGGATATGCCTTTGTGGTCCTTCCTGCTGTATGCGCCCATCGCGAGATTTTCAGCGACGGTCATTCCCGGAAATATGCCGCGCCCCTCGGGGGCTTGGCTGATGCCTTTTTGAACAATCTCGTGCGGGGGGGTTTGGTGGATCGGTTCGCCTTCTAGAAGAATTTCTCCGCTGGTCACCGGCTGTATGCCGGAAACGCTCTTGAGAGTTGTTGATTTCCCGGCCCCGTTGGCGCCGATGAGAGTTACGATTTCGCCCTCGGCGATCGTGAGCGAGATACCCTGCACCGCGCGCACCGTTCCGTAGTGGACGTGCACGTCGCTGAGCTCCAGCAGAGGCGTTCCGTCAGGCGGCATCAGACGGCTCTCCCAGATAGGCGGCTATCACTTTGGGGTCCTTCTGAACTTGTCGCGGAGAGCCTTCCGCGATCTTCTCACCAAAGTTGAGAACCGCAACTCGATCTGAGATTTGCATGACCACTCGCATGTCGTGGTCGATCATGAACACGGTGACTCCCCGATCACGGATGCGCCGTATCAATTGCATCAACGCCTGCTTCTCGGGAGGATTCATCCCAGCGGCCGGCTCGTCGAGAAGGAGCAGCTTCGGTCCCGTCGCAAGCGCGCGCGCGATCTCCAGCCGCCGCTGGTCGCCGTACGCGAGATTTCGTGCAAGGTCTTCTGCCCGGAGGGGAATTCCTACGAAGTCGAGGAGATCGACAGCTCGGGCGTAACCATCTTTCTCCTCCCTGCGATGACGGGGGCTTCTGACCAGGGCCCCCGGCACGCTGGTGCGGTGGCGGGCGTCGGCCCCAACCTGGACATTTTCAAGTGCAGTCATATTCGGAAACAGTCTTATGTTCTGAAACGTCCGGGCGATGCCGGATCGGGTGATGACGTGAGGAGGCCGACCCCCGATCGAGCGGCCCTCCATCGACACGGTCCCCCTATCGGGCCGGTAGAACCCGGTGATGCAGTTAAAGACCGTTGTCTTGCCTGCGCCGTTGGGTCCGATGAGTGCAAGAATCTCTCCTTCATTCACGACGACATCGAGACCACTGACCGCCTGGACCCCCCCGAAGGAGATCGAAAGCTGAGACAGTTCGAGGAGCGGTTCAGTCATCGCCGCTCCCCTGCTCCGCGGCCGCGTCGGCTCCGCCGATAGTTGCGCCCGGCCCGGCAGAGGCAAGTTCCGCAGCTCGCCGCCTGCTGGGCAATAAGCCCGCGGGTCGAAAGATCATCATGATCATCAGCGCCGCGCCAAATAGGAGCACCCGGAATTCAGTGACATCGCTCGCGGTCGAGCCGATCACCTTGTTCAAACCCGATGTGATGAGGTCGCCTAGGGCAGCCTCACGCAAGTACTCGGGCAGAAACCCGACCGCAAACGCTCCAGCGATTACGCCGGGCACCGACCCCATGCCACCCAGCACGACGGCGGACAGGACGAAGATCGAAACGAAAAGCGTGAAGGTCTCTGGACTCACGAATCCCACTCGGGTCGCGTAGAGCCATCCTGCGAGACCCCCGGTGGACGCTCCGATCGTGAATGACCATAGCTTCATCTTGAAAGTGGAAACGCCCATCGCCTGCGCAGCGTCCTCGTCTTCGCGGATTGCCACCCATGCCCGGCCGACCCGCGACTTGGTCAATGCCTTCATCATCAGTACCGTCAGGATGATCGCGGCGAGCGTGAGATAGTAATAGGGAAGTGGCTGAAGCCCAAAGTTTCCACCGCCGAAGGTTTCGGGATGCTTGATTCCAACGATCCCACGAGCCTGCCCCAGGGGCGCGGAGTTCTGCGCGATGATCCGAACGATCTCGCCGAAACCCAAGGTCACTATCGCCAGATAGTCACCGCGCAGGCGAAGCGTGGGAGCACCCAATATCACGCCGGAGACCATTGCAATGAGAATGGACATCGGCAGCGCCTCCCACGCCGACCACCCCGCCGAGGTTGTCAGCTTTGCGGCGGTGTAGGCGCCGACGGCGTAGAACGCGACGTATCCGAGGTCGAGTAAGCCCGCCTGGCCAACCACTACGTTCAGTCCGAGTGCCAGCAGAACAAACAGGCCAACCGGAGAAAAGAGCACGCTCTGCCAGTATTGAGAGATCGGTGCCACCGCTCCTGGAATGCCTCCCGGAATTACCACGGCTAGAAAGAGCCCGGTGACGATCACTACTGCCTTGGCCCATCGGGGACTGCGGTCCCACCGCGCTCCGACAACCTCGACCGGACGAAGCCGCTTGAAAAAGGATCGCGGGTTCGTCATGCTCTTGTTCTCGCCAGCTGCTCGCCCAAAAGACCGGTGGGTCGAAACATAAGGACGAGCACTAAAACAGCGAAGGCGAAGACGTCTTTCCACTGGCCTCCGAAGACGGCTGATCCGTAGTTCTCTAGCAAGCCAAGGGTAAATCCGCCCAATAGAGCCCCGCGTATGTTGCCAATCCCGCCCAGGACCGCCGCGGTAAAGGCCTTGATGCCCGGCAGAAACCCGATGTTGTAACGGGCCTGCTCGAAGAAGATCCCGAAGAGAGTTCCGCCCGCACCGGCAAGGAGTCCGCCCAGAAAGAATGTGATCATCACGATTCTGTCGATATTGACTCCCATAAGGGCAGCCGTCTGTGGGTTCTGCGCGACGGCCCGAATTCCTCTTCCCACTCGCGACTTCGCGACGAAGCGATCGAGGACCACCATCAGCACTAGGGCCGAAACCACCACCAGAACCTTGTCTGCTCGGATGTCCGAACCACCGAACACTAACAGGACCTTCTTTTCCAGAACTCGGGGGAAGGGCAGATAGTCGCGGCTGTACCGGAGGGCAAAGAGTTCCTGAAGGAACAAGGAGGCCCCGATCGCTGTGATCAGCGCCGCAAGCCTTGGCGCGCCGCGCCGCCGAAGGGGACGGTATGCGATTCGCTCGAGTGCAACCGCGGCGGTTCCTGAAACGACCATGGACACGACCAAGACGAGAAGGATCGTCCCGGCTAAGAAAAGGCCGGTTTTAGTTGGGTCGCCTAGTTCGATCCCCAGGGCGTGCATGGTGAACAAACTTGCAAACACGCCGATCATGAAGACTTCGGAGTGGGCGAAGTTGATTAGACGAAGAACGCCATAGACGAGTGTGTAGCCCAGGGCGATGAGCGCGTAGATGGCGCCAAGAGTGAGTCCGTCGATCGATTGAGGCCAGAACTGACCGGTCAGACATTCGAAGCAAAGACTGATCTGCGCACCTCCCTCGTCGCCAAGCCGCAGATTAGTACAGGGGGCACCGTTAGGCGCCCCCTGTACTGCATCCCAACCTCAATCGTTACTTCGTCAGCTCTGCGACCGTTCCCAGAACGACGATCTTTCCGTTCTTTATCTCGTGTACGAAAATGTCCGTCGGCTTCTGATTACCGTTTGGAAGGAACTCAATATCCTTCGAGATTCCGTCCACGGTCGTGAGGCTCTCGACGTAGTCATGCATCGCCTTGCGAGTGACGTTGCCCTTCTTGAGGCCCTCGATGAAGATCCGAGCGGCATCGTAGCCCTCTCCCGCGTACACGCCCGCATCGAGGTTGAACTTGGCCTTGTAGTCCTTAGCGAACTTACCCAACTCCCCAGGCGAGTCCACCGAAGCCAGCTTGCAAGCGCAGGTGAGAAACGCGCCTTCGGCCCCCGCGCCGCCGGCGCCACTTACAAACGTCTGGTCCAAAGAACCGTCACCGCTCAAGTACTTGCCCTTGAAGCCTGCGTCTCTCAACTGCTTTACGAGACGCCCCGCCTCGGGTGCGTATCCACCATAGAAGACGCCTTCGGCCCCCTTGATCTGGTTGACTGCCGCCGAGTAGTCTTGAGACGCCGGGTCGATGGCAACGGTGGTTACTTCGGCCACACCGGCCGCCTTCAGGAGGTCGCGCGTACCCTCGGCAACTGCCTTTCCGTAGTCGGTGTTGTCGTGGGCGTAGGCGAGCTTCTTAAGTTTGAGAATCTTAGTCACATAATCAGCAACACCTTTGCCCTGAACGTCGTCGTCGGGAACAACGCGGTGGAAGACCGTTTGTGCAGGGCAGTCGCCGCCCTCTCCACCGCAGACGATCGACGGCAATTTAGTGTTGGTGGCAGATGGACTGATCATTACGAGCCCCGCCTCCTGAAGAGAAGGAAGGATCGCTCGAGTCTCGCCCGAGAAGCCAGGTCCGATTAAGCCGATGAAGTTCACATCGGGAATGAACTTGTCTTTAAGTGTCGTGGCTTGATCGGGAGAGCCCTGGGTGTCGAATACTTCGAGTTCAATGGTTATGCCCTTTATCTCACCCGACGCGTTTGCAGCGTCAATGGCTAGTTGGGCCGCTCGAATGGCGTGAACGTAGAGCGGGCCTACCGGCCCCGTTTGAGGGCCCATGACTGCGAGCTTGACAGTTGTCTTTTTCTCGATCGGAGTGGTTGGCTCTTCCGCGGTCGTGCAGGCCGCTCCCACAAGAGCCAGCACCATCGATACAGCCACCAATGAAAAACGTTTTCTCATCCCTGTCCCCTTTCGGACTTGATACGGTTTTCCCATAGGCCTCTAGCTGGGCCAAAGACCGTTATACAAGATTGGCGGCAGAATCGCCACGGGGCTCCCCGGGGGTGCCCGGGGTCCGTGGCGATCTGGCCTACTTATGAATCTGGATGTTGCCCTCACCGATGGGGCCGGAGGCCTCGTGGGTTAGCGAACCGCCTAGGGTGAACACACTGATTCTGAATCGATCCAAACCCGTCCCGGGTTCGCGTTGTCCTCAACATTGACTGTGTACCGGCATTGCGAACCATCCCGTTCGCACAGTCCGCTGAATTCCGCGGTCGTGCCAGATATTTGAACAGTCTCGACGTTGCCAGTCACTTTGATGCCGCCGCTGTTGGCGTCATAAGTGAGATGTCCGTGGGCGCCACCCGTCTTGCTTTGAGCGTTGAATCCAAAGTTGGACTTGTCGACTGGCGAACCCCGTTCGGGATTCAGCCCCCACCGGTTATTTTTCCTTGTGAGCCTTCTGCGCCACAACGATAGAAACCGTGGCCGTGTCACAAAGGCCGCCCGGGTCGCAGGCGTCGTACTGGAAACTGTCACCACCGGTGTATCCGGGGTCAGGGGTGTATGTGACGGTCCGATCTGGGTTGATCGTCGCGGTGCCGTGGGCCGGGTCAGTCACGCTGGTAACGGTCAATGAATCGCCGTCGGCGTCTGAGTCGTTCACGAGCACCGTAATCGTAACTGGTTGATTCTTCGTCGTTTCCGCCGAGTCGTCGCGGGCGTCGGGCCTGTCATCGACCGAGCGAACGATCATCGAGACCACTGCCGTGTCAGATCCGCCTTGACCATCGCTGATCGTGTAGGTGAACGAGTCGTTCCCGTGGAAGTTCGGGTCGGAGATGTACTCGATCGAAGTGCCATTGTTTACGACCCGGCCGTTGGCGGGATCGCTCGCTGAGGTGATGGTGAGGGTGTCGCCGTCCGTATCCGTGTCGTTTGCCAGCACGTTTACCGTCACCGCTGTGTCCTCGTCAGTTGAGCCGTTGTCATTGTTTGCGTCTGGGCCATCGTTTGCAGGGGCGACCGTGACAGTCACCTGAGCAGTAGACGTGAACTCCCCGTCTGAGATCGCGTAGTTGAACGAGTCGGTCCCGCTGAAGTTGGGGTTCGGTGAGTACGTAACGGTCGTCCCGTTGGTGGTCGCCGTGCCGTTGGATGGAGTCCCAACCTGCGTAACGGTAAGCGTGTCCCCATCGGCGTCGCTGTCGTTGGCCAGAACGGCGACCGTGACGGGGGTGTCCTCAGGAGTGGATGCAGTGTCGTCGATCGCCGAGGGTGGGCTGTTAGGACAGTCCACCAATAGCGGAGACACCTCGATATCGTCGACCCACCAGCCTGCGCCTGGAATCGATCCTTGGACAAACGGATCCTGAGCCAGTCGCCAACGAAGACGGATTTCGCTTCCAGCAAAGGCCGTGAGGTCCACTTCGACTTCAGTCATCGCGTTAATAAACTCGGAGAAACCGGTCCACGACGCACGTCCCGCTATGGGGCTGCCGAACGCGGGATCAATCGTTCCGTTATAGCCCCCGCTTACAAAAGAGCCGCCAGCCGCCGCGATGTCCTGCCAGGTGGCGCCACCGTCGGAGGTGACCTCGAGAACTCCTCCGTCGAAGCTCGGCTCGAAGAAGAACCGATGCCAGAATGTGAGTCTTGTGTTAGTCGAGATCCTTAAGGGAGGTGATATCAGCCTGTCATCCTTTAGGTCCACTCCAGCTGCATCGCTAAAGAAGGCGTTCGTAAGACTGTGCGTGAAGGGGTCGGGGACAACGCCCCAATTGAGGCCGACATTGCTGTTCTCGGGAGTCTCGAAGGTCCACTCAGCAATTGGTCCTTCGAGATCTTCCGTGAAGGCCGGGCCGAAGCACCCGCCGGAAACCTGGATGGTTACGGTGGCCGTATCGGACCCGCCGGTCCCATCGCTGATGGTGTAGTCGAAGCTGTCGATCCCCGCGAATCCGGAATCTGGCGTGTATGTGATCGTTTTGTCGGGGTTCACGACCGCCGATCCGTTGGGGGGGTTAGTCGCCCCTGTTACGGACAGGGGATCACCGTCGGGGTCGTGGTCGTTAGCCAGAACATTTACGGTGACCGACGTGTTCTCTGCCGTCGTGGCGCTGTCGTCGAACGCCTGCGGCGGGTCGCCGGTAGGCGAGACGGTGACCGTCACGGTCCCCGTGTCGCTGCCGCCTCTGCCGTCACCGATGGTGTACGTGAAGGTATCGGTTCCGTTGAAGTTCGCGTTAGGGTCATAGGTAACGGTTCCGTCACCATTGTTGGTTGCCGAGCCGTTGGCTGGGGTGCCCACGCTGCTGAGCGATACGGTGTCGCCGTCGGGGTCTGAGTCGTTGGCCAGGACCGCGACCGTCACAGAGGTGTCCTCAGCGGTCGAGGCCGAATCGTCTACAGCAACCGGGGGGTTGTTGTCGGCGGCGCTGCAATTCTCGCTTCCAAGAATCGTGTAGCTGCCAACCCGCGCGAGACTGTCCGGCATGTTGTCCGGGGTAGGCAAACCGACTTGAATCCGGGTCAGAAATGCGGTGAGTTGGTTGCCCGGCACGGGATTGCCTATGTTGGCCCGCGCGACGACAATGCGAATCGTACCGTCGACGTTGTAGTTGCTGGCGGAGTCGGCAGGAACAAGTCCTGCTGTTCCTGTATAAGCCGTACCGGTACCGCTGCCAAACGAAACCACCCCGGCTGCGCTGGTCTGCATCCTGACCCAGCGGTCCGCGTTATTTTGATCCTTGAACTGCACCGGCCACGTGGTGTTGGGCGTCGGGTTCGCCATGCCTGTCATCTTGAGTGTGAACACAACCTTGCCTGCGCCTAGAGCGTTCGGTTCTGAGATGCGAAGTTCACGGATGTCATGTTCGGGCCGGCCGGCAGCTAGCCCGAACGCCGAGTCTCCCTCAGGGTCGTTCATGATGAATTGGCCCGGCTCCTTACAGGGGTTACCTGGCGGCGGCGCCTGACCGTCGTCGGGAACGATGCATTCGTAGGAAGACGCTCCGGGCTCGCGGTCAAGGATGCATATGTTGAGCGCATCGCCGTCCTCGTTCCCACGCGCGAGCACATCGATGATGTGATCAATCCCGAAGCCGACCGTACCAGTCGCGGGGGCTGGAGGAACGTGCTCATACTCCGTTCGGAGGACGTCCCAGCTGTAGGGCTCATCTCCATGGTTGCACGGAGTTGTGACCGAGTTGCGATCGAGTTCGGTCAAGTACCAGCGGCTCCCGGAATAGCCTCCTGTGTTGTGCATGATGGATCCGTCCCACTCGGCGTTGAAGCAGTCGGCGGTGTCCGTTGGGGCGATGATGTAGAGGTCCGGGGCGCCGAAGGCGTAGTGGCCCATCTCGTGGGCGGACACAGCGCCGAGGTGCAGGTCGTCTCTCCAAGGGTCCACGAGTTGTCCCTCGCGTCCTACGACAAATGCCTGACATGGGTCATCTATCGCCCAGGTGAAGGTCTGACTTGCAAACGGCTCTGCCGTCGATACGATCACGTCCGCGACGTTGGTCGTGGCTGGCACGCACTCATCGAGGCCGGAGTTGACCACGAAGGGCAGGGCTCCGTTGTAGTCGGTAGTGGTGTCGGTGATCAGGACCTCGCCGACGCGAGCGTGGCCGTCGAGCATGTCGTACATCCGCTCGGCGAATACGTTCATGCCCTCGGCAATGTCCTGAAGTGCAAGGTCGGGGGTTAACTCGGGAGGAAGCGACTGGCTGTCGAGTTGCACCAGAAGGTTGACGGTGTAAATCTCCTCAACCGAGTCCCAAGCCGTATAGGCATTTTTAGCCTCAAAGTTCTTTGTTTCCGAAACTTCGTCAGTCAATAGATCCCGGACGCGCCAATGGATAGTTTGGCCAACGAGGCCGCGGTCGTCCGCCAGTGCCAGTCCGCCGGTGTCGGGGATGCCCGGCGGAATCGGAGTGGCGAGTTGGTTCAGGTTATTGGGATCGGTCCCGTACTCAACCTGAGGAACGATCGGTTGAGTAGCTTCCCAGGCGAAGACGAAACGGAACCCGGTTTTTGTTGCGAAACCGGTGGTCTTCGTGAAGATGCTTTCCGCAGAGGCGGCTGGGGGGGCAAGAGCGGCCCAGTTGAGCATCAGCGCGAGCACGGTGAGGGCAGCGAGCAGACGGCGTCGTAACAATTCAATCCTCCTTGGGGGCTAACGGATGAAGACGTCTTTGCAATCGCGCCCTCAGTGGTTGAGAACGAACGTAGCCCAAAATGACTAGTAAGTCAATGAATCGGTCAGGATTGCCCGAATCTGACCCGCAAGGGTCACGTCAAATGACCCGCGAGGGTCACGTCAAGTGACCCGCGAGGGTCATTCAGGGCCCCTTTCGGTGGCTGCGACTAATTGGGGGGCATAGTCTTGTGCGATGACAACGAAGTATTTTGCCCGGCCGGCAGTCAACCTATAGGCATGGTCATGAAACGGGCAATTCAAGCCATCGATCCAGTTGGTCAGGCACATGCGGCGGCTGAGGCAGCGGCTGCCCAGTCTGGCGCGCAAATCCGAGGACTCGAGAATCGTGATGATTTGGCGGCGGCATCAACCGCTTTCAACCAGATCTGGCGAGTTTCCGAGGAACGCTCGATGATTGGGCCCGATCTTTTGCGCGCACTTTCGAAGTCCGGCAACTATGTGGCCGGGGCCTTCCTTAAAGGTCATTTGGTCGGAGCGATCGTCGGGATCTTCGGAAAAGAAAACGGTGACTACAATCTTCACTCACACATTTTGGGAATCTTGCCCGAAGCCCAAGGGCACAGCATCGGGTTTGCGCTGAAGCAGAATCAGCGCGCCTGGGCCCTTGCTCAGGGCATTGCCTTAGTTACTTGGACCTACGACCCGCTTGTCCGTCGAAATGCCCACTTCAACATTACGAAGCTTGGAGCGGAAGCCGGCGCCTACTATCCGCATTTCTATGGAGAGATGACCGACGGCATCAACTCCGGTGACGAATCGGACCGGATCTTGATCAAATGGTCACTGTTGTCGGAGCGTGCCATTGATGCCTCTGAAGGCCGCTTCGACGAAATCGACGACAAAGCGCTCCTTGACGCGGGCGCCCATCAAGTCCTAAGGGAAGGGGCCGATGGTTTGCCGGTGGTGGAAGAAGCAACCAGCGCTGTGCTCTTGTGCCCCTTGCCCGCTGACATCGTATCGATCAGATCGAGCGATCACGCAAGGGCGCAGGCGTGGCGCCGCGCTGTTCGCCAGGTCTTGGAGGGGGCCGTGCTAGAGGGTTACACCGTTACTCGATTTACCCGGTCCGGTTCATACGTTCTGACGAAGGTGTCATAAGTGAAACTCAGCGGAGTTGAGCTACGGAGAATTCGTCTTCCTTTGGTTGGAGAGTTCCGCACCTCCTTCGGATCTCAAAGCGCGCGAGATGCCTTGTTAGTGCGCGCCGTCGCTCCCGACGGCGAGGGATGGGGTGAGTGTGTCGCTCTGGGGGCTCCGGTCTATTCACCGGAGTACGTGGATGGTGCCCAACATCTCATCCGCCATCACTTGCTGCCGGCTCTATTCGCCGAGGACGAACTCACTGCAGAAAAGGTATCGCCAGCTCTATCGCACATAAAGGGCAATCCCATGGCCAAAGGGGCGCTGGAGATGGCGATCCTCGATTTGGAATTGCGCCAGCGCGACGAGTCACTTGCTGCGCATCTTGGGGCAGTCAAGCAGTGGGTGGACTGCGGCGTGTCCGTCGGAATCATGGACGACATCAACAAGCTGATCGACAGCGTTGCGGGTTACCTCGATCAAGGTTACAAGCGCATCAAATTGAAAATCGAACCGGGATGGGACGTAGAGCCTGTGCGAGCGGTGCGCGAGCGCTTCGGCGACATCCCTCTTCAAGTCGACGCCAATACGGCCTACTCTTTGTCGGACGCGGTTCACTTGGCGCAACTCGACGAGTTTGACTTACTGCTGATCGAGCAGCCCTTCGACGAGGAGGAGGTGCGCGAACACGCCGAACTGGCGAAGCAGATACGAACTCCCGTGTGCCTGGATGAGTCCATAGAGTCCGCGAGGGACGCCACCGAGGCGATCGCCATGGGTGCCTGCTCAATCGTCAACATCAAGGCTGGACGTGTGGGCGGATACCTCGAGGCCAGGCGCGTGCATGACGTCTGCGCGGCAAAAGGCATACCGGTGTGGTGTGGCGGAATGCTCGAGACGGGGCTAGGACGGGCGGCCAACGTGGCGCTTGCAGCTTTGCCGAACTTCACGCTACCCGGCGATACGTCGGGTTCCGATCGCTACTTTGCTCAGGACATCACCGAGCCCTTCGTACTTGAAGAGGGGCGCTTGCGTGTGCCCACCGGGCCTGGCCTCGGAGTATCCATAAGACAGGATGTTTTGGATGAAGTTACGACATCGACCGAGTACGTTACGGAGGATTAGCTAGGGGCGAGAACTCGAAGAATCAAAACGGAATTCCGGGTTGGTGCGCTATCCTCCAGTCTTCATGAAACCAGAAGTCGCTGCTCGGTTTGAAGCGCTGCAGGGCAAGCTGCCCGTCCTTTGGAAATCGATCGGGGCCCTGAACCAGGACGAGCAGACCATCGTCGTTGTGCCATCTCTATCGATCGACGCAGGGGATTGGGGACCTGGAGTCATGCAGGCTTATGAGGAGCGCTTCCTATTCCTGCTTCTGCTCCTGCGACAGCCGAAGGCACGGATGATCTACGTAACATCTCGAGCGATCCTTCCCAGCATTATCGACTACTACCTCGACCTTCTTCCTGGCGTCATACCGAGCCATGCTCGGCGAAGGCTTCACCTTGTCGCGCCCGGAGATAGCTCTTCCCGGCCCCTATCGGAGAAACTGCTCGCTCGCCCCCGCCTAATCGAAGAGATTCGTAGCCTCATCCCAGACCATGATCGAGCACATCTTGTCCCGTACAACACGACAGAGTTGGAGCGCGACCTCGCCGTCGCTTTGGGAATCCCCATGTATGGAGCAGACCCTAAGTTCTTCGAACTTGGAACCAAGAGCGGTTGCAGACGGCTGTTCGCCGAAGAAGGGCTGAATCACCCCATCGGGTTCGAGAATCTGAAAAGCCTCTCCGACTGCATCACGGCGACTGCCAAACTTCGAGCCGAAAAGCCGATCAACAAGATCGTGGTCAAATTGAACGAAGGGGTCTCAGGAGAGGGAAACGCGCAAGTCGATCTCGCGGGGTTGCCTTCCCCGGGTGATCCGAGCGAGAGCTCAGCGATCGAGGATCGCGTGCGCCGGATGCAACTCGTGGATTCCTCGAGTTCGTTCGATGATTTCATGGCGAAGCTGGACAAGGCTGGCGGTATCGTCGAGGAGCTTATCGAGGGCGAGGAGTTCAGGAGTCCGAGCGTCCAACTGCGGGTCACGCCTCTCGGGGACTTGGAGATCCTCTCAACTCACGACCAGTTGCTCGGCGGTGTCAGTGGCCAGGAATACATCGGCTGCCGGTTCCCGGCAGATACGGCTTACGCTCCGATTATTACCGACGAGGCCGCCAAGATAGGGCGAAGGCTTGCGAATGAAGGTGTTATCGGGAGGTTTGCGCTCGACTTCGTGGTCGTGAAGTCGGCGGGGAAATGGCAACAGTACGCGATCGAGATCAACCTTCGAAAGGGTGGAACAACCCATCCATTTCTCACTCTTCAGTTCCTGACTGATGGCAAGTACGATCCCGAGCAGGCAGTGTTCCGAGCCCCGAACGGCAGGGAGAAGTTCTTCGTCGCAAGCGATCATGTGGCCTCCCCCGCATACCGTGGGTTGAATGCCGACGACTTGTTCGACATCGCTGTGCGTCGAGGGTTGCATTTCGATCAGTCTCGTCAGACTGGTGTCGTTTTCCACATGATGAGTGCATTATCGGAGGCGGGTATGACCGGACTCACCGCCGTCGGAGAATCCCATTCCGAAGCTGACGAGTTGTACGATCGAACTGTTGGGATCCTCGACGAAGAGGCCTCTGGAGCGTTTGTCGGCCCTTAAATTTTACTTCTGAAAAGCGCCGCTTGTTCGACAAGTTCTACAAAGAGCGACTGCTGGGCTGGATCTTGCAGAGCGGTCATTTCCGGGTGCCACTGGACCCCAACCACCCACGAGCTATCCATCTCGACGGCCTCCAAGATCCCGTCATCAGCCCATCCCACGGGGGTAAGCCCTTCGCCAAGCCGGTCGAGCGCCTGGTGATGGTGCGAGGAGCCCTCGATACGTTCGTTCGCCATGGTGCTAGCGACGAGTGAGCCTGACTTCAGATTGACCGAGTGGCTGGCCCACTCATCAAAGAATCCATGCTCGACTTTTGCCCGCGGTTCAATGTGTTGATCGAGAGTGCCTCCCAGCGCAACGTTCATGATCTGGACGCCCCGACAGATTGCCAACGTTGGAATCTCGCGCTCAATAGCGGCCCTCACGAGCTCGGCTTCGAACCCGTCGCGTTCCTCGGATACGCCGTAAACCTCAGGCACGGGATCTTGCCCGTAGAGCGAAGGGGCAACGTCCCCTCCTCCCATTAAAAGGAGGCCGTCAAAGCGATCGAGAATCCAATTGGCCTCGTCTCGGTCGATCAGCCCTGGCACAAGGACCGCCTCGCGTCCTCCGGCGGCATGCAAGGCGTCGATATAGGTGCCCGGCATAGCGACCGCGCCGGTATACGGCCATTCCTTGATCCCTCCGGTTGCGACCGGGCGCCCCACCACCGCGATCATGGCTTTCATCATCTGAGCATAGCGTCTGCTCTTCGCTCAGTTACCGTCCGCCGACCACATAAGTGGCTACGATGACTCCATGAAACGCCCAAGGCACGCTTACTCGACCGGGAATCCTTCGATTGACCGGCAACTTCGCGACTTAGTTGGGGAGTTGAACCCAACAGACGCAAGGCTTGTGTTCGAGTTGATGGCAACGTCTGTCCGTTTGGGTCAGCCACCCATCACCAGGCTCGATCGCAAGATCGCCAACACTGCCCTGAAGGAGATGCGTTACGCATTCAGCGTGTTTGCCCCTTACAGGCACATTCGCAAAGTATCTATCTTCGGCTCTGCCCGAATTTCGAAGAACGATCCGGATTATGCCAACACGCGGGACTTCTCGAGGCTCATCGCCACCCGCGGGTGGATGGTCGTTACAGGAGCGGGGCCCGGAATCATGGAAGCCGGGCACGAAGGTGCGGGGGGCGAGTTGTCCTTCGGTGTCAACATCCTTCTTCCATTCGAATCGCAGGCCAACCCCATAATCGCCGGGGATCCTAAGCTCATCAATTTCAAATACTTCTTCATCCGCAAGCTGGTATTCATCAAAGAGTCGGACGCGTTTGTGCTCCTACCGGGCGGCTTCGGAACGATGGACGAGATGTTCGAATTGCTGACATTGATGCAAACGGGCAAGAGCGACCTGCACCCGATCATCATGCTCGACAGACCCGGTGGCACCTACTGGAAAGCGTTCGACCGCTACCTTCGTGAAGAGTTGTTGCGCCCGGGCTACATTTCAGAAAGTGATTTGGATCTATTCACCTACACCGATGACGTGACCAAGGCCGTGGCCGAGATCGAGAAGTTCTACAGCGTCTATCACTCTCAGCGTTTCGTGAACGGAAAGCTGGTTTTGCGATTGACGAGAGCCCCGGGACCAGATGAACTGAAGAGCCTGTCCAAAGAATTCGAAGATCTGATAGATGGGCCGATCGAGCCGGCCACTGCCTCGACTGCGGAGCTGCGAGACGGCGATGTTCCTGATTTGCCGAGGATCGCTTTGAACGTGGACCGCATGTTCGCCGGGCGCATGCGGCGTCTGATCGACCGTCTGAACGAGGGCCCGGGTTAGCGAGTGGGTCTTGTAAACCGGATTGAGCGTTCGCCGGTGTGGCTTCGATTCCTCGCACTTGGGACAGTGTTACTAACGGTCGCGATCTCGGCAGCATTTTTGGGCCCGCTCGACAAGCCACCTCAGATCGTTGTTGGCTTCGTCGCGCTTGACCCGATTCCTCTGGTCGTTGACGACGAGCCGGAACACCGTGAACCTCCCATTCTCGTTGAAAGCGTGACCAGAGACACTCGCCGTGGGGGCGGGGGCGTGCCAAGGTTCTCCAATCCCGGCACCAGGGGGCTTTGGCCCCCAAATGGCAAACCGCCCGGCCCCCCGCTCGCATACGCGGGAACCGTTGATGATTCCGGTGGCTTGCAGTTCGTCTTGGTCCTAGGAAGTGATGCGCGCTCGGGCGACCCCGCCGCGGCACGCGCGGATTCGATCCACGTGCTGGCGCTCGATCCGGTGGCGCGCAAGGGCACCATCGTGGGAATTCCGCGTGATTCGTACGTCGATATACCGGGCCACGGCAAGCGCAAGATCAACGAGGCGCTGCCGCTAGGAGGACCTGCGCTCGCAGTTCGTACCGTGCGCAACCTGACCGGTATGCCGATCACCTATTACCTGCTGACTGCATTCGAGGGATTCCGCGACATCATCGCCGACCTGGGCGGTGTCGACGCGCATGTTCCCTACGACATGAACGACGCCGACTCCGGCGCCTTCTTTCAGCGCGGATGGCATCGCATGGACGGGGGCCGCGCTCTTGCCTTCACCCGCAATCGGCATGTCCCCGCAGGCGACTTCGCGCGCTCGGAGAATCAAGGCCGCTTGATGCTGGACGTTCTAAAGAAGTTGAGGGCGGAGACATCTGCACGTGAACAGGTCGAGATGTGGGTTCGCATTCTCTTTCGGCGTGTCCGCCTGGACATGTCATTTGAGGAGGGCGTCCGGCTCGGTGTGCTGGGTCGGGTGACTGCCGCATCGCAACTCATCAACGTCGTGGCTCCCGGATCTACGGGCAACGCCGGGGGCGCGAGCGTCGTCTTTCTGGGCGACCAGGCAAGAGCCCTCTTCGACGATGTGCGCGCCGACGCGGTCGCCAACGGCAGCTATCCGAAGTTCGGTCCCGGGCCCCCGCCGGACGATTCCACCGAGCCGGAGCCATCCCCCAGTCCGAGCCCGGCCCTCCCGTTGCCCCTGCCCTAACAGGCAGACTGGTATGTTTCGATGTCAATGAGCGCGATTGCAGTCGAAGGTCTAGTCAAGGAGTACAAGTCGAGGCGGCAGCGTGTCCGCGCGCTAAATGCTGTGAACGTCCGGGTCGGACAAGGAGAGTGCTTTGGCCTTCTCGGCCCCAACGGGGCCGGTAAGACAACTTTCGTCAAGTGCCTGCTCGGGTTGCTCAATCCGACCGCCGGCAGCATCGAGGTTTTCGGCCGAGCTCCGAGCGAGTCGGACGCCCGGCGAGATGTTGGGTTTGCGTCAGAGATTCCCGCCTTCCCGGGATTTTTGTCCGCTACGGAGGTCATGAAGTTTCATGCCGAACTGATCGGCCTGGGAGGAGAGGAGTCCGACCGCCAGATTCCCGAACTTCTGGCTCAGGCAGAGCTTGTGGATGGGCCCAAGCGCGTTAAAGCATTTTCGAAAGGAATGGTTAGGCGTCTGGCGTTGGCGCAATCGCTCCTGGGCCAACCGAAGTTGCTGATTCTCGATGAGCCGACGGCGGACCTTGATCCGCTTGGCCGTCGTGACGTGCGCAATCTCCTGAGCGACCTCAAGGAAAAAGGTGTGACGATCGTTTTGAACTCGCACCTGCTCAGTGAAGTCGAACGAGTTTGCGACAGGGTAATGATTATTCACCAGGGCAATGTTTTGGCCGAAGGAAGTGTCGACGAGTTGGTCCCGGAAGGAAGCGACCTCGAGACGGTGTTCGTCGAACTCGTGGAGAAAGCGAAGTCATGAGGACGGTGGCGGTGATTGCCAAGTCTGCGATTAAGGAGCACTCTCGGCGCAAACTGATTCTCATTGGAGTCATCGTTTCGCTTTTGACCATGGCCCTTCTTCTTTACTTTGCCGTGACGAGCGATCAAACCGATGTTCTTTTCGGGCAACCCTCCCAAGGTGCGAGCGGTGCCACTATCGCGTCTTTTGCATCACTTGGGTTTTTGGGACTGTTTGCGCTCTTTGTTGCCCTCGCGGTATCGATGGGCAACGTCGGTCAGCCGTTCTCTAACGGGGAGGCGACCCTGGTGCTGGCGAGGCCGGTGGCGCGCTGGCAATATGCCCTCGGAAGGCTGACAGCCAGCGTTGTAATCGTCATCGGCTTCTGCGCGCTGCTGGCCATCGAAATGCAAATCGTAAGTGTCGTCGGAGGCAGTGGGATAAGCGGCGACTTATGGCAGCACTGGGGAGCCGATGCATTCAACCTGTCTTTGATCGCCGCGATAACGACGCTGCTTTCAACTTTTATCAGCACCCCGATAGTAGTGGCGGTGATCTCTTTTTTTGTGAACCAAGTGGTCGGAGGTTTGACGTTCTTGCACGGTCTTGTTAGCGCGAACGTCATCAAGGGGTTTGTGGCGAAGGTAGTTGAAGTCCTCTGGTACGTGACCCCCAAATACATTCAATCCGGGCTGAATAGAAGGGGAGCCGCCGCTGAAGGATCCCCCTCGAGCGAGATCGCCGAGATGTTCAGTAACAGCACAGGGATGACGATATGGGCGGTTGCTTATCTCATCGGGATTGTGGCCGTGATCGTGCTGCTCGTGAAACGCAAGGAGATATAAGGCGGACGATTCGGACAAATCGGGCTGGTAAAACCTGAGACACGCGCCTCCAGCGAGGGTTGGTAGGATTGGGGTCCATGACGACCAGACGCCTGGCCGCCATCATTGCCTGCCTGGCATTGATCGTGATCCCCACAGCCCAAGCTCAAGCCGCGCCGACGCGCGCCCAGACCCAGGCCGAACTCGACCGTCTGGCCGATCAGATATCTCGTCACGATGAGGACTACAACGTGGCTCGAATTACTCTGACAAGGGTGGAGCGTCAGATTCGAGATGTCACTAAAGACAAGCAAGTAGCCGACGGACAACTTAAAGGCCTTCGAGCGAAGGCGTCGGCGCGGGCCGCGGCGATGTATCGCCTGGGATACGCGGACGTGCTGCTCGCCTTCTTTGGGTCTTCGAGCCCCTCTGAGTTTCAAAAGCGCATGGAAATTACATCTAAGGTGGGTGATTGGGAAGCGGGGCTCATGGATTCGCTCGAGATCGCCAACGAGCGCTCGGCCGATCGGGCCGAGTCGCTGCGCGCTGAACTTTCCCGGGCGCGGTCGATCCGTGACTCGATTGCCGCAAAGCGGTCGCTACTCCAATCTAAAGTCGCCGAACAGCGCAAGCTGCTCGATCGTATTGCCGCTGCGGAGGCGGCGGCTGCAAGGCCGAAACCCAAACCGGCGCCGGTAGTCGCGTTGCCCAATCTGCCCGTCTCCGGCAATGCCCGCGTCGCCTTGCAGACGGCTTACGCGCAGATTGGAAAACCATATCGGTGGGGGGCGGCGGGTCCCGACTCGTTCGACTGCTCAGGCCTGACTATGTTTTCTTGGCGCGCGGCCGGAGTTTCGCTGCCGCACTCATCACGCGCTCAATTTTCGGCGACCAAGAGGGTCGCGCGGGGCGACCTGCAGCCGGGCGACCTGGTGTTCTTCGGATCACCCATCCATCACGTGGGTATGTACGTGGGAGGCAGCAGCATGATCAACTCACCTGAAACCGGTGAGTATGTTGGGATCAGGTCGATGGAGCGCCGGGACTACGTTGGCGCGGGGCGCCCGGGTGTTTAGTCTAGAGTTTGCGGCCGAACCAATCCAAAATGATTTCGAATCGCTCGACCCTCTGATTGGGTGAGCCCGATCTCGATAGTTCGTGACTTGATCCGGGGAACCTCACAAACTCCACTTCGCGGCCGAGCAGTTTGAGAGCCATGTAAAGCTGCTCCGCTTGTTCGATGGGACACCGCAAGTCATTTTCCGAATGCAGGATCATCACCGGCGTTTTGATGTCGCGCACGTAGGTGATCGGGGAAATGCGCAAGAACTCCTCCGGGTCGTCGAGATATAGGGGGCCAAGCTCCGAACGGAAATAAGCTCCGATGTCAGACGTGTAGGCCATCGTGTACATGTTGTTCACGGCTCGCTCCGAGATCGCGGCCTTGAATCGGTTGGTATGTCCGATGATCCACGAGGTCATGTAGCCGCCGTAAGAACCGCCCATCACGGCTACTCGCTTGGGATCTATGAATGGAAACTGTTTGATTGCCTGGTCGGTGACCGCCATCAAGTCCTCAAAGTCGACGCCGCCCCAACCCGACCCTTTGTCGGCGGTCTTGGGACCCTTGATGGCTCGGCCCCACTGCTCCGAATATCCCGAAGAACCGCGAGGGTTGGAGTAGATGACTGCGTAACCTGCCCCTGCGTAGACCTGGAATTCGTCGAAGAACTTGTTTCCGTACTGCGTGAATGGGCCACCGTGGATGTTTAGCAACGCAGGATATTTCTTGTCGATCTTGAATCCCGGGGGCCGCATTATCCACGCCTCGACCTCTGTGCCGTCTTTGGATGTCGCAGTAAACCGAACCGGACGTGCGAGTTCGAGGTCACGTGAGAGCCCAGTGGGCAAACCCATGACCCCCGCCTGCCCCACAAATGTAAGCGCCGCTCCGGGAGCGAGTTCCTTCGCTTGCTTTTCAGCCTTCTTCGTCGAGGGAGTAATGAGGCGGAGATAAGAGACAGTTGTCGGCGACGTGCCTGTGAAAGCGACCTTACCGGCGCGATGATCCAGTCCTGAGATGGTCTGGTTGTCGCTGACGACCAGCTTGGGCTTGCCCTTTCCCGACGCCGCGACTTTGTAGAGGTGGACGTTGCCGGAATCTTCGGCCGTAAACCAAAGATCATCGCCGACCCAAAGGGGTTCCCTCACCGAGGTGTTTGTCTGGCGATCGAGTTTTTCAGTGAGGATTGTTGTCTCACCGCTTTTGATGTCGAGTACCGCGATGCGCGCGTTATAGGGCCCGTCTATGGGATTGGGCACCCATCTAAACGCGATATGCAGGCCGTCGGCACTGTAAGAAGGGGAGGAGTGGCCCGAGTCGGTCTTGGTTAGTTTCTTGGGCTTCCCACCGCCAGCAGGGACCGTGTAGAGGTCGGTGAAAAAGTCAAAATCCCAGGTTTTGTGGGCGCCGGACGAGAACGCAATCGTTTTGGAGTCGGGGGACCATGTCATCCCTCCCACTTCGGAGTCGCTCGACGTGAGCTTTCGCGCCTCCCCGCCGGCTTTGTCGACGACGAACAGTTGCTTTGTCCGCCCGGCAGTCCAACCGACGTTGTCGAGTCGGTAGACGAGACGCGTGATGCGTTTGGCAGCCTGATCTTTCGGCTTTTCGGCTTCGTAAAGGCCCTTGTCTTGATCTCGTGCGAGAAATGCGATGCGCGATCCGTCTGGAGACCATTCGAGCTCTTCGATCTCCTCGGGCATTTGGGTGATTTGGGTGGCCTCGCCGCCGTCCGCGGGGATCACGTACAACTCGCAACCCTTGTCGTTGCAGTGTCCGACGTAAGCAAGGGAAGCGCTGTCGGGCGACCAGCGCGGTCGCGACTCCTTATGTTCCCCCGAAGTAAACGGCCGCGCCGTTGGATTACCGCTTACGGTGATCCTGTCTTTGGTTCGCGCTACTTTCATCTCGAAGTCGCACGGCGCGATCCAGATCCGACTTTTGTATTCGTTTTTTTCAGCGTCCATCGAAACGACCGTGAACGCGACGCGCTTGCCGTCGGGCGAAACGCGGGGGTCCGCAAGGGTGAACGTAGAGAGGACGTCTTGCGGTGTGAAGGCTCTCATCGCCAAACTCTAGCGGTTATGGGAGCCACCCCGGCAAAGACTCCATGAACTTTGCATCGACGACCGAGCCGGTGGGAAACATCTTGCCCGGGTTCAACATCCCTTTCGGATCGAAAACCGCCTTGATTTCCTTCATGTAACCGACGGTCTCAGCGCCGAGTTCTCGCTCGGCAAACTCACGTTTGGTCGCACCGAGGCCGTGTTCGGCGGAGACGGATCCTCCCAGGCGGATGGCCTCGTCAAAAATCCGTATGACGGCTTCGCTCACTCGCCGCAAAGACTCCAGTTCCTTGTCCTCGAAGATCAGGCTCGGATGAAGGTTGCCGTCACCGGCGTGCCCAAAGACGGCAATAGTGAGTCCGAAGTCCGTGGCTACGGTTTGAATGAACGCAGTCATCTCGGGGATCTTGTCGATGGGCACGCATATGTCTTCAGGCAATCGATGGTTACGTCGCTCGATTAGTCGAAGGCCAATCGACCGGCGCGCCGCCCATAGTCCTGCTCGACCCTCTTCTTCGACTTCGGCTGTCTCGTTGCTCGCTCCGTGTTTACGGGTGATCTCCATAATGTTGGACAGTTCGGAGCGCACACCTTCAGAGTCACGTCCGTCTTGCTCAACGAGAAGCACTGCGCCGCACTCCTTCGGGAAATTCTCGGGCAACAGATCCTGCACGAAGCCCAGGCTCGAGCGGTCGATCAACTCACATGCAGCGGGAAGGTAGCCCGATTGCAGAATGTCGGTCACTGCCGCCGAAGCCTCAACGACCGAATCAAAACTTGCGAGCATTGCGCCGCGAGTTTTGGGGGCGGGAATCAGTCGAAGAACCGCCTCCGTGATTATCCCGAGTGTCCCCTCGGACCCAATGAACAATTGCGCGAGGCGGTATCCCGCGGAGCGTTTGCGGGCCTTGCCGCCGAGTTTGATGACCCGTCCGTCGGCAAGCACGACTTCTAGTCCCATCACGTATTCGGAGGTCACGCCATACTTGAGGCAACTCGGCCCCCCGGCGTTGGTGGCGATGTTGCCTCCGATCGTGCAGATCGCAACACTGGCAGGGTCAGGTGGGTACAGGAGCCCATGAAGAGCGGCCGCCCCTTGTAGATCAGCCGTGATGACCCCAGCGCCGGCAACAGCAGTCAATGACGACGCATCGACTTCCAGTTTTGTCAGACGGTCGAGGCACAAGATGGCGCCGCCCTCGATAGCGACCGCCCCGCCCGACAGGCCGGTCCCCGCGCCGCGGCAAGTGATAGTCATTTCGTGAGCGCCCAGTACGCCGACGACCGCAGCAACCTGCTTGGTGTCGGCGGGCCTAACGACCACTTCGGGGGCAGCGGTTACAAAAGTGGAGTCGTGCGCGAACTCATCCGAGGAGTCTCCGTGCCGAACGTAATCGTCACCGACGACGCTGGCGAGTTCGGGGATAAGCATTGGTCGAGACTACTACTGGCGCGCGGGTCTTTGCCCTCGCGCGCGATCGTGCTCGGACCTGCGCGACCTCGTCCTCCTGGCGTTGTCTCGCATTGAGGTCGCGCCTCCCCGTTTCAGCGCGGTAGGGGTGCGCGACCCTCTTCCTCCGGGCCCACGGGGCGCGACCCCCGTCCTCCGGCCCACGGCGCGTCAGGGGGTTGATGCCTCCCCGCTTCAGCGGGTGAGTGCGCGAGTTGCGACAGCGAGCGAGGTTTGCTTCTAAGTGGCTAGGATTTAGCCACTTTCGACCAAAGGTCTGCTTGAACCTACGGCGTCTGATCTTTCTCACTGTGTCACGGGTCTAGAATTGGGCTTGCCGTGAACGAGCGTCGCTCGACCTTTGTGAAGATATGTGGGATCACACGGCTCGACGACGCCCGGACCGCGGTGCGAGCTGGTGCGAACGCAATCGGTTTCGTGTTTGCCCCAAGTTCACGACGCGTCTCACCGGTCCAGGCGCACGAGATCGGCGCTCACATCCATCCGTCGCTAAGAAAGATCGGAGTATTTGTGAACGCGCCGATCGAAGAGATTCTGCAGGTTGTCGATTTGGCAAATCTCGACGGAGTGCAGTTGCAGGGGGCAGAGTCTGCCGAGATTGTGGCGGGGCTCAAGCAAGCCAACCCCTATCTCTTTGTGACGAAAGTTGTCCGGGCTTTGGATGAAGCCAAAGTGCGTGAAGCCTCCGCTGGGGACGCCGACGCATTGATGGTTGATACGAGAGACCCCAGCGATCCCGAAGCCAGAGCCGGACCAATTCCCACATCGTGGCTCGAAGGCGCGCGTATTGCAAAACTGATTGTGGCTGGCGGGCTGACTCCAGCGAACGTGGGCGGTTTGCTACAAGAAGTGCGACCTTGGGGGGTCGATATTTCCAGCGGTGTGGAGGCAGGGCCTGGCATAAAGGACCCCGACAAGATCAGAGCCTTCATGAGGGCCGTTCGCGCCCAGGACGCATCTGTTGCCTGAAACGTGGAGGAGCGACCCCCCACCGCGCCCCGGGCCCGGAGGATGGGGGTCGCGTAGGCAACAACAATGTGAGCCTGGAGGTATCGGGGTGTCGCGCCCCCGGGGGCGGGCAGATGAGCGCTGAGACGGAAAACACGAACCGCGCCAGGCGGCGCAAGCGAGCGATCCAGCGCTTGGGAGGAGCCACGATCAACAAGATTTCAGTGGCGATTATCAAATCGGGGATTCCGGTTCCACCGCTTACAAAGCGCACGGCCATCGTTGTGGAACACAACGGCCGACGCTCGGGCAACAAGTATTCGACGCCGATGGGTTACGTCAAAGCTTCGGATGACCGATTGCACGTTGTTGCCGAGCACGGAGATCGTTCCGACTGGGTGCGAAACGCTCTGGTGGGGCCGGTCGCGCTTTGGATCGACGGACGGCGCTTTGATGCAACCGCGCGGATGCGTCCCGATCTAGACCCGAATCGCGTTTGGAGGGCGATGAATGGAAGGGTAGTTGTGGCGTTCGCCAAGTTGCTCGCGCACGAGCCGCAGGTTGTCGAACTCCAGATGTCCGAACCGGTTACGCTGTGACGATGCTGGCGACCCCTTTGATCGACACCTTCGGACGAGTGGTCGACGACCTTCGAATCTCCGTGACTGATCGATGTAACTTTCGGTGTGTTTATTGCATGCCCGAAGAGGGTCTCGAGTGGCTGCATAAATCGAAACTTCTGTCCTTTGAAGAGATAACGCGGGTGGCCGCTGTCTTCGTCGAGTTGGGAGTAAGGACCATCCGTCTAACCGGCGGTGAGCCGACTCTGCGCCGGGAACTTCCAGCGCTGGTGGCGATGCTGGCCGATCTGCATCCAGAACTGGATCTCGCAATGACCACCAACGGCTTTCTGCTGGACGAACTTGCGCAGCCTCTGGCCGACGCTGGCCTGCGGCGCGTCAACGTGAGCGTGGATTCGTTGATGCGCCATCGCTTTCACGAAATCACCCGGCGCGATGCGCTTGATCGCGTCATGGCGGGTGTCCGCGCTGCCGAGGCTGCGGGGCTCGGGCCCATCAAACTAAATTGCGTTGTTGTGCGTGGTGCAAACGAGGACGAGGTGGTCGACTTTGCGCGTCTCGCGCGAGAGACCGGCTGGGAGGTCCGCTTCATAGAATTCATGCCCCTCGATGCCGATAGGACATGGGAGCGTTCGCAAGTCGTATCTCAAGAAGAAATCATCGCCGCCATCGGGGGCGTGTTTGATCTTGAGCCGGTGGTGCGCGGCCCCGAACCCGCCACTGTTTGGCGATTTGCCGACGGAGCGCCGGGAAGCGTTGGGGTGATCCCGAGTGTTTCGGCCCCGTTTTGCGACAACTGCAACCGTGTCCGAATCACGGCCGACGGCCAGCTCAGAACATGTTTGTTCTCGATTAGAGAGACCGACCTTCGGGCCCTTGTGCGTGGCGGCGCAACCGATGCTGAGATGGCAGAGGCCATACGTGGGTCGGTCTGGACGAAAGAAGCAGGGCACCGCATCAACGAACCCGATTTCGTACGCCCAAAGCGATCGATGTCGATGATCGGCGGCTAAGACCCCCCAACCCCAGGGGGCGCGTGTCTCAGATTCTTCCAGCCCGATTTGTCCGATTTCGCCTCTGGGGCTACCAGGCCTCGCTTCCCGGCTCTCCCTTGACCGGCCCCACGATATCGTCGGTAACCCAACCGCCGTAGAACTTCCCCGGCTGAGGTCTCACGAGTTCATCGTCAAGATAGCAAGCCTCGACTCGGCCTGGGTAGAAGGCTACGAAGTTCTTGATTGCCTCGAACTCGGGCTTGGGGTCCGGATAGGACCAAGCGGCCTTTTCGGAACGGCTTCCACCGGCAACCGCATCGAAATAGCGTGCCTCGCCTTTCCACTCGCACCACGAGGTGAGGTCGCTGCCGACCAGATAAACCGTTGGAACGTCCTCGGGGGGGATGTAATAGGTGGGGGCCCCTGCGGTCTCCAGGACTCTCATCGTCCGGTCAGACCTGGCAATTTCCACCCCGCCAAGCATCACTCGTACGGTGCGCGGACTTGCCTCCACACGTGGGGGCCGCGGGTAATCCCAAACCGATTCCTGGCCGGGGCCTGGCTCGATTCGATGGGGGTCGTTCACGTAGCCCAATATAATGGCTGCTTCCCAACTACGGAGGAATCCTTCATGACCTGGACGTTCACCGAATTTAAGCCCAAAGAGGCCACTCCTGAGGAGTGGGCCAAATTTCACGTCTATTGGAAGATCCGCCAGAAGGAGACGCGCCCCGACGACCCGATCCCGCCGGACGAAGAAGTTGAAACACAGATGAAGATGGACAATCCGTTCACCGAAGTCTGGCGTTTTGTTATCTACGACGACGATCAGCAAATTAGCTCGTTTAGCGCGAACGTCGACAAGCCGGAGTCGCCAGGATACGAGAGCAGCAAGCACCTGTTCAACGCAAGCGCGAGTGTCCTCAAGGAGTTTCGCCGGCGCGGTATTGGCAGGTTGTGGTTGCCGAAAGTTCTTGAATTGATGGAAAAGACGAACACATCAGTGCTGACATCGGGCACCGAGCAGGAGGAAGGTCACGAGTTTCTGAAGTGGGTCGGTTTCGAAGGCAAGAGTGCGCAAGCCGAGAACCGTCTCAACTTCAAAGAAATCGACTGGGACATGATCAATCAGTGGATCGAAGAGGGTCCCAAGGCATCGCCGGAAACGAAACTGGAGTTCTGGGAGAACAGGATCCCGGAGTCGGAGTGGGAGGAATACTGCAAGGCGATTACGCCGGTCCTCAACACGATGCCGTTTGACGATCTTGATCACGGTGAGATCATCATGACCCCTGAGATCCTGACAGAGATGTACAAGCACTTCGATGTCATGAAGGGCGATCACCACACGCTAATCACACGCGAGCCGGACGGTTCGATCTCTGGGATGACCGACGTTGCTTGGGTCTCGTCTGCCCCTAACTTCGTTTACCAGCAGTTCACCGGTGTGCGCCCCGACGCTCGCGGCCGGGGGCTCGGCAAGTGGCTGAAGGCGTACATGGTGAACTTCTTGAAGACGAGGTACGAAGGGATCGACTGGATCTCCACCGGCAACGCCAATTCCAACGACCCGATGCTCGGCATCAACAAGAAAATGGGGTTCAAGGAGTTCAAGGCCAGCGTCGCATATCAGATTCCCAAGGAGAAGCTAGCCGCCCGGGTAGGGGAGCTCGGCCTCTAAGCGGTTCCAGTACGCGGTTCCAGAACTTTGTGACTGTTTTCACAAGCGCGTAGCTTGCCGAATCCGTTTACGGTAGGTGACCTGCGTAAATAGCCGAAAACTACCCTCTAGATTAGGCTAGCCTAACCTGGTAAACTTTCCTCATAGGGTGCCACCGGGCGCCCAGTCAGGCTCATGTCCCATGGCAATCGAGAAAATGGACCCCATCCTCACCGAAAACGAAGAGGTCCGGAACCTCAAAGAAGGCTACAAGTATGGCTGGCATGACGCCACGTCCTACGACGAGGCCCCCCAAAAGGGCCTGTCCCACGGCGTCGTCGACATGATCTCGGACCGCAAAAACGAGCCAGACTGGATGCGGGCCAAACGCCACAAGGCCCTCGACTACTTCTATCGGCGACCGATGCCCACCTGGGGGGCCGACCTTTCCGGCATCGACTTTGACGACATCTACTACTACATCAAGCCGACGAACCAAGTAAAGAACTGGGAGGACATGCCCGAAGCGATCAGGGACACCTGGGACAAGTTGGGGATCCCCGAAGCCGAGAAAAACTTCCTCGGCGGTGTGTCAGCTCAGTATGAGAGCGAGTCGGTATACCACTCCACCAAGAAGGAACTTGAGGATGTCGGTGTGATCTTTGCCGATATGGACACGGCTTTGCGTGAGTATCCTGAAGTCGTCAAGGAACACTTTGGCTCGATCATCCCGGCGAACGACAACAAGTTCGCTGCGCTGAACTCAGCTGTTTGGTCGGGTGGTAGTTTCATCTTCGTCCCCGAGGGTGTTTCCGTAGAAGTTCCTCTCCAGGCTTACTTCCGGATCAATCAAGAGAACATGGGCCAGTTCGAGCGAACTCTGATCATCTGCGAACCGGGTTCTTGGGTGCACTACGTTGAGGGATGCAGCGCACCCGTTTATTCGGGTGACTCGCTGCATTCAGCCGTAGTCGAAATCATCGTGAAGGAGGGCGCGCGCTGCCGCTACACAACTATTCAAAACTGGTCGAGCAACGTCTATAACTTGGTGACGAAGCGAGCAGTTGCGGAGAAGAACGCCACGATGGAATGGGTCGACGGCAACATCGGATCCAAGGTGACCATGAAGTATCCCGCGGTCATTTTGAAGGGGGAGGGATCCAAGGCCGAGATACTCTCGGTCGCATACGCCAGTGAGGGCCAACATCAGGACGCTGGCGCGAAGGTCACCCATGTGGCTCCCAACACTCAGTCGACTATTGTGTCGAAGTCGATTTCTAAGGACGGGGGCCGCGCCGGTTATCGAGGCCTCGTGCGTATGGAGGACGGCGCAACCAACGCAAAGAGCAACGTCCGGTGCGACGCTTTGATCCTCGACGAGAAGTCGCGCTCCGACACCTATCCGTACAACGAGATCGAAGAACAAACCGGAGCCGTCGGGCACGAGGCGACCGTTTCCAAGATTGGCGACGAGCAACTGTTCTATCTGATGAGCCGGGGCATCGAGGAGACCGAGGCGATGAGTCTGATCGTGCGAGGCTTTATCGAGCCGATCACAAAGGAATTGCCGCTCGAGTACGCGGTGGAGTTGAACCGCCTGATCGAGTTGCAGATGGAGGGCTCCGTCGGCTGAACCGGGATTCTCAAGGGTCGCTCATTCAAATGCTTACACGCCAAGACGTTGAATCATTAAGCGCCGCGCTGACCGAACCCGCGTGGGTTCTGGAACGCAGGCTGGAAGCCTTCGAGCGCTTTGAAAAGCTGGAATTGCCAGGCGAAAAAGACGAGGACTGGCGATACACGAACCTGCGAGCCCTCAAGTTTTCATTCGAGCCCTTCGGAACTCCAGCCCCTGTCCAGCGCCTCGACCCCAAACCGGATGCAGACGGGGTTATTTTCACGGACATTCACACCGCCATCTCGGAGCACTCTGAGTTGGCGCGAGATCGGTTGTTTACCGAGGTGGACCACACCGGGCACATCTTCGACGCCCTCCACGCCGCGTTCTTCCAAGGGGGAACATTTCTGTATGTGCCAAAAGGGAAGACCGTGACGAAGCCGATCGAAGTTCTGCGGTCGATCGAAGGCGAGAACGGGTCGATTTTTCCGCATTCAGTGGTAGTCGCCGAAGAGGGGGCCGAAGTCACTTTCATCGAGCGGTTTGGGAAAGGCGCAAGCCTCGGCTTCGCGGGGGCGGGCCTTGAAGTTTTTGCCGGGCAAGCCTCGCGCGTGAACGTCGTCACTCTTCAGGACCAGGGGCCGGGCGTTTGGCATTTTCACCGGCAGCGGGCTTTGATTGACCGCGGTGTGGCTTACCGCAGTTTCGTGTTGTCTTTGGGGGCAAGTTTCGCGCGTCATGAGGTCGAAACCGTTATGAACGGAGAAGGCGCCAGCGCGCAGATGCTGGGTCTCTATCTGGCCGACAGTGGTCAGCATTTCGATTTCAGGACTCTGCAGGATCATGCGGCTCCGCATTGCACCTCGGATTTGCTCTACAAGGGGGCGCTTCGAGAGGATGCGCATACGGTCTACTCGGGCCTCATTCATGTAAGACCAAACGGAGCCGAAACAGATGCTTACCAGACCAACCGCAACCTGGTTCTGTCCGACAACGCACGGGCCGACTCGAAGCCAGAGCTTGAAATTGAAAACAACGACGTGCGATGTAGCCACGCGGCATCTGTCGGCCAGATCGATGAAGATCAGATCTTCTATCTCGAGAGCCGCGGTATTCCTCGCGACAAAGCCGAGCGCCTGATCGTCGACGGCTTCTTTGAGGAGGTTGCCGCCAAAGTTGAAATTCCCGAGGTTCGTGACATGGTCGTCAAAGCCATAGCAGACAGATTCGACCGATGAGCGAGTGGACGAGAGTCGCGGGCGTCGCTGATCTGAAGCCCGGTGACGTCAAGCAAGTTCATGCGGGGGACGATCCGCTGTGCCTTGCCAACGTGGAGAGTGAATTCCTTGCTACCACCGACATCTGTTCGCACGAGTACGTCAATCTGTCCGAAGGTTGGCTCGAGGACGACGAGATCGAATGCCCACAGCACGGTTCTAAGTTCAGCATGCGAACAGGGGAGGTCCTGAACGCTCCCGCAACGCAGCCGATTGCCGTTTACGACGTGAAAGTTGAGGATGACGACGTTTTCGTAAGACCAAGAGAGGAACCACAAACATGACAGAACCGATTCTTTTGATCGAGGACCTTCACGTTAAGGTCGAGGACAAACTGATCCTTCAAGGGATCAATTTGAAAGTTTCGCCTGGCGAGATCCACGCCATCATGGGTCCCAACGGCTCGGGCAAGTCGACACTTGCAAACGTTCTGATGGGCAAGCCCGGATACACGGTGACGAGGGGCCGGGTCGTGCACAGGGGCGATGACATCAGCGGCCTCACACCAGACCAGCGTGCGCGCCGCCGCATCTTTCTTGCGTTCCAATATCCCACCGAGGTCACCGGCGTCTCCGTAGTGAATTTCCTGCGAACCGCATATAACGCCGTTTACCCCGACAAAAAACTCGGCCCTATGGAGTTCCGCAAGTACCTGCAAACCAAGATGGACTTGCTCGAAGTATCCGACGAGATGATCCATCGCTACGTGAACGCCGGATTTTCGGGCGGGGAGCGCAAGCGATCGGAGGTCTTGCAGATGGCAGTGCTCGACCCGGAATTGGCGGTGCTAGATGAGACCGACACAGGCCTTGACATCGATGCCCTCAAGGAGGTTTCCGCAGGTGTTTTAAAAGTGCACGATTCCACTCGTGGCATGGTGGTCATCACCCATTACCAAAGGCTGCTCGATTACATCGAGCCTCACTTCGTGCATGTGCTGATCGGTGGCCGGATCGTCAGAAGCGGCGGGAAAGAGCTGGCACTCGATCTGGAAGCCAAAGGCTACGAGCAGTTTCGAAGCGAGTTGGGAATCGAAGGCGAACTGACCGACGAAGGCTAGGATTTGACGAAGATGGATGCCCAGCAGATCAAGAAGGACTTTCCGACTCTCGACCAAAAGGTTAATGGACATCCGCTCGTCTATCTGGACAACGGCGCCACTTCGATGAAGCCGACGGCCGTCATCGACGAAGTGTCTCGGTTTTATCGGGAGGACAACTCAAATGTTCACCGTTCGGTCCACACTCTGGGGCAGCGAGCCACGGAACTCTACGAAGGCGCGCGCGAGAAGTTGGCGGATCTGCTTGGGGCCCCCGGGCCGCGCGGAGTCGTCTTCACCAAATCGGCGACCGAGAGCCTTAACCTCCTCGCGTACGCCTGGGGGAGGCACAACCTATCTGAAGGCGACGAGGTTCTTGTCACCGAGATGGAACATCACTCGAACCTGGTGTCCTGGCAGCTCGCATGTCGCGACACGGGCGCAACCATCAAAGCCGTCCCGGTTAACGACGGCGCCACGCTCGATATGGATGAATTCTCGAAACTGTTGTCCGAACGCACCAAGGTCGTTGCCGTGACCCATGTCTCCAATGTCCTTGGGACAATCAATCCGATTGCAGAGATCGCAGCCAAGGCCCACGAGGCAGGAGCGATCGTAGTGTGCGACGGGGCACAGGCCGTGCCGCACATGCCAGTCGATGTTGCCGAGCTTGGTTGTGACTTCTATGTCGGGACAGGGCACAAGATGTGCAGCCCGACGGGGGTCGGTTTCTTGTGGGGGCGTGAGGCGCTCCTTGAGTCGATGGAGCCCTTCCACGGAGGAGGCGAGATGATCCTCGATGTGTGGATCGATCACGCGACTTACAACGAGATTCCCTACAAGTTCGAAGCGGGTACGCCCCCTATCGCGGGCGTGATCGGTTTGGGCGCAGCCATCGACTACCTAAACTGCATTGACATGAAGGCGATTCACGATCATGAGGTGGAGTTGACGAATTACGCCCTATTGGCGCTAGACGAGGTCCCCGGCATCACTATCTACGGACCGCGGGATGCATCCAAGAAGGGCGGGTTGATCTCGTTTTCTCTTGAGGATGTGCACGCGCACGACGTCGGCACCATCTGCGACTCCTTCGGCGTCGCAGTAAGGGCGGGCCATCATTGTGCAAAGCCGTTGATGAGAAAGCTCGGAGTGCCGGCGACGACTCGAGCGTCCTTCTACATTTACAACACTCCCGAAGATGTCGACCGATTGGTCGAGGCCGTAATGGAATGCGTCAAGATGTTTGGCGGAGCGCCTTGAGCGATCTCGACGATCTGTATAAGGAAGTGATACTCGATCACTACCGGGCCCCCCGCAATCGGGGGAAGTTGGAGGGGGCCGAGGTGCATCTCCACCGCGACAATCCGCTGTGTGGCGACGAGATCGACCTGTACGTTGACATCGTCGACGGAAAAGTGGCGGGCGTGGGTTTCGAGGGCAAGGGTTGCTCGATTTCGCAGGCTTCGATTTCAATGATGACCGAGAAACTGAAGGGGCTCAGCACGGGCGACGCTCAGGCTTTGGCAGGTGTGTTCAAACAAATGATGCTGGGCGAGGACCCGCAAGATGAAGAATCTCTCGGCGATTTGGTCGCCCTGAAAGGGGTCCAGAAATATCCGGTCCGCATCAAGTGTGCCTTGCTCGGATGGAACACGTTTCTCGATGGACTGAAGGCCTACAGCGAACGGCAGGACGGAGCGCAGCGGGGGGCCGGGGGGGTAGCAGCGGCCCAGGCGTATGACTCGGGCGCGCCAGAAGCTGCGAACCCCCCGAATCAACCGTAGCGTGCAGTGCCTGTAGGCGACGAACACTCAACGAGGGCCGCTAAGGCCCTCGCGTTGCCAACTCGTTCAGCCATTCTCGGGCACTTGCTGAAGTCCGGCCCGGTTACGGCGAAAGAAGTCGCTGACGATTTCAGTTTGCACGCCAACGTTGCCCGGGCGCATCTGGATCTTCTTGTCGAAGCCGGCTTCCTCGCGACGGGTGTTAGGCGCCAAGGAAAAGGCAGGCCCTCTAAGGTCTACTTCACCTGGGAAGGCGAGATGGGGACCCCCGAGGATTGGGAGGTCTCGCCGCCGGCCATACCGCAGGCTGAGCAACTGCCGCACACGGCTGCGCAGCAGGCCCCCGCGCCTAACCCCTACCGACTGATTGCCCAAATTCTTGTTGGCATGTTCGACCGCTTGGAGTCAGAAGAAGTCTACGAACTCGCCGAGCAGGTTGCCCGTAACGAGGGCCGGAAATTGATGCTTTCCTATCGAAGCGGGGGCCTAGATTTCATCGCCGCCGCGCGGGCGATGGTCGAGGAACTGCGACGCACCGCTCCTGGAATTCGCATAGTGCGAATGGACCACGATGAAGTCGAAATCGAAACCCCGGACTGCCCATTCCGAGAGATTGCCCTGGAACACTCCGATCTTGTCGCTATCATCGATCCTGCCCTCAAAGAGGGGGCCATGGAGGCGCTCGGACATCCGAGCGAGGTTGAAACGGAAGCTAGCGTCGCAAGGGGCGACGCGGTATGTCGAGAAGTTGTGAGACGGCGTAATTAAACTTGCGAAGCGAAGGGAGATCGCTAAATGATGCAACCTGGTACTGATTCCGGTGGCAACGGGCCGCGTGATGTCTTTGTCTTCACCCTCAATTTCGTTGCGCTCTACATCTCGGTGATCGGCTCGATCGTCCTGGCATGGGGCCTGGCCGATTATCTCTTCCAAGAGAAATCCAACTACGGCTCCTCCGACGCTGTCCGTGTGGCGATCTCGATGGTCGTCATCTCCTTTCCCATCTTCATGTACTTGACTTCACTCATCAGCAAGAAACAGGCGTTGGGTCAGATGCCGAAGGACTCAATGCTGGTGAAGGTGCTGTCGTACATAACGCTTTTCGTGGTCGCAATCACCGCGATCATCGACCTCATAACGATCCTGTACAACTTCTTGGGGGGAGACTTGACGGCTGAGGTTGCATTGAAGAGCCTGAGCTTGCTTGCGATCGTAGTGTTGGTGTTCGCATACTTCCGATCAAATCTTCAAGAGCAAAAGCAGGCGAAGGCCGCCGAGTAATGCGTTTGAGTTTTCTGTTTGCCCTTATTCCCTTATTGTTTGTGGCGGGCATTGTTATGGCAGTGGTCGCGGTTGTCGGCCATGTCCGCCGCGATAAGACTGAGAGCATCGCTGCAAAGGGCACGCCCCGAGATGTCTTCCTGTACCTACTCGGCACTTTTCTGCTCTTCGTTTGCGCGATCGGGACGATGGTGCTGGTAGCGAGCCTTGCCAGAGTCGTCTTTCCCGTCGAGTCCGAATTCCAAGACGCAGACACGAATGCAACACGGTTCGGGATCGCGACGCTCGCCGTCGCTTTTCCGCTCTTCTTGTACCTGAGCGATGACATCAGACGCAAGATTCGGCGTGGAGAGATGGACCCCAGATCGATGCTCCGACACAGCCTGATTTATTTCACCATGTTTGTCTTGACGATGACTGTGATGATCGATCTGATGATAGTGGTGAACACCTTTCTCAAGGGCGAAATAACTGCTCGGTTCGCAATGCAGGCAGTTGGCGGACTGGCGATTGCCGGGGGAGTGTACGCTTACGTTTCGTCCGAACTCAAACTCAAGCAAGTCGGAGCAACTGGGTGAACGCAAAGCTTCTTGGAGTCGTAGCCTCGATCTTGGTCGTGGGCCTTGTCGTGGCCGGGCTATTTGCCGCTGGTTCTCCAAGCACAGCCCGAAAGATCCGTGCGGACCAAGAGACTGAGAATCAGCTAAATGGACTTCAGTACCAGTTGACTGACCACGAGCAGCGCAATGGGAGTTTCCCTAGAACTCTGGCCGAACTTGACAGTGATGGGCGTTTTAAAGCAAGAACCGATGCCGATACGCCCATTGAATACAGGCGGATTTCGGACGGCGAATACGAAGTGTGCGCGGTGTTTCTCACTTCATCGGACGACCCTCGCCGTTCTGGGTATTACGACACTGGTGTTGAGAGTTTTGCGCATGAGGAGGGCCGCACCTGCTTCCGCCGCAAAGCGCCCGCAGGCGTCACCGATTTCGACCGACGTGGTCGGCCAATCCCCCAACCGTTCACGGAAAAGACAGTCTTACCGGTCGATTGAACCCGTACATCGATGAAGCCATCAAGTTGTTCCACGAAGGGGACTACTTCATGGCCCACGAGACCCTCGAAGAACATTGGATCGAGGCCCCCGAGGCCGAAAGGGACTTCCTTCAAGGCCTAATACATCTAGCGGTTGGATTTCATCACCACGTGCGAGCCAACGTTGTCGGGGCAAGACTGCAATTTCGCAAGGCGGCAGTCCGGTTGAAGAGTTATCCCGCTTCCTACGAGGGCATCGATGTCCAAGCGGTTCGAAGTTTCTTGGATTCGGCATCCACGGATTTGGATGCCGGTCGCAAACTGGAGCCACCGAACCTGCGCGCTGGTTAGAGCCGGGGCGCTAGCGCTGCCGTTAGCCACTCACGTCGACGCGTTGGCCACGCCCTTTTCTACCAGGGTTGTCACATCGAGCCGCGCTTCGGCTTCAGCCAGCTGACTCGGCCTGGCTGCGGTTGTTACCTGTCGAGGGACGAACAGGACGCAGCAGTCCTGATGGGGCTCGATCGAGATCTCATAAGTGCCGATGCTTTTGGCGATCGCTTCGATCTCCAGCTTGTCGTGACCCACAAGCGGCCTAAAGACGGGCATCGTTTCAACCACTTGGTCGGTGGCGGTAAGGTTGGGGAGAGTTTGCGAAGCGACCTGCCCCAGGCTCTCGCCAGTTACTAGCGCCCCCGCTCCTTCGCGAAGAGCCAGAGCCTCGGCGATTCGCATCATGAACCTGCGATAAAGGACGATACGCAACTGCTGTGGCGCCGCGGTCACGATCTCTGCCTGGATCTCGCCGAAAGGCACCATCCACAATTTCGATTTGATGAGCCACGGCGAGAGATGCCGCGCCAAGCGCGAGGCCTGTCGCGCGCTGGAGGGATCCGAGTAGGGCTGACCGTGAAAGTGCACAAAGTCGACCACGGCCCCGCGTTTTGCGATCTGCCAGCCTGCGACGGGGGAGTCGATTCCGCCGGACAAGAGCGCAAGCACTTGCCCCGACGATCCGACCGGCAACCCCCCTGGTCCGCTGTGCTTTGCCGAGTACAGGTAGGCGCGGTCGGTTACGAGTTCGATGTAACAGGTCCATTCGGCGTTGCTCAGATCGACGCGTTTGCCGCTGGCATCCTTTACTGCTTGGCCGACGAATTCGTTGATCGTTTGAGATGTATCAGGAAATGAGGAGTGTCCCCGTCGGGCCCTGATCTGAAAACTGTTAAAAGTTTGAGTGGATGCAAGTGCGGTCGCCGCGGCCGCGAGGTCGTCTAACGAAGGTTTTGTCAGCTGTAAAGCGAAAGAGAATCCTGAGAGTCCGAAGACTTTGCTCATCCGGGAAGCGATATCCCCTTTGTCGACCTCTTCGGGCAGACGGATCAAAACGCGCCCCGGGATGAGTTTGGTTTGGACCCCCCCGGCCCCCGCCAGACTGCGCTGGATGTTGGCGGCAAGGATTCTTTCGAAGTATGAGCGGTTGCGACCCTTTAGCCCGATTTCGGTGTAGTGGGCGATGACCACACTGCCGGTGCCCATCACACTGCTTCAGGCGCGTCCTCAAACCCAACGCTGAAGAGCCTTTCGAGATCATGTTTGCTGAAGACTTGAAAGGCGATGAGGGTTGTTGAATGGGTGATACCGGGCACCTTGTCTATCTCAGCAGTGATGACTTGGGCTAGGTCTTCGTGATCGCGGACTCGCACAATCACCACCAGGTCCCACTCGCCTGCAACCGAGTAGACCTCGGAGACGCGGGCTATGCCCGCGATCGCTTGCGCCGTTTCGGGTATCGAATGAACGTCGACTTTCAGTAGGACGATTGCGTTGATCAACGGGGACCTCCTCGAGGTTGGTGCAATCGTATCGCCTGGAAGGCGAGTTAGAGAGTGACCATGTCCCGGAGCTTGCCCGGAGTGGAGGGGTGGCGAAGTTTCGATAGCGCTTTGGCCTCGATCTGACGGATCCGTTCACGGGTTAAGTCGAACTCGCGACCCACTTCTTCCAGGGTTCGCGGTTCGCCGGTGACGAGTCCGAATCGAAGGGCCAGTACCTTGCGTTCCCGTTCGGTAAGGGTGCCGAGCATGTGCCACATCGCTTCCTGGCGCAGTTTCAAAGCGGCGGCCTCGAACGGGCTTTGGGTGTCGTCATCCTCGATGAAGTCGCCGAGTTCGGCGTCGTCGTCGCCGACGGGCTCGTGGATAGACATCGGTTCCGGCAGGACACGGAAAGCTTCGCGCACCTTTTCGGGAGTCATCTCGGCCGCTGCGGCGATCTCGTCGATGGTTGCCTCGCGCCCTAGTTGTTCCACCAGTTCGGCCTGCACTTTGCGGACCCGGTAGAGGGTCTCGACCATGTGGACTGGAATGCGGATCGTGCGGGCCTTGTCGGCGATGGCGCGTGTGATGGCCTGGCGAATCCACCAGGTGGCGTAGGTCGAGAATTTGAATCCGCGGCGATAGTCGAACTTCTCGACGGCTCGCATCAGGCCGAAGTTGCCTT
>CAZCSK010000016.1:0-48583 GCA_964501265.1 uncultured Actinomycetes bacterium
CGCAAGATCGATTCGCTCTCGGGCTCGAAACGAACATCCACATCAATCGTGCTCAGCGGGTCCCCGCCCGGGAACGTCGTCATGTCGTCCATTAACCAATGTTAAGTCCACTCAGCCGTTCGGACCAGCGCGTAGTCTGGACAACGAGGGAACAGAGCAAGTGGCCATCATGAGTCCGTGCTGGTCGTCGAAATGTTTGAGGTTCTTTTCTCACGTGGTCGTTTGAATAAGGCAGCAATGGTGCCCCCAACGGGAAACGCACAACAAGGGTGACGCACAAAAGCGTTGATGAAGGAAAACGATTCGTAATTGAGGCGGTTCATCGGCTTCCCAAGCTCTCTGATTCACGAAAGCGGGTTGGAAGGTCGTTGGGAAGCTGAGCACCAAACCGGACTCGGTTCGAGTCTCGGTCGCGGATGCCGTCGTGAATCCACCTACAAACAACTGTTGACGCGGAGCGTCGCTTAGAGCCGTCAATGCGGGCCTCATCCGCGGAGATTTACCGCCTGGACGCCTGCCTGGTGAAGGATGTCGTGAAGTGCGTCGACCTCCTCGCGCTTCTGTCGACTTCTTCTCCACTTCCCGTCGCGCTCGTCGGAGAACGTGAATATCACGCGCTCAATTCCTCTGGAGAAAGCAACGAAGAACGCTCGCTTCTCTTCGTCTGGCTGGTCGCGAAATGCCCACCATTGGCCGTCCTCGAGCCCGAGGAATATGACGGTTGCGAACTCGAGCCCTTTGCTCTTGTGGATCGTCATCGCCGGCACGGCGTTGACGCCGACGATATCGTCGGCAACAGCACTGGCGTCGCCAATCGAGTCCAAACTTAACTGGAGCACGTCACCGAGATCCGTTACGACCTTGTCGAGGTAGTCGCCCTTTGCGTACTGCCGATACCTTGCTCGGTAACACCCGGAACCTAGAATTTCGACGATCTGTCTGGGAATCCCCCGGAGGCCGTCGTCATTTGACAAGCTCTCCGCAACACATCTCTTATGCGCGGTTGCGATTCCCTCCAAGTCGGCACCGTCGACATCTTCGTCAAGTCCGGATAGGAGATGAACCTCATGTAACAGAGCCTCCCACGCGTGCGCGTCGCGCTCGGCGGTTGCCAGGCGGAGCGCCGGTAGAACAACTCCGGTAACGGGTTCAGCACGAAGGTCTTGTAGCTTTGATTCATCGCGCAGGACTAGGCCTCTGCCCGCAAGTTCGTCTCGCAGTAACGCCACCATTTCTCCCACGCTCTGGCGGACCATCACGCAGAAGTCCCGAGGAAAGGCTCGTCCTGATGCGATCTCTTCCTGGATCAGATCCGCTAGGTATGTTGCTTCCTGTTCCGGATTACGAAACTCAAGCACTGAGCATGAGCCGATTGACTCTCTGCTGGACACCGCGATCTGTTCCGCAGCTGCTGCTTCAACGGCTTGAGCGATTACGTTCTGCATGCGGACCAACTCGGGGACAGAACGATAGTTGCGCACAAGACCTGAGCGTTCCGAGGCGAAGTCTTCTTCGAATCTCTCGAAGGCGTCGGTCATAGCCCCGGCCCAGACCATGATTCTCTGTTTTCCGTCGCCCACCGCAGTCATGGTCGTGTCCGAACCCATGAAAGCTGTGCGAACGAGATCCCATTGCGAGGCGGTCGTATCTTGGAACTCATCTAGGAAGACATGCGAATAGGTGAGCTGGAGCGCCGTAAGAATCTTGAGATTGGCACGCAAGAGGTAGGCAGCTAGCCGATTGAGCATTGGGAATGTGATGCTTGGCTGTCCACCTGGGCAGCGCAATTGTTCTTGCCACCACTGCGCTCCCCAAGACCTCTGGAGCTCATGCGTGTGGGCGTAAGGGAGCTCCGCTCCGTGCATGACAGCGTCAAAGACTGCCCGCGCTCGTTCCTTGCTGAAGCCTTCAACATCTGGACGGTCTTGCCCCAGAGGCACCGCTGCCTTAGCCAACCATGGACGCGCCTCACTTATCGGAACACCCGAAGCGCGGACCTCATAGTCGATTCTGGGCCGCCACTCCGTAGGTAGCGCTGGCAGGAATCTGTCCACCAGTTGTTTGGCGAACGCATCGAGCGTCATCGAATCGAATCGTGGTGCACGCTCCTCGCAGCGCTCGCGTACGCGCTCGTCGAGGTTCTTGGCGGCGTCTCGTTTGAACGCGATCGCGAGGATCCGCTTTGGGGCTAAGCAAACACCCGTCTCGAGCAAGAAGTTCGCTCGCTGCGCAAGAAGTTCCGTCTTGCCGGCACCAGGACCCGCAACAACAAGCCGATTTCCTTTGGAGCGAACCACGAGTTCGGCGTTAGGTTCTAGGTCGGCTACTCCAACTGGTAACCACTCATTCTCATTCACCAACCGCACCATCGTTCCCCTGGGCGACGAAAGGCGCCACAAGATGGCGTGCTCTGCCGACGAGTCCCGCTAATGCTTCCGGCACCGAGCTCACCCAGCCTTGTGCATCTAGCGCCACCAACGCCCGCATATGGGCAACGGGCTTCGATCCGTCCACAAAGAGGTATTTGTACCAGGGGAACAGCTCAATCTGATTTGTGCCGTAGCTCTCTCCCACATCAGCTGGTGATGTGGCTGCGTCGGCCGCGAGTACCTGGCGCATGCGTTCGCTCATAGCCTCAGATAGATCCGGCTCCATTGTGGGTAGCCGTGGCCCCCCACCAGGAGGAGCCTGTCTCTTGTAGGCGTCGGGGAATGCTTCCAGCATTGCAAAGTCCAGATCTAGGGGCACCGAGAAGAACACGTCGAAACGCTCGCGGAAGAAGTCCACCCACTGATCCATGGACGCCTTGTCTTTTCGATCGCTTCTATTGTTCAGAGTTTCGAATTCAACATCCGTCATGAACCCTGATGCTAGGTCCCCTTGGCGGAATTCGAGTCTCGGCGAGCCGACTCCGAATAGTGCGACCAGTTGATCGCGCACGTACTGGATTCGTCCCCAGCCGCCTCCTTGCTTCTCGCGATCCAAGTCCAGCAGAGTGATGAAGGGAATACCGAGTCCGCCGAGAAGTCGCCAAAAATGGTTTACATGCCTGCCACCTAGAGGGACAACGGAGATGAAATGGGCATCCAGTGGCGTGCCGCTCGCCTGGAACACGCGACGAAGGACGATTTCCTCCGACGGACCTTCTCCGAGCACGACAAGTCGTGAGAAGTAGAGTTCCGGGTATCCGCGCACAGCTTCTCGGACGTACTTGAAAGCCTCATCGCTATCGTCGCTCGGGAGCGCTAGGGCCCTGATTTCCGTCACCGGACGCGCCTCACCACCGAGGAAATATCTGACCTGATCTGGCTCGATCCTGCCCATGATCGACGGAGAATGGCTCGAGAGGATCACTTGGGCAGTGTCAGCTCTCGACACTTCAGAGAGCTCCCCCATCACCTTGCCGACATAATGCGGAGACAAGTGATTTTCGGGTTCCTCGACCGCGAAAATCGTAAGCATCGGAATCCGGTCCGCTACTGAAGAGACGAACCCGGAGGCGGTCGCCTGTGTTTTCAGCAATTCCTCGACCCGATAAAGCGCGATCGGCAACGAGAGCGAGAACAGGGATCGCAATCCGTCGCTGAGTTGCGCCGAGCGCATCTCGCTTCCCTGCTCGCTCGGCGCAAATGTGGGGACGAGAAGTTCTAGAAGGCTAGAGGGATCATCGTCTATGCCTTGAAAAGCGACTCTTGCTGCGACGACGCCGTCGTAGACTGTGCTCCAGGCCGCTTGGACCTTGGCGTTCATCGTCGCGATGCCCGTGAGGCGGCTCATCTCGGCTTTCAGTTTTACGAGTTGCGTCTGGATGCTAACGTCTTTGCCGCCCCAATCGAGAACCCGAAGTAGTCTCCCGAATGCGGTGGTTGTTGTTGATCGGATCTGGGCCGATGGGTCCCGCGCTGCGGGAACGTAGATCACGCGCAAACGCGCTCGTTCAGCTGGAGTTACTCGCCGTCTGTTCCCCTCCTCGGTCGCGGCCTCGTTGGAAGACGTCAGGATCCACCACAACTGCTGATGAATCTCCCCGGACGCCGTGCCATCACTGGTCCAGTCCGACTCGAGCCGAATCCGGCAATAAGGAGTTTGGTTCGGCTCGTCCACAACCATCTGGTTGAACGACTCCGGAATCGCGGCAAGTAGGTGACCCTCGCGATCCAGTTCAGGAAAGACGAGCTTCACCTCGATCGAAAGATGTCTCTCCTTCATGGACTTGAGCTGTTCTCCCGCTGCAAGATGGAAGTCCGCGTCTCGAATGGTTCGCTCCGTCTGGCTTTCTGCAAACATTCGCCCAAGAGCAGCCATGGTGGCGGTCTTGCCGGAGGCGTTCGGCCCGATTAGGCAAGTCAGGTTATCGATCTCGATGGATTGTCCCGTCGCGTCAAAACAACGGAATCCTTTGATAAGGATCGACTGCACCTTCATTTCGTGAACAGCTCTTGGTGATCCGGCTTGATGGCTGCGTCATTCATACTCAAATCATAGAAGCAGCGCATGACATCAAAGTCAGCCGAACTTTGAGGTCATGGACGGACAGCCGCGATTCCTTCCTTGAGCGGACCGACCTTTTCATTCTTCCCCTTCGCCGGAAAGCTCAGCCTGCAGGATGCTCAAGAGATCTTCGTCCAGATCGTCGGCATGATCGTCAGCAAGCTGGGTCAAGAACGCAAAGACGTCGTTGTCGTGAATGATCCATCGAACCTGTAGATTGGCGAGGGCGGCATCGACTATGGCATTTGCTTGGGTGGACGAGAACTCCCCGAGGGCTCGGAGCCGTGCGATAAGGCGGTGGGTAGTGCTGAAGTTGGAAGACTCTGCTAGCTCCCCAATGAGGAGATCTTTTTGGAGCTCGCGTGCAAGTCGAATGTCTGGGTGATGTTGTTGAAAGAAATCCGATAGCCGTTTGTAGAAGAAGAGTTGAGATGCCTTGGCGTCAGTCCATTCGTCAAGAAGAAAGCGATCAAATCGATCGTGATCCGTTGCCGATGCAAAGTCGCCATCATCACTGATGAAATGCAGATCCTCGCCCTGAGCCGTGGCTTCTATAACAGATAGCCAGTTGATGGCATCCCCGAGCGAGCCTCGCTTCCCCGGCGGATTACCCACGGACAGTCGGACCTCTGCATTTCTCACGAGTTCCTCGGTTCGGACGATGAGATCGGACAGCCGAAAGATTTCTTTCACAACTTGGTCAGCCTTGAGGTTCAGCTGCGCCTCATCTCTGGTGATTTCTGACAAGAGTTCGCTATGGGTCTCTTCGTACTGACGAAAGAGCCGGCGAAGGGCTACGTAGTGCTCGTAGTCCTTGCATATCGCCGGGAATTGAGCAGAGAACTTTTGCTGACGAAGGATCTTGACGGCCTCTGCAATCTTGCTCTCGCGATTTCTCCAAAACTCATCTCTCACTTGCTCAGGGAGAAGTAGTCGGATCTGGTTCTCCTCTATAAGGACCGTTAGTTTCCGCAGTTCTTCCAAATCATCGCTACTAAAGTGGAAAAACGATAGGAAGACGTTGGTGTCGATGAAGACGTTCATGGTTCCGTCTACTCAACTCTCTTTGAACGGCTTACGTGGGAAACAACAAGACTCAATTTTCCTGGAGCGCGTTCGATCCATCTCAGATGGATCGAGGCAACGAGGCCGCGGCAAACGGAGCCGATCGAACTTCACGATCGCAACGTCAAGACTTGGGCATCAACGTCGTACTCGTAGTTCGTGATCGCACCTGTTTCGATCAGGCCAATGGCATCGTCGATCACTTGCAGCGGCACGGCAAACCACTCGTTCGCCTCCGCGACGGTCACCCCGTTGCGTTCGAACCACACATCCAATCGGGCGCCGGCAAACAGACGATGCAGCATGCGTTCGATCCTCTTCTCCACTCCTGCGGGCACCTCATATTCAGCCAAAAGCTCGACAGGTGCTTTCAAGAAGGTGGTTCGCTTGAAGGCATCAGCGGTTCGCTTCTCCACGGATCGTTTGGTCACCCCGATCTTGTGCAGGTGCGCGAGCTCTTGCACTTGGGGGTCCTCACTCAGCGATCGAAGCACGTACACGGCCGCCATCGGGGTCTCGGGTTCAAGCCCCATCGCCTCAAGTGTTGCGGCATTTGTATCCGTTACACGCTTACCGAACCGGTACAACTGACTCGACAAAGATCGAAGCAGCAAGTCTGCTTCGGTGCCGTTCTCGAAGATGCACCGCAGTCGGGCATTGATACGTCCGTGCTCCTTCACTTTCTCGCTGGTCTCTGCCACATACACCAGAACACCTTTCAAGACGTAATAAGTGTCGGCCCGAATCTGCTGCTCGTTGCGAAACGCTACGATCTTGCGCGATCCACCCTGAAGCTCGGCATGACATTGCTTGAATAGCGGCTCGAATCGATCGAAGTCCTCGCAGGGCTTACGTTGAGCGATCCTGTCGGGGACCGTTACGATCTTGGGCACATTGCGGATGGCGAAGATGTCCTCCGTAGGTTCGTCCAGCAGGCCGCTCGTGTCAGAAGCCAGGAGGTCTTCCAGCGATGCGGGTGGTTCAGGCTCGCGGAGCAGGTTCATCGCGTCGTACTCCTTCATGGCCAAGCGCTGCTCTTCATTTCCAGCGATGGCTCGAAGTCGCATTGCGAGCTTGCTCTCTCCTATATCCGAGGGGTTGATCGCGGGCTTTCGGCCTTGCGCGGCCACGAAGTCCGTGATCTCTCTGAACCCAGCTAATAGTCGATCCTCTGCGGTAATCGGCGCCGCCTTGATTGGGATCTCCAGCAGGCCGAACTCGTCCTGTTCGATCATCATGCGCATGTTGTCGGGCGTCATGCTCACAAGCCCTGCTCCCGCCGCTGTTTTTGCAGATAGAGCAACGCCTCGGCCATGCGTCGCTCTAAGGGATCAGCGGAACGCACACTTGGCCTGTCGCCGCGTTGGCGTACGAAGTCCTGGATCTTAGGCCAAAGGATGAGTGCTTCTGGTTCCTCGATGTTGATCCGGGTCGTGTCGATGGCGTCTTGGATGAGCCGGAGCACCTGTTTGGTCACCGACTTAGACAGGATCTCGAATGCCTTCTGGAACGGATTTACGGTATCGATCAAGTCGATGTTGAGTTCATCGATATTGACGAACTTCCCAGCCATCAAGACGAACCGTGTGTCCCCGACTTCCTTGATCTCCCCGTTCTTGATCACCGAGTCGGTGACGACGTGCTGCCGAATTTCCTCAACTTCATCCTCCGACATGTCCGGGTAGCGCTTGCGGATGATCTTGGGGATCAGCACCTTGTTCATGACTTCCGGGTCGATGTTTCCGGGCATCGCCTTCAACATCGTCTGATCCTGCAGGATCTGCGCCTTCAGATCGTTGAGATCGGACTCGATGACGTTACGAACGCGCTGGGTCGACGGCTCCTTGAATCCTTTGATCTTCAGGACGCCGGGGTCCGAATGATCGTCGCCAGAACGCTTGGCCTTGAACTTAAAGTTCGGTGCGACTACCTGTTCCATCAGAAGCGAAGCCGTAATCGCCTTGAGCATGTTGTTCACGGCGACCTTCACCTCGTCGTCACCAACATCGGGCTGGGCGATTAGGTTGGTGAACTGGGAGTGCGACTTGTTGCTGCTGTCCCGAGTGCAGCGACCGATGATCTGGATGATCTCCGTCAACGACCCCCGGTAGCCTACCGTCAGAGCCTGCTCACAGTAGGGCCAGTCGAAGCCTTCCTTCGCCATCCCCAGGGCGATGATGAGATCGATGTCGTCAAGCGCATCCATCGTGCGAAGGTACTCAACTATCTTTCTGCGCTGTGTCTCATCGTCATTTACCAGATCAGCGACCTTGATGATCTTTCCATCATGTGTGCGCCGGACATAGATCACGCCAGTCGTTTCGTCTTGTGACTCAACTTCTCCGAAGCTATCGATGATCTCATCGACCTCGCGGAGTTTGTCCTTCGTCGATTCACCTGACTGCACGCTTGGGATATGCAGGATCGTCTTCTTGTCGGTGTCGAGAACCTCATGGACTGCGTCGGTGTATTTGCCCTGGTAAAAGTGATACCCGATCCCGAGCGACTTCATGTACGTGTAGCCGTTGAGTTGTTGGTAGTAGTTGTAGGTGACCTTGGTGAACTTCGCTTCATCCGTGGGTTCGAGGACAGGGACTGCGTCGCCACGGAAATATGAGCCAGTCATTGCCACTATGTGCGCGGTGGTGTGGGCAATCACCGATCGGACAAGCTCTCCCAAACGACTACCCTCGTCGGCGGAAACGTGATGAAACTCGTCCACAGCTAACAACACGTCATTGAGAAGATTCTCATCGAGCGCGTCATGCGCGAACCTGAGCGTCGCATGGGTGCACACGAGCACCGTGTCTGACCCTTCCAGGAACCGCTTAACAGCCTGAACCTTGCTCTCGTCAGCGCCTGGTGTGCAGAGGTTATTGCGATCCTCGACAACCCAGTCAGCGAAAAAGCCGTGCGCGGTCAGTTTCGCGCTGGCGAACGAAGAGCCGATGGAGCGTTCAGGCACAGCGACGATGACTTTCTTCAGTCCTTGGTTGAACAGCTTGTCGAGTGCAAGAAACATCAGGGCCCGCGACTTCCCGGAGGCAGGTGGTGCCTTCAATAGCAGGTACTGGTTATTGCGTGCCTCGAATGCCTTCTCTTGCATCTCACGCATGCCCAACGCGTTGGTCGACGTACTTCGGCCCGTCTGCTCGTATTGAACCTCAACGAGATTAGGCATGGAGAATTCCATCCTTTGCAATCGTCATCTGCTCGTACATGTCAAACAGTAATTCCAGCCGTTCTTCGTCAGAGGCGAACTCACGTTTCCGATACAACTCGTCCACAGCTTCGTCGAGCCGCTGATGGGCTCGCCGCAATACCTCAGGCATCTTTTCTGGGTCGTACAACTCCGCGAGTGTCATCCCCGAGAACTGCTCCCTAGCGGCAAGCACCTCGAACACCCGGCCGGTAAGTAGGGCTTTCGTCTCCGTCGACAACTCGGGGACGGGGAAGGGGTTGTACACCAAGGTATTTGAATACCGATAGTCCTCCTTGATCCGTCCTGCCACGGTATCGACCCACGCCATGTGCATGCGCGACTGAAGCAAACCGAATACCCATGGCTCCGCGTTGTAGATTGCATTGGCAGCATTCGAGATCACTGTGTTCTCGTCCAGAAACCCCATTGGTATGTAGTCACGCTCCTCCGAAGAGTGGATTGGGACGATGATGGAGGAGGTCTCCTTATGCGCCCGCTGCAAGAACCTGTACGGGCGATTCGCCATCGCTTGAGCCGTTGAAGACCCGCGCATTCGGGAAGCCCTCACCCCGTCAAGCCTGCGACGGATGGCTGAAATGCTACTCGCAGCCTCTGCTTGATCATCCGGTATCCACAGGCAATAGCGAACCGTACCGTTGATAAACTCTTGGGCTCCCATGTATCGCCGGATGTACCGGGCGACCTGCGGATCTTCGGCCAGCAACTGCTTCCTCTCAGAACTCGTGAAGTTGAGATAGCCGCCATCAGTGGGCTTGCTTCCGAACACCATAGATGGCAGTCCAGAGATGCTGTACCCCTCTCTGTGAACAACAGTGTTGCGCGGACTGCTGGCGAGATACGGGTTAATGTTCTCGACAAGTCGACGTTGACCCGCCGAATAGAGAGGTCGCGACTTCCCAGTGCCCGCGGACAGGCCCACAATGATGCAGGTAACTCCGGCATTAGCCTTGGCTCGATTTGTCCAAGGGAATGATTCGTGCGCAAAGGAGATATGCGCACCGGTTTCGAGTATGAAAGGCCACATAAGGCCAACGTGGTCGCCTTGACATACCGAGTTGGTGGATACAAAAGCTAGCTCAGCTTTTCCGTCTGAAATAAAGTTTGCACCCTTCAGAAACCACAGTGCGATGTAGTCAAGATTCTTGGGGTAGCTCGTCGTGCCAAAGAAGTTGACGAAGTCCTGCTTCTGATCCCTATCCTGCATGGACGAGCCAAGATAGGGGGGGTTGCCAAGCAGAAATAAGTCTCCGCTGCCCGTCTTAGGGCAGACCGTTTCCCAGTCAAGTCGAGTTGCGTTTCCGCACACCACGTTCCCGGTGTCCTTCAGGGGGATGAGAGAGATCTCCACACCGAAGAGTGCATGGAATTCGACGTTCATCTGGTGTTTAGCAAGCCAGAGCGAAAGGATGGCTATCTCATGGGCGAAGTCATCGATTTCGATACCGTAGAAGTTCTCCAACTTGATGCCCGACAGATGGAACCACGGAGCGCTATTCGGGTCGAGTTCGCCGAGTCGCTTGAGAATGCGGTGTTCGAGCTTTCGAAGTTCCTTGTAGGCGATGACGAGGAAGTTGCCGGAGCCGCAGGCAGGGTCAAACACTCTGATCGCGCAGATGCGGTTGAGCAGCTTTCGTAACTTGCCGGCGCTCTCGGCGGCAGCCTCGAATGTCTCTTGGAGCGCGTCAAGGAACAGGGGCCTGATGACCTTCATGATGTTCTCGATCGAGGTGTAGTGCATCCCCAAGCCTTCGCGTTGGCTGGGATGCACGACCGCCTGGATCATCGAACCGAAAATGTCGGGGTTGATCTGCGACCAATTAAGCGTGCCGCATTCGAGGACAAGCTTGCGAGCCTTGCCGGAGAAGAGAGGTGCCGAAGAGTTCTCATTGAATAGGTTGCCATTGACGTATCCGAAATCGCGGAGGTGCGATGGAAGGCCGGAGCGCCTTGAATTATCCATGTTCAGCACCGCGAACAGCTTGTCGAGGAAGAGATGCACATCCTGGCCATCAGACGCCGTGAAGGAGCCCACCGCGTTGGTGAACTGGCCCTTGTTGAACACCCCCGTGTCCTCAGCGAAGAAGCAGAACAAGAGTCGCGAGAAGAACACGTTGAGATCATGCACATCGGTCTCGGTAGCGATCTCGTTGTGCCGAATGATCTCGTCGTAGAGTCGCGCCATCTTCTCAGCGGCCTTGATGTCTGCGTAGTTAAGGCTCTCTAGCTGAGTCTTCTCTATTCCAGCCCACGGCAGAAAGAACGCTGTGTGACCGGATAGTTCAGACAGAGGGGTGTCGAGTGTGTCATGAGTTTTCGTGTCGAGCGCAACAAGGTGAGCATTGTCGCGAACGATTAGGAATCGGGGTCGCTCCTTCAGGATCCGGGGATCAGACTTGGCGCTGTCGATCAGGGCGTGGAGATCATCTCCCCCTTGCACGAAGCGGTAGTAGACCTTCTTCTTCCAGAGCCGCTCGTCCTGATTGCTTGAACGGTTATGCGAGCCAGTGCGCAGCCGACTGATCGAGGCCTTCGGATGGCCATAGGCCCGCAGCAAGTCGTAGATCAAATCAAAGCCTTGGCTGGTATCGAGTTCCTCCACGCTCTGTTCGATTTCCCCGAGATTCATGGCCGAAATCCTAGCCAGAGGATTGCGGTTTTCGAAGGTGGCTCAGGACCTTTCATGTCCACGAGTTATGCCGTGTCTGCCTTGGCACACTTGATCGCCCCATCAACTTCTCTACACTCACCCGAGCATCGACTGTACAGGAGACTTCTGTCGGTTGACTCCCATTTTCTAAGGGCATAGAGATAAGTCGCCCTCATCAACGCGCCCGTTTCGCTCTGAAGACTCCGCTCTAACCTTACGAATTCGTTTTGATCTGTCGCATGGTCTCCCAGGTAAGCGATCCAGTGAGGTTGCAGCAACCTACTCTCACCGGTATGGGCTTCGCGGCTGGCCTGGTGGAGAACCACCTCATGTCTAACCTGCTCCTCATGGAACCACCGAAGTATCTGGTATCGCTGGTGTTCGAAAAGTAACTGGGCTTCGAGCTTCAAGAGCGCCGCTAGAGCATCCAGGGTCTCGGCTGCCAGGTTGAGCTTGGCGGACGAGAAGTAGTCGAGGACGTATTCCGTTTCCTCCGGGTTCGTCGCCAACAACTGGAGACAATACGCTTCCGCGTTAGGACTTCGTTGGTCACCTAACCTAGCCAATAGGTAGTGGAAGAGGGTTGCATCGAAGGGGCCGAACTCACCATCGACGAAGAATTGCCACGCCTGATTGACCACGTCTGGCTTCGGGGCATCTGGATCGAATCTCAGGTAGTCCCGTAGCTCACCAGGGCTAATGTATTGGCCTCCTGCGTCTGAAACCAATTTCAATTCGTCGCCCATCTTCTTGCTCAATTGGCCGAGAAGACGGTTGATTCGCCCGAAGTCCCCCTTCGCAATTTCAGCTGGCAGAACTTTGGTTTTGGCCGTCTGTGGATTCAGACCCCTGCTTCGGAGAGTGCGTTCCAGCTCGTGCAGGCCACGGTGAGCACTCTTTTCGTCGACAGTAAAGATTCGAATGTCGTCTACGTAGCGCAGGTGGTCAAGTGCCGCGCCCTGCAAGCCGTGGTCAAGAGGATCCAAATAGAACTCTGCGAACAAATCCGAAGGCGAAAGGCCCTGCGGTATTCCACGTTGACGAATCCCGCACCATTTGTTCCACAATCTGCTGAGTTGGCCTGTGACCGTGTCATCAACTCCAGCCGCCCGCATCTCCTGAACAAGGCGGCCAATGTCGATGTTCTCGTAATAGCCCGAGATATCCGAGACAAGGACAAATTCGGTATTGCTGCTAAGTTTCCCCAGGCTAACCTTGGCGAAATTCCTCCAGCCGTGAAATCGCCGTGTAAACCAGTACTTCTTGCCTGGCGGACTAAGGCGATACGAGAACCGCACGGTTTGCGCTGACCATTCAATCCTCGGTCCGATAACGACAACCGCCTGCAATGCCAGATAGTGATACACGAACTGGTCGGCTAGAGAAAGTTGAATCCCGGGCCGGATGTGCCACCCAGCCTTAGGTACTTCCAATACCGGAAACGGGTCAGCGACGTATTCGCCGTTCGATGCTTTCCCTTCTAACTCATCAAGCCACTCATCGAGTCCGGCTGCCTCAATAAATGCAACTGCCTTCGGATGCCGGTAGAAGACCCGATGTTGAAGATCGTTGAGAAGTCTTGAGTATGCCAGCCTTGCCAAGTCAGAAGGCACTACAGACTCTCACCGATATGACGTCTTTGCGCACCAGCGACGCGAAGCCGCGTTTGTCTGGGGTGGCCAACTGCCTTCTCCGTTGCGAAGGCAACGGACACACCGTCCGCCCTCAAGTCGACGGACCAACTTGTGGTTCGTTGGTTAAGACTTGAATGAGAAGGTCTCGGCTGGTCTTGCGGAGCTCCAAGAGATGCCAGGAGAATACTGCTCCAGGATCTACATAAAGTTCTCCGAAAAGGGGAATCCATCCGCCCGTCCTTTCTGCACCATGCAGCGCGCCACTGTGAGCAGTCCTAGATCTTGGTTCGTAGGCTTTGACGAGTCGATTGTAGGCTTCGCCCGATACCGCCCTTTTCAAGCCAGCCCTATATCTGCGCGTACTACCCGTTGTAATCCTGCATTCGGGGCAACATTCGCAACGTGCGAGTGGAATTTCCAGACTTCCAACTGTCTCGATGGCAGCCACCAGTGCTACCGAAGCGAAGGAAGGGTGCTGCCATTCCAGAGTCAGTCCTTGATAGTGAGCTAGGAGGGCGGCTTTAAGGACTTCATCGTTCAGGGCGCGCTCCCAAGCGTTATGGCCCCATGCTGGAAATTCGAGCTGGGCCTGTGGAGAGTCGCCAAACTCGATGTTCTCCGGCAGTCTTGCCCAACCAGCAGATTCCTGAATCGTCGGTTCCGAGTTCACGATCGGGGCCGTTCGAATACACCAGGCTTGATCCCACACCAAACTTAGGTAGGCGCAGAGCTCTACTAGCTCCTGAACGGCGCGTTTCAATGCTGACTGCTCGTTGTAACCACGCGAGGACCCTTTTGCGACTATCGGCCAAGACCAATAGATGGAGGCCTGACCTAGCATTGGCTGTTGGGAAGGTGTCCACTCGACATGTCGAACATTCCCAGGTCCAAGAAAGAAATCTCCAAGCTGGACTTCAGACTTCAAGGCTTTGTCTCCGGACTCCCAACCTCCCGGAATCGGCCCCAGGATTGCCGTCCATTCAAAGGACGTGTGCTTTTCACCAATTTCGGATCGAGCCTGCTCGATGCAACTTAGCCAAGCCTCGATTTCTTCATCGGTGGACTGATACTCCCCTGACAGTGATACGAGCAACCCACTTTCTTGCCGTTTGATGAGTATCGACATCGAAGCGTTTTCGGATCGCGGAGTCCACTCTTGCCACATGCCTGTTTCACCAAGATCCACGGTCTGGAGACTTCCACCCGACAGAACAATCCTTCGACTAAGGCACGCCCGGAACAAGGACAGCCATTCGTCAAACTCCAAAGGGGAGATGTCGAACTGCTTTGGAAACAGGATCCAGCCGTCTGGCGGATCTGGAGTCTTGCGCATGCGAGGAAGAGTACCCCGGCGGTGAATCGAGGGCGTCATTGAAGGCGCGTAGCTCCCCTAGGGTTTAGCGCACTGCATCGCCGTGGTATTCGCCAATAAATCCGTCGAGAAGGTTGGCTTCGGCTGCCTTGAGCGTTCGCTCTCGACAGCCGACTTGGCGTGCCTGGCCGCTCGCTATTCAACGATCGCCGAGACCGCGCAAAGGACGGCTGCTGCGGCGCCTGAGTAAGCCCCAACCTCTTGGGCACCGATCACCTGGACCTTGGCGAGACTCCTGCACAACTGCCAATCCTCCATTCGATCATCCACGGCATCCATTCATGGACAAGCCCTGCCAGCAGTCAATCTTTCCAGACATCTTGTCTACCTGTGGCCCCGCCCTTGGGGGCGATCAGTGAGGGCGAGTCCAGGCAGCCAACCTGGGCGCTCCTGGCTCCGTCGGACCGCGATCCCGGTGGGTCGAGTACGCGCGGGTCATTGCGCGGGTAGGCGTGGGTAGGCGTCACCCGCGCAGAAAAGTGCGCCACCCGCGCAGATTCTTGCTCTGTTCCGCCCCCTGAAAAGATGCGTGTCATTCGCTATCTCTACCGGGGCACCAAGATCGCCACACCTTGGGAAGAGGTTGAAGACGATGCTCCTCGCTTTAGGCAGATGAGCTTCGACGAGACCGAAACCCTTGGGCGGTTGGAGGAGAGTCTTGTTGGTTGAGTGGTCACCGGATCGCTTGCGGAAAACCGGATGAACAGGAATGTTCACGTCCGGTTTGGAGGCGCGGGGCGGGGAGACTGATCGGCGGTAACGCCGACACAGCGCCTCGCTCCGACCCTGCACCGGGTTTTGCCGGGTGCCGGAGTCTGGCTCGAAACTGAAGAAGGGCTGCCTGCCGCCTGAGGTGGAGTAATCGCAGCCGTCTCGAGGGGTTCGGGGGCCGCCTCGGTGACCCTATGAAATCGGAGTCCCTACCCGTCGAAGGATTCGATCGTCAACTCCACCTTCACCGTTCCCCAGACTCATCGGACTCTCCTACCCACCGATCAATCTGGAACGGTGTTCGGTAGGCCGTGGAGGGATAGATGGCCGCAGATCAGTCAGGCGGTTTCGCGGGACCGAAACCTATACCGCGCTCCTGCTTAACGCGCTCTTTGGCGTAGGCATCCGCCTCTAGTTTCATTCGAACCTCGGAAACGAAGCCCTCTAGCCAACCCGCCAGCTGACCCAGGAGGGCGCGAGCTTCGTTGGTTGCTGCCGCTGCCCTTAGGGGATCGAAGCCTCCCCTGACGCTGCCGGCGGTGCTGGGACGGCTCCAGGGCGGGAAGAGCCGCTCGAACTCCTCCCTTTGCTCATCCTCAATGACCGTCCCGACCTCCTCCCGAAGCTTTTGATACGCGTTCGGGAGAGCGTCGCCCGCGGTTACCGAAGAACCCTCAGGAACGGATTTATGACGGCGAGGATTGCTTCCTTCAGGCGCATGAATTTGCCGATGTCCATCTGACTCATCGCTTCCTCCTTCGACCTTCTCTCCCAAGACTAACGGCGCGGTCCGACAGAAAGCCGTCTGCTCCTTCCGAGTCGCGAAGAAATTTCGGCACCCGTGGGCCCAAACGACAAAAAGGGGGGGAGTTGCCGGAAGGCGGCCTCTGCCGGGTCCTTACGGGAGCGGGTTCGACCCTCCCCCGAGCGCAAACAGAGCGCAAATTTGGCGCGTCGGACTAACGTCGGACTAGCGTCGGAGAAGTGTCGGACTAGAAATTTTGGCATTTCGTGTCCAAAAGGACCCCTTTTTTGTCCTTTTATAAGTGGAAGGTGATCTTCAGGGTCGACGGTCATGGATCGGCGGCCTGCGGGTCACCAACGGCCACAGGCACCGGAGTCGAAGCTCAGCTACGACCGCAGACACCAAGGCCGCAACGGTTTGTCACCTGAGATAAGAGCCAGAATCGCGAAGGTGGCGGCGCAAGCCTCCCAGAACCGGGCACCCGATAGAGGGCGCGCTCGGTGGAGATGGAGATCTGAAGCCGCTAATCGGAATCGATTCGCAGGCTACGTAGATCAGGACCCAAACCTTAGCGGCAAAGACCGCCTGCACGTCACCGCAAGGGGCGACTAACTTCGGATAACTGGGGCCAGTCGGCGAACCAATAGATGCTGACCCGAGAACCATCTGTCCCGACGGGATCACCTCCCGGCCGGAGGGCTCAATCACGCCCACAAGGAGGTGATCTATCCAGGGCAATCAATCGCGCGGCGAACTCGCCACGCGCCAATTCGCGCGCCCGTCCGGCACTTCTGTCCAGATCACAAATGGAAGGGAGGTAAAAACTATGGCTCTTTGTTCGCGTCTACCCGCCGAACCCCTCAAACGGGCGCTCGTTCGGACGATGACGTTTCGAGGACTGTGCTGGGAAGAACTCGGCGTCCGGCTGGGACTTAGCTCCAGAACTCTGTTGCGAGTAATGAGTGCGACCAACATCAGCCCCTACGTCGCCGATCACGTCGCTATCCGTCTCGGAACTCATCCGGTGCTTCTATGGCCCCGGGAGTGGGGACAAACGGCAAGTTCCAGAAAGACATGTTCGAGCAATAGGAGGTAATACGAATGGACGAACAGTTCAAGCACACACAGGTCGTAACGTCGCTGCTCGATGACGGCAAGCTCCAAGAAGCCGTCGAGCTTCATAACGCCCACATCAAGGAACAGTTTGAGAGGGCAAGGGCTGGCGAGACGATCGATCTCTCAGACCTGATGGCAGCCAAGGAGACCCTCTACGAAGCGATCCAGACGAAGCCACACTGCTTCGAGGATCAGCGGCGGACACCGTGAGCATCCATTTGCTCGGTTGCCGACTCTGCTTGCACCTAAAGCGCATCTGGGATGGAAAGAAGTACCGACTCACCCTGGCAGTTCGCACTCCGCACCGTGACGTGCGCATCCGACTGCTGCCCCCAGGAGCGCGCATAACGCGTCTCTCCTGATTTATCAAAGCGGGACTTAACAACAGACCCGACTTTCACCAAAGACCTAACGCGTGCACTCTGCACGCGTTTTTTGTTCCCGAAAGGAGCAACCAAATGAAGTTCGATATTGGAAAGAAGGAAATGCTCGAAGCGCTAAGAAGCGTCGAGCCTGCTGTTGCTACTCGTTCGACCCTTCCGATCCTCGCAGGCGTGAAGCTGGAAGCAGTCGCCGGAAGGATCTCTCTTCAAGCGACCGACCTCGAGTTCGCTATCAGGCTGCAGGCAGGGGCCGAGACCTCCGAGGGACACGGGCGTGCCGTCGTGCCAGCGAAGAACCTGATCAAGGCGGTCAAGGCAATCGCCGGCTCAACGGTCACAGTCGAGTTTCACGATGAGGAAGGTCGTCCGAGCATTGAGGTGGCCTGCGAGAAGAAGAGGGTCAGGATCGAGTCGTTTCCTGTTGAGGACTGGCCCGAGATCACCGCGGACCTGCAGTGGAAGCCGCTCTGCCTAGCCGAGGCGCCAGATCTGCGGGATGTCCTTGCCAGGATCGTCCTTTGCGCCTCCACCGACGATACTCGCCCCGTCCTTACCGGTGTTCAGTTCAACTTGAAAACCGACGAGCACTCGGCCGAAGTCGTCGCCACCGACTCCTACCGACTTGGGCTGGCCAGGCTCGACGTGGAACCGATGGGAGAGATGCCCGCGAATCCCCCGCTCGTTCCGGCGAGGATCCTTAAGGCACTCGCCAAGCAGTTGAAGGGACACAACGGCCAGGTAATCCTCCACCAGGGGACCACTGGTGACGCCGACCGTGAGCGCACGTTCGTCGACTTCTCGTTCGGCGCCGTCAATTGGGTCGTCCGCCAGATCGAAGGCGATTTCCCAAACTGGCGTCGGCTCATGCCTGACGACTCCGGGTCAAGCTTCGATTACGACTCGAAGGAACTCGTGTCGGCGGTGAAGAGTGCCGCAGACCTCCGCTCGCAGAAAAACGTGCCGGTCCGGATCGCACTCGGCGACTCCTGCGCACTTCGGATGGTCGAAGGGCAAGTGGCGACGGCCACCGAGACGCTGGAGCTGGCGACTTACTCTCCAGACGGCGTAGGCCCGATGGAGATGGCGTTTAATCCCGACTACCTGCTCGATGCCGTGACTTTCCTCGGCGAGGAACGCGGTTCGATGAGGGCGGTCGATGCTTCGAAGCCAGCCCTCTTCGTCGGTGACTCTCGGCGCTACGTGCTGATGCCCGTGCGTCTCCCATAACCAACGCAACATCCGAGAAGGTCCCCGGCTAAGAGGAATCAAGAGTTCGGGGGAGGTCGGCCCGCTGTTGCCTATGGCCTGGGTCAGGTAATCCGCGGTGAATGATAGGCCAGCCGGCCTCCTCCCCCGACATCCAATCCCTTCTCGTTCGGGGCCTTCTTCCTTTCCAGAAGGAGGTTGAAATGCAAACAATCAATGCGTGTCAAAGAGGACATAGGTACCGATCCTCTATCTTGCATCCAGGACAGAAGACTTCGTGTCCGCAATGCGACCGTTTGGAACTGGTTGCACTTGCTTACGGCGATATGCAGAACCCTCCGCGAGCTTGCCGCTTGCTCGACTTCAAAAGTGAGGGACTCACCTCGCCTCAACACATCGTTGAGATCTTGGAAGTCATTGGTGGTTACAACAGATTCGCCGCCAAGGTCGTGGCTCGCGAGCTGCTACCGATCCTTCCCAAGCTCACGCATGTCGCGATAGGGCGCGAGGGCAGTCCGGTGATCTATGCGGGAATCCCGTATTGGACCCATCAAGCCATCGAATGGCAAGGCGGCGGAATGGGAGACCGGATCAGTGAAGAGGAACGCCAATCGCGATCTCGGCAATTCCTTGAAGCAATGCGCCGAGCCGAGGCCGACGAGCTGTCCGACGAAGGCTATGCCCTCCGGGCGTGGTGGGACTGACCCAATCAAGAAGGAGAACAAACCAATGATCCAAACGATCGTTTCCGACCCCGACCCGCTCCGATGCGAATGCGGCGCGGATGAGGTCTGTTTCGCTTACACCGCCCCCATCTTCGCGTGCATCAAAGCCGGAGAGGTGACGCGTGTAGTAGTGGCCGATGACGAGACGAACTTCGGAAGTGTTGCCCGATGTCTTGTCTGCGACCGCTTCTGGATCCTCGATGAGGAACCCGAGGTGGGCGTATGGCCGCACTGGCAGTTCGGTTGGTAGCAGCTCAATCAATCATCACAACTAAGAAGGAGGAACAAGGAATGAACATCGCAGTGCAACAGACGGGTGCCGACGATGCTCGGCGTTTCAATCACTTCTCGATCCACAACGCGGTTCAAGCTCAGTTGGCATGTCCGACCGGCGAATGTGAAGCGTACAAGGACATCTTCACGTTCCGTCGCTGGAAGCAGCAAGGCTGGTTAGTTCGCAAGGGCGAGAAGGGAACACGCATCACGACCTGGATCCCCATAACCAAGACCGACGACAACGGGACGAAGAAGGTCACCGGCAAGAGGCCAAAAGTGGCAGTCGTCTTCTGTCGTCACCAGGTCGAACGCAAGCAGTAGCGCGGGACAAGTCCTGCGCGCAGACAAGGGCCGGTTCGGATCACCGAGCCGGCCCTTTTAACAAACCTTGAAAGGAAACCTAAATGCCATCCATCATGGAAACGCGCGTCGCGCGTTCGCGGCGCATCAAGTACGAGGACCGAAACATTGCGGAATCGATTTCGGACTTCTATCTTTTGGAAACACTTGGATGCCTTAACGGCGATGCTCTCGCGCGACGAAAGCTTGACCTTCTCGAGACCGAACTAGCCCGCGAATTTGCCTCCTATTTGGACATCGCTGTCGGAGGCGAGCTCAGGTACGCAGAGTCGCTCGGCGACGACTGCCCTAAAAAGTTAAAGCCGTTCCTTAAGGAGGCGGCGAGGGCCGACCGCGGGACCGCCTGGTTGGTGTGGGGCGTCATACGGCGAGCTTGGGGAATCGATGCTCTGTACCTTGCAGAACAGACCTTTGATATACCAGGCTGGCGTGGGGCCTTCGGTGGCGATGCTTGGAGGTCCATCGCCAAAGTGCTCCGCTCCTACCTCGAAGGCCGAATGACCGACCGCATCTTCGTCGACAGGTGTTTCTCTCTTGAGCACAACGGCGGTTGCGTCTTTAACAAATTGTTTTGCGTGCGGAATGTTCCCACCGTCTTGAGCGCACACGGCAACGACGAGTACGACACACTCCTCTCGTTTGCCTCAGAAGAGACAAAGTGTCTTTGGCGTCGGTACGAAGTCTTGCGCCGCAAGGATCACGATCCGGCGTGGCTCGGGGGCGACTTCATGTACACCCTCGATGATGTCAATCGGTGGAGCGAGAAGTTCGGATGGTCGTCATGAGTAATAAGGATCGTCTTTACTGGGACGAAGCTTGGGACAGAGAACGGGCCTCGCGGCAACAAAAGCAGGCCCGCCCCCAGCAAAAGGGACAGAAGAAAGGGGCACGATGGGATCCGTTCATCAGCAACTGCTGTCACTGGCGACAACCCTTCGATCTCGAGGATGGACTTCGAGTGTTTGCCTCGGCCTCGATGGACCGCCCTAACGAACGCAACGGCGTCGACTTGGGAGGGTTCACCGGACTGCCCGATGTTGGTCTCTACCTCGACACAAGATGGGGCTCGGATCAGCTGTTGGTCTCTCCAGGAACCGTGGGGCACTTTACGCGCGGATGCTCGTCCAAGACCCAAGTCGTGCTGTTTCCGTGGCCTGACTATGGCCTGCCTCAGGATGAACGCTGCCTCCTCAAAGTATTGAGGTGGTTGTTGGTGCAGGCATCCAAAGGGCGAACGGTGGAGATCGGGTGCATGGGCGGTCACGGACGCACCGGCACGGTCCTCGCAGCGCTGCTCATTCTTCAAGGACTTCCGAGCCAGGCGGCTACCAGACGAGTGTGGCGACGGTACTGCGAGAACGCGATCGAATCAGAGAAGCAGCTCGCCTTCCTTCGCGCACTGAGGTAGAGGGTTCGATTGTTGGAGAGTAACGAAAGGAAATGGGAATGGAAACCGTAGTCAATAGCCGAGGTATCGATGAAACCGGAAACGTACTTGTTGCCGTCTCTGGTGAACTAGCTCAGATGAACGCCGTAGACCGCTCCAGGTTGTTTGGGGCGGCACCAGAACTTCTAGCCGTAGCAAAGTCCATCCTGCAGCGATGGGATCTTGAGATCGCCGAGAAGGGGAAGGACGTTACCTTCCGGCCCGGGCTATCCAAGGAGTACTAGCCGAAGCTGTGGCAAAGGCAAGCCCGAAACCCTCTCCGGAGGGTCCGACCGTAAAACCGCTATCGGTCGCTGATGAGGGATAACGGGGAAGAGAGGAAGGAAGCGAAGGCGAAGGCCGATGAGCGGCATGTCGCAACGCAAGGCTGCGGCTGGGCTCACGGGGTCGGGGCGCTTCGGACCGGTCGCCGGATACGAACCTGTCGAGGCCGCTTGCAAGCTTGGGGTCATTGACGGTGGGAAGGCAGAGCTTGGCCCTAAGCATCAGGCCGTCCGATCCGACCTCGCGGAAGTACTTGTAGTACCTGAATTGTTGATGGTCATCGGATCTCATAGTCGGGAAGCCCGCTCCAACCCTCTGGATGATGAAGGCTCCTGTAAATCTTGTTTCCCCGGATTTCATAGTCGGGAAGCCCGCTCCAACCTTGGAGATGATGAAGGCTCCTGTAAATCTTGTTTCCCCGGACAATCTCGTAGTCAGGCAGCCCACTCCACCCTCGGGGGTGGTGGTGAGTTCTATAAACTCCGCGACCCCGAATCTCATAGTCGGGGAGGCCGCTCCATCCGTCGGGATGATGAAGAGTTCTGTAGACGCTCAAGGGTCCACAACCTCTTTTAAGCGGCTGAGATCGGAGAGGAGTTTTCTGGGAGATCGCGAATTGTTGCTCGCAGTTCGGATGTCCAGAGCTGCGGCCAGAGCCGGTCGATCGACAGCTGACGAGTACGAGTGCGAGCCAATCATTTGATCGCTTAAGACATGCTGGCCGCGTGAAATCTCCATGGATCCTTCGCTGACTAGTTGACGAAATTCAATGGAGAGAAGTCGCCGCTTCATGGATGGGGCCGTCCACAACATTTGGCTATGTCTCATACCTCTCACCGAGAAGTTGCATAATTTGGCTTGCCGACTCGGAATCTCCAAGTCTTTGATACATCGTCAGGGCTTCATTTAGCATTGCAATCGCTTCCGTCTTTCTCGACAGTTGATCCAGCACGTAGGCCTTGTTACACAACCGCACAGCAGTCTCGGAATGAACGTCGCCCCACTGATGGTGTGCTATGTACAAAGATTCGTCCAAGTATTCAAGTGCTGTCTCGTGTTCTCCCTGTTCGCTCAGGTGCAATGCGAGATTGCTTAGTGAAATGGCGACTCCCCGGCTCTTCGGGCCGAATTGGTGCCCATCCAACCAAAGGGACTTCTCAAGCAGTTCACGAACGCGTTCTTTGTTCCCAAGTTGCCTTTCAACAGCCGCCAAGACTCCTAGGAGGTCAGCGTAAAGGCTTGGAAGGTCGGGTTGCGTCTCGCAAAGCTCAACAGCTGTTTCAAGGGAGGTCCTAGCTCTTTCGAATTCCTCCAGACCGATAGCGCATTGGGCGATGTTCAAGAGCCGAGTAGGGATTTTTTCAAGGTTGCTTCCTCCAAGTTCAAGATCGATTTCCTTGGCTGATGTGTAGCGGCTCTCCGCTTCGGCATAATCTTGTCTCCAATAGCAAACCAATCCGAGGTTGTTGAAGACGGTGGCTACGTTCGAGCTAACATGACCGAAGCCTGCGACGGCGCGCTTCATCGCGTCGGCAAGTGTTGCCTCCGCTTCATCGTATTGTTGCGCATTGATCAGCACATTGGCCAGTCGGTTCATTGAACCCAGTACTTCTTCGCTGTTTCTGCCGATGCATCTTTCGCCGATGCTGATGGCTCGCCTGAGGCTGACAATCGAGGCATCAATGTAGCCGTTCCGGCTTTGCGCTTCTGAAACAATCTCGATTAGGGGTATCAGATACTCTTCCGATTCCGCGTGTGCCTCGGCCCATTCAAGGGCGGCCGTGTAAAGCGAGAGCGCATTTTGTCTATCGCCCATACGTTCAAGCATCGCGGCCGTATTCATGGTGGTCCCAAACTCTCCAAAAGCGTGGGGTATTAGTCCGGCTGTGAGCCTTGTGAACTGCTGCATGGCAGCGCCGAAGACCTCTGTGGCCCACTCAAACTGGGTTTCCCCGATGCTTGTTCCTTCAAAGTCTTGGATGTAGCGGCCAGGGTGGATTGAATTACGCAGCCTCTTGAGATCTGTTAGCAAACCACCAAGACTGGTATCTATGCCGGGAATGTTCTTGGGAAGCCATTCCATCTTGAAAGCCACCTCAAGAAGAGTTTCTAGCTTCCAGGTCATTGGATGACGCCGTTCCTTTATAGGCCAGGCGCGTGCTTTTCTAATCACATCCTCAAAAGAGGTTACGGTTGCTACGAGGACAGCTTCAATTGCCGAAGTTAGGAAAACGGTTGCGGCAAAGTAGGCGTGAGATTGAGCGCAACGCTCGGCTTCAGCTTTCAGGTCTCCGACTAGTTCCACCAGCTGCCAATACTGCGGTTCTGTCATGACCGGACCTCTGTAAAGCTTTCTCAATGAAGTTTTCGAGAGCTCTGGCATCCTCGTGCTGATGTAGCCGCGAACGCGGATCGTTCAACCGCCATGGGTTCTCTCATGTGATAAAGGTTATCGGGGGCGTCCCACCATCGAGTTATGACTCACACGCCGACAAGGCCAACGGCATGACTCTGAAGGCAAGCTACTAAAGGTGGCCTGAGATGACCGACGAACCAACGTGCGGTTGTACTAACGTACCCGACTCCGCTACGGCTGCGAGGTTTGCATCTTCGATCACAAAGACAATCATGCCAGTACTTCACCCGCTTCCAGACGGTGCCTGGCATCGATCATCCGCGTCTTCTGGGACTGCCCTGCTACCGCTTTGGCCACAGATCTGGCCACCTCGGTATTGAACACAGATGGCACGATCATTCCAGTAGAGAGTTCGTCCAAAGACACGCAGTCGGCAATCGCTTGAGCTGCAGCGATCTTCATTTCGGCGGTTACTTTGTGAGCCCCTGCGTCCAACAGTCCGCGAAACAATCCCGGAAAGCAGAGAACGTTGTTGATCTGGTTTGGATAGTCGGATCTGCCCGTAGCGGTTATGAGGGCCAGGTCGGAGACGGCCTCGGGCCGGATTTCCGGCTCGGGGTTCGAGAGCGCGAACACGATGGGACCCGGCGCCATCTTTGCAACGTCGTCTCTTGTCAGGACACCCGGCCCACTGAGTCCAAGAAAAACATCCGCTCCGCAGATGACGTCTGAAAGCGAACCTCGCAGACGGCAAGGATTAGTTATCTGGGCCATCCGTCCCTTGACGGTACCGTCCAAGTCCAGTCCGGGCCTTCCTTCGCATAAAGCTCCTTGGCGATCGACAAGGATGATCTCGCAAACTCCAACGTCGGCCAGGATTCGTGCGCAAGCTACACCGGCTGCTCCCGCCCCTGCGATCAGTATCTTGATCTCTGCCATGGATTTGCCGGCGATCTGCAGAGCGTTTTGGAGCGCCGCCAAAACCACCACGGCGGTTCCGTGCTGGTCGTCGTGGAAGACCGGGATGTCTAGACGGTCCACCAGAGCATCTTCGATCTCAAAACAGCGCGGCGAGGAGATGTCCTCTAAGTTGATGCCGCCAAAGGCCGGCGAGATTCGTTCGACGGTTTCGATTATCGCCTCAGGATCCTGGGTGGCGAGACAGATAGGGAAGGCGTCCACGCCCCCGAACTCCTTGAAAAGCATCGCTTTACCCTCCATAACCGGCAACGCCGCTTCGGGGCCGATGTTGCCGAGACCAAGGACTGCGCTTCCGTCGGTCACGACCGCGACACAGTTGCCCTTGATCGTGAGCGAGCGCACAAGCTCGGGCCGGGTGGCGATGGCGTTCGAAATATCCGCCACTCCGGGGGTGTAAGCCATCGAAAGCTCATCCCTGGTGGTGATGGGACGGCGCGAGAGAACTTCGATTTTCCCGCCGTCGTGAAAATCGAAGATGGCATCGGTTTCCTGCGACCGTGTTGCGCCCACCCTTAGCCCACCCTTGTTTTGATGTCGGCGCGCGCGGCATCGACACCCAGGTGCAAAAGCCCAAGGATCACGGCGTCAAGGAGCGCTCGCCACGATGCTTCGATGATGTTCTCCGAGACGCCGACAGTGCTCCACGAACTTGTCGCGTCTGAGGTTTCCACAAGCACTCGGACGCGTGCGGCAGTGGCCGACTCCGGGTCGAGCACTCGAACCTTGTAGTCCGTGAGGTGAAAACCCGATACTTCGGGGTAGTAGTCCTGCAGCGCGCGGCGCAGCGCATTGTTCAAAGCATCGACCGGACCACGGCCTTCGGCTGCCGCCACCACTCGCTCCCCGGCGAGTATTACCCGCACGGTTGCCTCTGCCGTTGGGTGAGCGGGTGACGATTCCTCCACGATTGCTCTGAACCCCAAAGGCTCGAAGTAGCTCTGAGTCCACCCGAGGGATTCGCGGAGCAATAGCTCCAGTGATCCCTCCGCAGCCTCGAAGGAGTATCCGTCGAATTCAAGGTCCTTTAGGCGCAGAACCGCATCACGAGCCGCGGTATCGGTGAGGTGAAGACCGAAGGAGGCCGCCGTCGCCTTTAGCGTGGCGGCGCCGGATAGGTCCGAGGCAAGTAGACGCCTGCTGTTGCCAACCAGGGCCGGATCTATGTGCTCGTAGGCGCCGGGGTGCCGCAAAACGGCCGAGATATGCAGGCCTCCCTTGTGGGCGAACGAGGCATGCCCCACGTATGGCCGGTGCGCGTCGGGGGATAAGTTAAGTACCTCGGCGACGAAGTGCGACGTTTCCGTGAGCTGAGTGAGACTGCCCAAGGGAAGCCCCTGCACTCCCATCTTGAGTTCTAAAGTGGCAGCGATGGTCAAGAGGTCAGCGTTTCCGCATCGTTCTCCGTACCCGTTAACACATCCCTGGATGTGAACAACCCCCGCTCTTACCGCGGCCAGCGAGTTGGCCACGCCACATCCGGAGTCGTTGTGGAAATGACCGCCGACCGATATGCGCAATGCCCCAACTACGCTGGCGACCACCTCTTCAACTCGGTGGGGAATGGACCCGCCGTTGGTGTCGCATAAGACGACAATCTCCGCTCCTGCGGAAGCCGCCGCTTCTAAGGCGGCGAGGGCGTATCTCGAATCAAACTCGTAGCCGTCGAAGAAGTGCTCGGCGTCGAAGAAGACTCTTAGTCCTTCCCTCCGCAGCCACGCGACCGTATCTTCGATCATCGAGAGGTTCTCGTCCGGGGTCGTGCGAAGGATCTCCGTCACCTGGTACCGACTGCTCTTCCCAACGATGCACGCGACCGGCGCGCCCGATGCTTTGAGCGCGGCCAGGTTGGGGTCGTCGTCGCATGCCGCTCCGGGTCGCCTTGTCATCCCGAATGCCGTTAGCGTCGAGAACTCAAGCGGAACCTCCCGTGCCCGTAAGAAGAACTCCACATCCTTGGGATTGGAGCCGGGCCACCCCCCTTCGATGTAGGCAACTCCAAGTTGATCGATCTTCGAGAGGATCTTTAGCTTGTCGTCAACCGAAGGGCTGATGCCGAGCATCTGACACCCATCGCGCAAAGTCGTGTCGTAAAGATCAACTTGTCTCATCACACTGCTCCCGCGATCAACTCGCCCGTGGAGCGCGTATCGAGTCTTTCTGTGACGGCCTTGACTGCAACCGCCTCCACCGCCTTTTCGATCCGTTTCGCCGCGGGCTCTTCGCCTAGGTGCGTCAGCATCATGGCCGCCGACAGGATTGCGGCTATCGGATTGGCTCTGCCCGTTCCGGCGATGCCGGGGGCGGATCCGTGAACGGGCTCGAATATTGATACCTGGCCTGGGTGGATGTTCCCGCTCGGCGCGAACCCGGGCCCTCCGATCAGGCCCGCGGCCAAATCGCTCAGGATGTCTCCGAACAGATTGTCGGTGACGATCACTTGAAAACGCTCCGGTTCCAAGGCCATGAGCATCGCGACTGCATCGACGTGCTGGTAGTCCACTTTCACGCTCGCGTATCGCGATGCCGTCTCGTCGAAAATCCTGCGGTAAAGTCCTCCGGCTCTTTCCAGGACGTTGGCCTTGTGCACCAGAGTGAGCGACTTGCCGAGTTGCTCCGCCAGGTCGAACGCGTACGCGATAAGCCGTGTGACGGCGCGCGCGGTGTTCATAGAAACTTCCACCGCCGTCTGCTCTCCGGAACCCGAAACTTTGAGTTCGGAGCGCCCGGCATAGAGTCCCTCCGTGTTCTCACGCACGATCACAAAATCTAGTGAGTCGGGAGTCCCCGAAATCAGAGGACTCGGGACGCCACGCAGCATCCTCGCCGGACGCAGGTTCACGTAGAGATCAAGTTCACGGCGAAGCCTAAGGAGAATCTCTTTTTCTAAGATCCCCGGCGCAACCCTTGGGTCGCCCACGGCGCCGAGCAGGACGGCGTCACATTTGCTTATCTCTATAAGGTCCGAGTCGAGCAAAAGGTCGCTCGACACCAAATACCTCTCAGCCCCCAAGTCCATTGGCGCAAGGTCGCAGACGAAACCCTCCGCAGCGGAGGCGACGGACAAAACACGGACGGCTTCATCGACTACCTCCGGACCGATGCCGTCTCCGGGGATCAGTCCGATCCGGTAGGTCTTGGGGGGCGTGGGGGGTAGCACCGGCCCATCGGTATGACTTGTGCGCGTTAGAAGCTGCGAACCTCCCGAATCATTTGACCTCACTTTTGTGCGAGCTTGTCTCGCAGATACGGAACAAGCCCGCCGGCGTTTAGAAGATCACGCATAAATTCCGGGAAGGGTTCAGCGGTGGCCTCGACACCTTTGGTTTTATTGACCACACGTCCTTGATCCATGTCGATCTCCAATTCATCGCCCGACTCGGTTGCCTCCACGATCTCGGGACACTCCAAGATGGGCAGACCAACGTTGATGGCGTTGCGGTAGAAGATGCGCGCGAACCCCGATGCCACAACGCATGCGACTCCCGCCTCCTTAATCGCGATCGGGGCGTGCTCCCGGGACGACCCCGAGCCGAAATTGAAGCCCGCGACGATGATGTCGCCTTGCTTGACCCGGGACACAAACTCCGGATCGCTGTCCTCCATGCAGTGCGCCGCGAGCTCCTTCGGGTCGGTCGTGGTGAGATAGCGGGCCGGGATGATCGCGTCGGTGTCGATGTTGCTCCCAAAGCGGTGTGCTCTGCCAGCGATCATTAAAGCGCCCCCAGCGAGTCGGGGTGAGTGATCTTGCCCGTGACTGCGGTCGCCGCCGCCACGGCCGGGTTGGCCAGCCACACGTCGGCGCTCACATGACCCATTCGACCGCGGTAGTTGCGATTGCTCGTCGAAAGGCATCGCTCACCGGGGCCCAGCACCCCTCCGTGCCCGCCCAGGCACGGCCCGCACGTCGCGGCGGAAACAGCCGCTCCAGCATCCGAGATGATCTGGATCAGGCCCTCGCGCATCGCCTGGTTGTAGAGGTCCTGAGTCGCGGGAATCACTATCAACCGGATCCTCGGGTGGACCTTTCGCCCATTGAGAAGTTCGGCGGTGATCCTTAGATCCTCCATCCGTGCGTTCGTACACGAGCCGATAAAAACCTGATCCACTTCCTGACCCTCGACCTCCGAAACGGGAACCGACTTGGAGGGAAGCGAGGGCTGAGCCACCATCGGCTCGAGATGTTCTACGTCGATCTGCAGCGTTGCGGCGTAGACGGCGTCGTCATCGGACAGTTCGACCTGAAACGGCCGCTCTCTGCCGTGGGCTTTTTGCCGCGACCGAACGTAATCAAGGGTCACGTCATCTGGAGGGACGATCCCGGACTTGGCGCCCGCTTCGATCGCCATGTTGGTCAAAGTCAGCCGGCTCTCCATCGAAAGATGCGGGATCGTATCGCCCGTGTGCTCCATTGCCATGTACAACGCACCGTCATCTCCGATTTCGGAAATTACTTTAAGGATGAGGTCCTTGCCCACCACCCACCGGCCGGGCTTACCCGTGTAAACAATCCTCAGGGTTTGCGGGACCTTGAGCCAGATGCGCCCGCTTGCCAACACGCCGGCGAGGTCCGTCGAGCCCACACCTGTCGAAAAGCAACCGAGGGCCCCGTACGTGCAGGAATGCGAGTCAGCGCCGATGATTACGTCGCCGGGGGCGACCAGGCCCTCCTCGGGAAGCAGAATGTGCTCGATACCCGATCTTCCAATTTCGAAGTAGTAGATGATGTCCTGCTCTGCGGCGAAGTCGCGCATGCGAGCCGAGAGGACAGCCGAAGCGATGTCCTTTGCGGGAACGAAGTGCGACGGGACGAGCGCCACCCGCCGGCGATCCCACACGCGAGGTACTCCGATTTTGTTGAACGCGTCTATCGCCATCGGTGCGGTAACGTCGTTGGCCATGGCAAGATCCACTTCCGCCATGATCAGTTCGCCGGGCTCCACGCGCGCCTGACCGGCCGCGCGGGCAAGGATCTTTTCGGTGATGGTCATACCACTCATGGGTTTGCTCTCCCGGCCCTCGCTTCAAACTGGGCGGCGCGGTTGAGGGCGTTTAGGAACGCGCGCGCCGATCCCTCAACGACATCGGTCGAAGCGCCTCTGCCGGTGAAGCGCTGGCCATCTTTTTCGACCTGAACACTTACCTCGCCCAGAGCGTCTGAGCCCGCAGTGACGGCGCCGACGTTGAAGGAGACCAGTTTGCAATCGACCCCCACCGCGCGCCGGATGGCTCCGCACGCGGCGTCGATCATTCCGTCACCCAGCGCCGATTCCTCGGTCACATGTCCGTTGTGCTTCACTCTCACGGTTGCGGTCGGAGACAAGTGCGTCCCACCGGCGACCTGGATGGACTCGAGCGTATAGAGATCGTCGGCGGTTGCAATCTCGTCGGTCACGATAGCAATGAGATCGGAATCGGTGATCTCTACTTTTCGGTCGACCATCTCGCGGAAACGGACCCAGGCACGGTCGAGGTCATCGCCGGACAGTTCGAAGCCGAGATCGGCCAGGGTCTTGGAAAACGCAAACCGGCCCGAATGCTTTCCTAAAACGATTCGGTTTGATTCCCAGCCGACGCTGGTGGCATCCATGATCTCGTAGGTGGTTCGCTCCATGAGGACTCCGTGCTGGTGTATGCCTGCCTCGTGGGCGAACGCGTTGGCGCCGACAATCGCCTTGTTGGCCGGAACCGGGTATCCGGTTAGCGCCGAGACAAGTCGCGACGTGCGCACGATCTGGCGACGATCGATCCCAGTGTCCACTCCCAACGATTCCCCCCGAGTGTGGATCGCCATTACGGTCTCCTCCACGCTGCAATTGCCGGCGCGCTCACCAAGGCCGTTGATGGCGCCTTCCACCTGCCGCGCCCCTGCGCCGATCCCAGCGATGGCGTTCGCAACCGCGAGTCCCAGGTCATCATGGGTATGGGTCGACCAGATCACTTCGCCGGACCCCGTGCAGTTGTCGATGAGGTAGCCGAACAGCTCCGCGTACTCAGCCGGCAGCGCGTAGCCGACGGTGTCGGGCACGTTGCATGTCGTCGCTCCAGCCTCGATCGCCGCCGAATAAAGTTTCACGAGAAAGTCCCAGTCGCTTCTGGTCGCGTCCTCTGCTGAGAATTCCACGTCTTTGACGTAGGTGCGCGACCGGGCAACGCCTCTGACGGCGGCCGCGTACACCTCATCAGGTGTCATCTTCAGCTTCTTTTCCATGTGGACCGGGGAAGAGGCGATGAAGACGTGAATGCGGGGACGGATGGCCCCGCGAACCGACTCCCAAGCGCGATCGATGTCGGCGTCTTCCATGCGCGCCAGCGCGCATATCGCGGGGCCCTTCAGGTTGTCAGCGATCATTTGGACCGCTTCGAATTCTGTGTCGGAGTTGATTGGGAAACCGGCCTCGATGACATCGACACCGAGACCGGCGAGTTGCAGCGCGATCTCGAACTTTTCCTTGGGCGACAGGTTTATCCCCGGCGATTGCTCGCCGTCGCGTAGCGTCGTATCAAAGATTCTTACTCGGTCCGGCATGGGTCTCCTCCTCAGATGTTCAGCGGTTGATCCAGGGCATCATCGAACGCAACCGCTCGCCGACAACCTCGATGGGATGCCCGGCGGCGGCGTGCCTAAGTCGCTGGAACTCCGCCCCGCCGCTATCCGCCTCGGCGACCCATTCGCGGGCAAAGGTCCCATCGCGGACGTCGGCGAGAATCTTGCGCATCGCTGCCTTGGCCTCCGGCCCAATCACAACGTCTCCGCGAGTCAAGTCTCCGTACTCGGCGGTGTCCGAGATGGAATCTCGCATCCGCTTTAATCCGCCTTCGTAGATGAGATCGACGATCAGTTTCACCTCGTGCAGGCATTCGAAATAAGCCACTTCCGGCTGATACCCCGCCTCGACCAGAGTTTCGTATCCGGCAGTTATCAACCGGGTGAGTCCCCCACATAGGACCGCCTGCTCGCCGAAAAGATCGGTCTCGGTTTCCTCTTGAAAAGTGGTTTCGATCAAGCCGGCCCGTGCGCAGCCGATTCCGTTCGCATACGCCAGGGCGGTCGCCTTCGCGTCGCCGCTCGCGTCCTGATGCACGGCCACCAGCGCAGGCGTCCCCGTCCCATCCACGTACGTACGTCGCACGAGATGGCCTGGGGCCTTTGGCGCCACCATAAAGACGTCAACTCCGCCGGGGGGCGTGATCCTTTTGAAGTGGATGTTGAAGCCATGCGCAAACGCGAGGGCATTGCCTTCCGAAAGTTGGGACTGCACCGCTTCCTCATACGCCCGCGTAGCCAGCTGGTCGGGCAGGAGCATCATCACGACCTCGCCCTCCTGAGCCGCTTTCGAGGTTTCAAGCACTCTGAGGCCCTGACGCTCGGCGCCTTCCCAGCTAGGTGAGCCGTCGCGCATCCCAACCCGAACATCAAAACCGGAGTCACGAAGGTTCAGCGCGTGAGCATGACCCTGCGATCCGAAACCGAGCACCGCGATTTGTCTTTCCTTGAGTATCGACGTGTCGGCATCCGCCTCGTAGTAAACCTTTGCCATTTCTTTTCTCCCTTCAGCCTGCGGCTTTAAGCGCCCGCTCGGCTATCGAGCGCGGGCCTCGTGCCAGCGCCACCCTGCCTGTCTTGACCAATTCGATGATTCCAAAGCCGCGGACCAAGTCTTCGAAGGCATGGAGTTTCTCGACAGATCCGGTCACTTCTATCGTGATGGCTTGGTAGGCAACATCCACGATCTTGGCCCTGAAAACCTCACAGAGTTCGATGATCTGCGCGCGGGTTTCCGGTGCAGCATTTAGTTTGATGAGCATGAGCTCGCGCTCCACCGCGTTGTCGCGGGCCAATTCGGTCACCTTTAGAACGTTGATCAATTTATGCAGTTGCTTGGTCACGTGCTCGAGTGGTCTTTCCGGCAGGTCGACAACGATCGTCATCCTCGATACTTCCGCGTGCTCGGTCACGCCCACGGCTAGCGAGTGGATGTTGAAGCCTCTGCGCGCAAAGAGGTTTGAGACGCGGGCCAGAACTCCCGGTTTGTTTTCGACCAAAACGGCAAGCGTGTGTTTCATGCCGAATCACCGCCGGGGGGCCGGGGGGGTAGCAGCGGCCCGTTGGTATGACTCGTGCTCGCCAGAAGCTGCGAACCTCCCGAATCGGAAGTTTCGGGGCCGAGGATTATGTCGTCGTTCGACGACCCCGCGGGGATCATCGGGAAGCACATCTCCTCTGGATCGCAGCGAAAGTCGATGACGACCGTTCGGTCGTTAATGCCGCGGGCCTTGTCGATGGCGGCATCGACTTCGTCGGGCGATTCGACCCGCAGACCAATGCATCCGTAGGCTTCGGCCAGGGCCACATAGTCGGGAACGCCCCACCCGAACTCAACCTCCGAAAAGCGGCGATCGTAGAAAAGCGTCTGCCACTGACGCACCATCCCCAAAGAAGCGTTGTTGATGATGGCGATCTTGAAAGGGATCTTCTCCACGGTCGAAGTCGCAAGCTCCTGACAGGTCATCTGGAAACAGCCGTCACCGTCGATACACCACACCTCAGAATCCGGGTTGGCCAGTTTCGCTCCCAACGCCGCCGGCACGGCGAACCCCATGGCCCCAAGCCCGCCCGAGTTGATCCATGTTCGGGGCCTGGTAAATCGCAAGAACTGGGAAGACCACATTTGATGCTGTCCCACGCCTGCTGCAAAGATTGCATCGGGCGCCGCCGCGCCGATCCGTTCAATAACGAATTGCGGCTTTAGGGGACCGTCGTCGGGCTGGTCGTAGCGATAGGGATGAAGGCGGCGCCACTCCTGCAGTTGACCCGTCCATTGCGAGTAATAGGGGGCGCCGCGGTCGGCAATCTCTTGTCTTAGAGCGGCCACGAGTTGTTCGATCACCAATCGGACGTCGCCGACGATCGGGACATCGGCGCGGCGGTTCTTGCCGATCTCGGCCGGGTCGATGTCGACGTGGATCACCTTTGCGTTTGGAGCGAAGGCTTTCAGGAGTCCTGTTACGCGGTCGTCGAAGCGTGTGCCCAGAGCGATGAGCAGGTCGGAGCGTTGCATCGACGTGACCGCCGTGTAGTTACCGTGCATGCCTGGCATCCCTAAGCAAAGCGGGTGATCGTCGGATATGGCTCCGCGTCCCATGAGCGTTGTGACAACGTGGATCCCCGTCAGTTCGGCCAACTCGAGCAAAGCTAAAGAGGCGCCGGACGCGATAATCCCGCCACCCGCGTACAAAATGGGCCGCTTGGAATCGAGGATCAGGCGGGCGGCTTCACTCACCTTTCGCATGTTCGGCGCAGTCACCGGTTGATAACCCGGAAGAGAAACGGTTGTCGCGTCGCGGTAGTGCAGCTTTGCCTGCAAGACGTCTTTGGGAATGTCCACCACCACGGGACCGGGCCTTCCGGTCGAAGCGATGTGAAATGCCTCCGCAATAGTCTGCGAAATTTCGCCGGGGTCGAGGACGAGGAAGTTGTGCTTGGTGACGGGCATGGTGATGCCGGTGATATCGGCTTCCTGAAAAGCGTCGCTGCCGATCGCGCCGCTTGGAACCTGGCCGGTGATCGCAACCACCGGGATCGAGTCCATATAGGCCGAGGCGAGGCCGGTCACGAGGTTGGTTGCTCCGGGGCCTGACGTTGCCATGCAGACTCCGACGCGTCCCGATGACTGAGCGTATCCGTCGGCGGCATGGGCCGCGCCTTGCTCGTGGCGAACGAGGATGTGGCGTATGGACGATTCGATGAGCGGATCGTAGGCGGGCAGAATCGCCCCTCCGGGGATGCCGAAGATGTGCTCGACTCCCTGCGCTTCAAGGGAGCGCATGAGTGCTTGGGCACCGGTCGAGTTCATAGCACTCTCCTGACTCGGTAGAGCCCCCTGAACGAGAGACAAGCCTCGGCAAAGTGTGCCTTGTTTTCGTCGGGCCAAACCTCGGAATGGTGCGACCCTTCCATGACCGGACCATGACGGTGCGAAGAACGAGCCAGATATTTGTCGAACACACCGCGGAGTCCCGGATCTTTGAAGTCCAACTCGACCATTCCCGGCCCCATCCAGGTGGCAGTGCCCACCACGGTGCCGTCCTCCGCGAACTCAAAACTCAGCATTTCCTTGCGGTTCGTTGCCATATGCGCTCCGTTTCCTTTTGCCGGGCGAAGTGAACCAAGGCCGCCTCGCGCGGTCTTTTCATCTGCTGGGAGCGGGAACTCGGTGTCCGTGGGAACAAAAAAACCTCTCGAGGATCGAGAGGTTTGTAGCGCTCGCTCGGGATCGAGCGCGCGCTACAGCAGTACGAGAATAACGTTCAGTATGTCGTTAACTGTCCTTTCGTACTGCAACATGTGACTTACTTTCGCCTTTGGTTGGCCGAGTGAATTTCACATGGTATTGGAGTTAGTTGGGAATTGTCAACCCTTTTCACAAAATTTAGAGAACCTTTGCCTCCTGCGGCTGTTGAACGTCGCGGCACATCTGGACGATCGACTCCGCGATCTTCCTCGCCTGGACCGGGCTCTGAAGTCGGGCTCTGTCGAGCCACGAGGAAATCACAACGTCCTCGCGTTCAGGCTGATGAATCGGAATTCCTGCTGTCTCTTTGATTGTCATTATCGACTGCGAGACCGCGATCCGGCTCTCAACAAGTTCGATGAGTGCGACATCGATCGCATCGATCAAGGCCCGACTTTCCTCCAACGAGTAAGGGCGATCCGTTGAATGCGCCCAGTACCAATCGCGCCGCGCGCAGATGCGAGCCAAGGCCTCCATTGGAATCGTCTGGGCGGCATCACTGAAGGCCTCATCGGGGGAAGTATGCGCCTCAACTTCGATCCCGTCCGCCCCGATGGCCAACCCAGCCTCCGCGAGAGGTGGCACCAATTCCCTATTGCCAGCGGCGTGACTAGGGTCAACGACGATTGGATAATCGCAGACCCGCCGAAGGTACGGAACGGCCGCAAGATCCAGCGTGTTGCGGGTTCGGGTTTCGAAAGTCCGAATCCCCCGCTCGCACAGAATTATTCGGCCGTTGCCGCCGACCTCAATGTACTCGGCCGCCGAGAGCCACTCGTCGTAAGTGGCCGCGAATCCGCGCTTTAGAACGACCGGGGTCCCGAGCTCGCCGACGGCGCGCAGAAGTTCGACGTTCTGCATGCCCCGCGAACCAATCTGAAAAGCGTCCGCCACTTCAGCGAGTTCTTGAACATGTTTCGTGGAAAGAGGCTCCATCAAGACCGGCAAACCCGTCCGCCCTTTGGCTTCTCGAACGAGCTCGATCCCCTTGCTTCCCATCCCCTGAAACGTGTGTGGCGAGGTTCGGTGTTTGTAGACGAACGCTCGAAGAATGTCGGCGCCGGCCGAAGCGGTTCCCTCGGCAACTTCGACGTAACCCGGCTCGACAGAACAGGGTCCGGCGATAATCACCGCCCCGCCGCGCCCTATGACAACGTTCCCGATCTTTACTTGCCTGACCATTTCGCACCTCCCTAGGAAAAGAAAAAAGGAGCAGCGATTGCTGCTCCTCGGCTCCGAACTTAGTCGTTTAGTGGGTGGGCGCCCTCAGTCCGACTCCGCTCGGAGCCAGGTTAAAGAAATACCAATTAAGGCGCGATTTCATGTGAGAAACGAGGGTATCACGCCCTTGTCTAACCTAGTCAAAGGATCGCTCCAAAATTAGCAGTCATCTGTTCCGTTCGCGACGCCCGATGAGGAAGAAAGTGAGGCCCGCGGTAGCGGCAGGTAGAATCAACATGAGCCACGACGACCACCCACCCTTCAATTCCTGACCACCAATTGCCTCTATTAGATTGACACCGAGACTGTCGCATTGGGTTCCGGTTGCGGAGGAGTACACGCAAAGAATGGGCGCGAACGCCACCAAGGTGACGATAAAGACAGCGAGCGAGATCGTGCCTCTCATCTATAGGCCCTTACGTATAGGTCCCCACGGTTTGTCGAATCTGCTCGATGTGTTCCTCGAGATGGGAGCAAAGCGGGATGCGAATCACGTCCTCAGCAGTCATCTCTTGGGTGACATATTTGAACGAGGTCCGCAGATCGTCATAAGGGACGAACTCCAAAAACCCAATAGTTCGCTCGATGTTTTCTCGAAGTTGTTTAACAAGCGCATCGGGGGGCTGCTCAGCGGCATCTGCCCCCGTTACGTCCCTCAGCTTGAGCATCTCGAGGAGGTCCACCTCGGTCTGTTTCTTGGTAGCAATTTCATGCACCAGCCAGCCGAAGAACCCTGCCGAGATCGTCATGTGAGCAAGCGTCTCTACCCCGCTCCACGATTCATCGTCTGACTCGGCATGGGCCATGATTGGGGGAACTAGGGCCTCAGTGTCCTCGATAATCTTTCTCATGCGAGCGATCAAGTGCTTACGCTCGTGTTCGTAGTAATCCGCGAGAAAAGCACCGATGTCTGCCTCGGTGAACTGAGTACTTGCGATCTCCATGACTTTCCTCTCACTAGTAGTCTCCGAAGATGATAGCTTCCTCGAATGTGCTCAGCCGCGAAAGCCGGGCTTGCTCAGATAAATACTGAGGCGCTATTCTCGGATGCATCTTGCCGAAAGACCCTGATCTAAAACCACGCAGCCGCGATGTTACCGATGGGCCGAAGCGCGCTCCCGCTCGCGCAATGCTCCGCGCCGTCGGCATGCAAGACAGCGATTTCAGCAAACCGATAATCAGCGTCGCCTCTTCGTGGAATGAGGTCACGCCTTGCAATCTTCATCTCGACAAACTCGCCGATCGTGCCAAGGCCGGAGTCCGTGAGGCGGGAGGGTTTCCACTCGAGTTCACCACGATCGCCGTTTCCGATGGGATTTCGATGGGCACCGAGGGTATGCGCGCATCGCTTGTCTCGCGGGAAGTGATCGCCGACTCAGTCGAACTCATGGTTCATGGGGAGCGCTTCGACGGGGTCGTGACGATAGCTGGCTGCGACAAGAGTCTTCCCGGAATGGTGATGGCGGCGGTAAGGCTCAACCTCCCGGCCGTGTTTCTTTATGGCGGGACGATCATGCCGGGGCGCTGGCGCGACAGAGATGTAACCATTCAGGACGTCTTCGAAGCCGTCGGCGCCCACGCCGCCGGCAAGATGACCGACGAGGAACTCTACGAACTTGAGTCGGTGGCATGCCCGGGCGCAGGGTCTTGCGCCGGTCACTACACCGCTAACACCATGGCGGCGGCGGTCGAGGCGCTCGGGTTGTCGCTGCCGGGAAGCGCATCGCCGCCGGCCATATCAGAGCGGCGGGCGGACTTGGCGTTTAGGTCGGGGGCCGCGGTACTCGATCAACTGGGGAGTGGACTGCGGCCGCGAGACATCGTCACGTTTGAGGCTCTGGAAAATGCGATCACAGTCGTTATGGCGACGGGCGGATCGACGAACGCTGTGTTGCATTTGCTGGCGATCGCACATGAGGCAGGCGTCGACCTTGCTCTTGACGACTTTGACCGCATATCCAAAAGGACCCCTCACATCGCCGATCTTCGCCCCGCAGGTAAATACGTCATGGCCGACCTGGACCGAATCGGCGGAGTGCCGGTCGTCATGCGGGAACTTCTGGGCGCGGGGCTGCTTCATGGCGATGCCCTCACCGTCAGCGGGAAGACGATCGCCGAGGACCTGGTGGATATACATCCCCCCGACGGCCGCGTTGTGAGATCGCTCACCTCTCCAATCCATCCAGAGGGAAGCATTGTCGTCCTCAAGGGGTCTTTGGCGCCCGAGGGCTCGGTTTGCAAGTCAGTCGGCATGGAAGGGCAGAGTTTTACGGGACGGGCGCGAGTTTTTGATTCGGAGGAAGCCGCTTTTGAAACGGTTACTAAAGGTGGAATCTCAAAAGGTGACGTCCTCGTGATCCGATTCGAGGGCCCCAAGGGCGGACCCGGAATGCGGGAGATGCTCGCTGTGACGGGGGCCATCTTCGGGGCCGGCCTCGGATCTGACGTCGCCCTAATCACCGACGGCCGCTTTTCGGGAGCGACTCACGGCTTCGCGGTGGGCCATGTCGCCCCCGAGGCGGCCGACGCGGGCCCCATTGCTTTGATTGAAGAGGGCGATGAGATCGTCATCGACGTTCCCGCTCGACTCTTGAGCTTGAACGTCGATGAGCAGTTGCTGAAAGAAAGGCGAGCCGCATGGCGAAGGCCTCCCCCGCGATATTCAACAGGCGCGCTCGAGAAGTACGCCCGCACAGTTGCCTCCGCCGCCATCGGTGCAGTCACGTCCGCGCGGCCCCTGGTTTAGGTCGCGTCCAGGCGGAAGTCTTGGTGAAATTCAGAGCCGCAATCTCCTCACACGGTCCGAACCTTCCGGGCACAAAGTCAGCCGAACCGAGGATTGTCCCAACGACCCTTAACGGCGCGTGTGCCGCCATTGCAGCTGGTCTTAAAGGGTAGCGCTCAGGATCGTGACTCACGAGGTAAGAGGCAAAGCCTAAGGCAACCACTCCAAATAGTTGAGCCTCCGCCCTCGTAGAGGATCTCGGAAATCAAAACTGGTGAAATGGCGAGTCCCCTGGTCCGCACCTCGTTGTCAAGGCTTAAAGACCCATGAGATCGATGCGCGGCGCACGAACCCCAGGACGAACTGGCATTCAAGAGCCCCTCAAGACTGCATTCGCCGCGGCGAATGGTTTCCATTTATCATCGGACTGGGCCTCTCGACAAAAATGAAGCTACAGTTACCGCGGTGACGGTCGAAGCGGAGAAGAGCGACGCGGAGGATAGTCCTATTGGCCAAGAGGCCCTGCTCCAGAAACTCAAGGTGCTCAACGAGCGACTGTGGGAGAACCTATTTCCCAGGAAAATAATCGAGCGCTGGCTTTCAAATTTTGCTGATGATGTGCCGAATTCCCCAAGCGAGCGTTTTCATGCGCTCTTCCTCCTTTCGCACTTCACGTATTTTGGAACTCCACAAACTAGGGAGTTACTGCGAGCGCTGTTTCGAGACTTGTACCGATATCCGCTTGTTGAGGATATCCGGCGGAGCCTGGACGATACTACCGACTACCTAATCCTGGAAAGGGAATTCGCTAAGGAGCTGGCGAAAACGCGATTTCTAGGGCTGGGAAATCCCTCTGAGAGTGGACCTCATCTCCTCTACTACTTTAGGCAGGAGAACGACCTCCCTAAGTCGCTCTTCATTCAGACGCATGAATTGTTTGATCGGCGATTTGATGCTCGTAACGTTTCGTTCTCTAACAAGGATATTTCGAGGTTGGTTTTTCTCGACGACTTCTGCGGATCAGGTGACCAGGCGATTTCCTACTCAACAAGAGTTCTCGATGTTCTCCGCGATATTGCGGCTCGAGAGTCAATGAACCTGACTGTCAACTACTTTGCCCTGATAGCGACGATAGAAAGCCTCGAAAGGATACGAGATAATTCCCAATTCGATGACGTCAAAGCAGTCTTTGAGCTCGACGAAAGCTATCGGACTTTCGGCGGAGAGTCCCGATACTTTGCTCGCGAAGTCGAGGGAATAACTAAGGCTTTTGCTGAGAGCATGTGCAGGGTCTTGGGCAAGAAGCTTTTCCCTAGCTGGCCTCTTGGCTACAAGGAGAGTCAACTGCTCCTAGGGTTCCGACATAACATTCCAGACAACACACTGCCTATCTTCTGGTCTAAAGGCAATTTGACACCATGGTTTCCGATCTTCCGACGTTACGATAAGAAATATGAGTAACCACACTAACGAGAACATCCAAACTAACCCCTTTAACATAACTAAGGCCGTTGACTTTTCAGATGGCGACCTAGTTCGCACCTGGGTGAACCTACCCGGTAACGCTGGCCCCTATGGGTTCGTGGACCCCTTAGCTCCCATGCCGCTCTTCCTTTTGGGGGGTAAGGGCGTCGGGCGAACTCACCTTATGAAATATCTTTCTGCTCCACTCCAGGAGCTACGACATGAAGACGACCCATTGGAGGGCGTAAGAGAGGAGGGATTCCTGGGCATTTACCTACGATGTAGCGGCCTCAACTCTGGCAGATTTCGCGGTAAAGGGTTACCCGAAGAGGTCTGGGAGGACGTCTTTTCTTACTACTTTGATCTTTGGCTGACACAACTAACGCTGGAAACGGTTGAAATGGTCGCCTCACGACAACTCGACTCCAAACTTCAAGCGCAACTGTGCCTAGAGGCCACGAGATTATTCGACGAGTGGCCCCTAGATGCGCCCTCCAATCTAGGAGGCTTGATTAAAGGAATACATGAGTTCCAGCAGGAGCTTGACCTTGGGGTGAACAACGCCGCCGTTACGCGATCTCTTGATGCGAAAATCCGTGCGACTCGCGGAACTCTAGTATTTGGGATTCCTCGCGTTATCCAGGCAAATGTACCTTCGCTGAATGAGATTCAATTCCTATATCTCATTGATGAGTTTGAGAATCTATCCGAATATCAACAAATGTACGTAAACACGCTGGTCCGAGAGAAACAGGCACCCACCTCGTTTGTTGTGGGATCCCGAACATACGGCTTTCGGACGCGTGCGACTTACGCTTCCTCTGAAGAAAACAAAGAGGGTTCCGAATTCCATTTGAATTATCTTGATCGAATTTACCTTCAAAATAACGATAAGTACGAGACCTTCTGTCGAAATCTAATAGGTCGCCGCGTCGCCGAAGCGGGCTATTCGGTGACGAACGACGAAGCGCTTAACCTCGACAACTGCTTCTTCACCTATGAACAAGATCGATTGGCCCTACGCGAGACGGATTTTGCACAAAAGAGACCTACATCGGAACGTCCTTACATTCAGGCTCTACGCTCAAAGTTGATCAAGTTCAAACCAGTTGGTGTCAGTACTGAACGCGATGCCGACAAGATCGTAGAGACAATCGGGCTATCCGATTTTCCCCTTGTGGAGAAGACAAGTGTCTATCTTCTCTACCATGCATGGGCAGACCGCAAAGATGTAAGCAAGGCTGCTCAGGAGGTCAGTTCCGCAGCCAGAGCATTCGTGGCCGGTGCCGCAGAAACGCCACATGCGCAGAAGCTCGACAAGTTCAAAGGAGACCTAATTGCGCAGATGCTTAGAGAGTTTCATTTGCCTCAACGGTACTTGGGTTTTGACACTTTCATGCGACTCTCTGCAGGGCTTCCAAGAAATCTCCTGATACTCCTGAAGTACACATTCCAATGGGCTATTTTCAATGGAGAGCAGCCGTTTCGTGATCACCCCATCGGAGAGAAAGCTCAACTTCAGGGCGTATTGGAGGCGGCGAAGTGGTTCTTCCAAGATGCCCCTGAAGCAGGAGAGCAATCGGAGCATGCAAGAGCTGCCGTCCAGAGATTGGGCCAGTTCTTTCGGAGACTTAGATTCAGCGATAAACCCTCCGAGAGCTCTTTGGTAACTTTCAACGTCAACGTGAGCCGTTTGAACTCAAATGCCCAAAATGTGCTTGATGCAGCCCATAAGTGGTCATTGGTCATTTCTACGCCTACGGGGCACAAGGAGGATAGCGGTGCCATCGAGCCCAAGTATCAGCTAAATCCCCTGCTCGCTCCCATATGGGATCTTCCGATAAGCCGGCGCGGTAGCGTCTCACTCTCCGAAGCTGAAGGGAATGCGATTTTTGACTTTTCAGCCTCGGAAGATGCCTTCAATCGTGTTCTGCGCGATCGGCTGAAACGCCTGGAAGCTCCCTTTGGCCGGGAATCTGAGGACAACCAATCCGCTCTGTTTCGTCAATAGAGGCATGGATTACACAATCCTTTACAAACAAAAGTTCCACCTCGATGAGTTGTCTTCTATTCCCCCATCCTGGGACCTCTTCATTTCTGCATTCAATGCTAGCGAACGAGTCCAGGCCGTCTTCGACAACGTACCCGCTCGCACCAAGCACTGGCTTGTTCATCCTGAATATACGTACAAACCGGACGAACTTCCGACGACCAATCCAGTCTTCGCACCTCATTCTCGCAATGAGGCTGAATGGACTCAGGAATACGTCGCCAGTCTCCAGCTTGACTGGAGATCCATACAAATCTGCGTCGATATTACGGGATTCATGCGACCCCAATTGATGTTCTTTCTGGCTTGGCTTTTCAACAATGGGGTCACTAAGTTAGATGCCCTTTATACCGATCCGGTTAAGTATGTGAAGGAGGAAGACACGACTTTTACCGAAGGCCCCGTCGTAGAAGTTCGGCAGGTTGCGGGATTTGAAGGAGTGCATGTGCCCGACCCACGAACTACTGACCTACTCATCATAGGAACGGGATACGACAATAGCCTGATCTCGCACGTCGCAGATTCAAAGGATAGGGCTCATAAAGTTCAGCTGTTTGGCCTGCCTTCGTTGCAGGCCGATTTCTATCAAGAGAATGTATTGCAGGCTGCGAAGGCGGCAGAATCTATAGGTCACTACTTGGACGACGAGGCCCTCTTCGCGCCCGCGAACGATCCGTTTGTCACGGCTCAAGTGCTTCACAACGAAGTAAAGCGGCAGCGTGAGGAAGGTGTTCAGAATGTTTATCTATCGCCCTTGGGTACAAAACCCCAAGTCCTTGGTTTTGCGTTGTTTTACTTGACTGAATGTGTAGGAACGGCGACAAGTATCATTTTCCCGTTCGCTGAGCGCTATACGAGAGAAACTACGAAAGGTGTGTCACGAATATGGCGCTACACGATTGAACTCCTAAATCCACACCTAACCCTATGAGCGAAGACATTCGCAGTGCTGGTTTGCAGATATTGCGGCTCGATGCTGGCTTGCCCTTGCCTGCCTATGCAAAGGCAAGAGACGCCGGGCTAGACCTGCTTACGAGGATTTCTTTCGAACTCAGCCCTGGGGAGAGGAAGGCGATCCCTACAGGTGTCGCAGTTGCGATACCGGAAGGCTACACGGGTATGGTTCTTCCCCGCAGTGGGATTGCGCTCAAGAGTGGAGTCACTGTATTGAACTCCCCGGGTTTAATCGACTCTGGCTACCGAGGTGAAATAAGTGTTCTGCTTATAAATCATCATCCGTCCGATTCGTTTCGCGGGGAACGTGGGGAGCGCATAGCACAGTTAGTCATTCTTCCTGTCGCGACGGCTAAACTGACTGAAGTGGCTCAGCTTTCCAAAACGGAGCGCGGTGAGCAAGGGTTTGGCCATACGGGTCGGTGAGTTACACCTTCCGAAATTCCGTCACCCACTCACCCTGCTCGTTTTCTTCGTAGTCTTCGAACAATAGTGGGCACTCCTTCTTAAGGATGTGACCAACTTGACCAAACACGGTTCTGATTTCTTCCTCCGCCCCCTGCGCAGTTCGCATTTCGATTACGTGTCGAAGTGTTCGGACATTCGCAGACCACATGATTGCCGTGGAGAGCCCCATTGGAAGAATTCGACGGAGGGCAGAAGTTAGTTCCTTCTTCTCTTGAAAGGAAACGCCCTCAGAGTCAAGACCAAGATCCACTACGGCTTTACGGTGAAAAGATTCGATGGATTCCACGAGTCCCACAATGTCCTCCTGAATAGCCTCAAGGCCAGCGGGAACGCGGAATCCTAACTCTCTTGGCCGAACATATCGCAGACTCTCCTGACTGATTGCAACGCCGACTCGGTGGCGGACCAACTCATGAGTGAATGTTCTGGAGACGTCATGAAAGATGAATGAGTACACGGAATGTTCCAAAACCGATCCGTGACCGGACGCCAAAATGTTCCGGAGGAAGATGCGAGGATCAATTCTAATGCGAGAAACGTTGGGGTTGAGTCCCGGCTGCCAGGATTTATAGCAGAGCCTTCCTGCTACTTCGGTCAGGATTTCAGCTTCGGACCCGCCGATCTTTTCCCTTCTAGTCGCCCAATCAGATGCACCTAGTAGATCGAGATAAGCGCGAAGCGAAGTCCAATCAACCGAAGGCTTGGCTACAATGAACACCTTGGGTTGGGTTTCCTTCATTTGACGGCAAACCTCGCCGAAGCCTTCCTGAAACCCATTATCACTTCTGCCGGAATGATTTCCGCGCTCCTGTTTCTCTTGGTCATGAGACCGCGCGACTTAATGATGTCCGAAACGGCAAATTCTCGCTTCATTCCTAGATCGGTAACCAACCATTCCAAATAACGCCACGTTTCGAATGTATGGCCGCAGACCGAATTGGTGCCGCCCACTATTACAAGAAATCCGTTGGGCGTAAGCATTCGAATAGTTTCTTCAAAAGCGAGGCGCATTTCGACAAGGTAGGTTGCAGCTATGTGAGCGCGCAGCGGATTAAGTCGTCGTATCCGAGTCAGTAACTTGTCAGCGTCCTCTATACCGGTGGGCTGAAATGATTCGTATTGATGCTTTCTGAAGTGCTCACGACCAATCGAAAGTTCTTCGAGCAAGCGTAGTTCCTTTGAGCTGGCAAGGCTCAACCATCCTAGACTAAGAGAGGAGGACCGGACATATTTTTGTGCACCTACGTAGGGTGGAGAGGTAAGAGCTAGCTTTACTCTTCCCTCCAATCCCAGGTGCGACGTAGCCTTCCTTAAAAACCGACTGTCCCCTTCCACAACATCGACGAATCCCTTCGCCCCAGCTTTGGTGAGTCCCTCCATCCTTCTTAGATTAGCGACCACCGCTTCATTGAAGAGACCTGGTACGTCTGCTTTGGTCAACATCTTGAGTCCCCTGTTGGAGGTTTCTCGTAGCGGATGGCCGACAGGATATTGATCGCGCTGGAGCCTTACAGGGACGTTTAAACGAGGGTCAGCTAAGCTAACCTTTCTGGAGGTTTGCGAAAGACAAAGAAGAAAAAAGTCTCTGATTGCGGGGTTCTGGAATCTGTCAATTCCGGATTTTAAGCGCTTAAGCTGCTCGGTGGTGCGGGGAGTAAACCAGTAAGAAAGGTTTACTACGTCGGGTAGGCCGCGTTCGTCGCTAAGTCGATCTACACGTTGTCTCAGCCTCTTAGCCGCAAGCTGTAGATGACGGGGATCTAGCGGCGTCGTCTTAACTCTGGAAATTAGGCAGGCGAGGGGATTCGAATCCACCCCTACCGCCCGTCGACCGGCTAGCTGAGCCTCAAGTAGTACGGTCCCAGACCCAGCAAATGGGTCCATCACGACATCACCCGGGTCCGACAGTTGCTTGGCCGCGCAGAACACTGCAGGAATCTGCCTCAGCAGCTTAGCCGGATATGCGTGAATGAAATGGGTTGCTCGCTCTCCTTTTGATATCCACGAGACTAACTCACGGAAGTCGACAACCGGCGGTGATCCATTCCTTCCGCCTACTTGAAAAAGCAGGTCCAGGACCTCGTCTGCAGAGGACGCGCTGGTCGAAATACGAGCTTGCATAAGCCAAGACTAAGCCACGACTTGCAGCGTGAGTCCATCAGGCTAAATGGATTGATGGGTTAACCCAAATGGACATAGTCTTTTGGGTGTTAAGGGCCTGCCAACGTGACGATGTAGCGAGTCATTGCGGCGGTGGTCATTTTCAAGGGATGGCAGACGTGTTCGCCCGGGTTTTCGCGCGCGAGGATAGGCACTTGGACAATAGAAGGAGGGTGCGGAGATTCCGCGACATTCAGATTTCCGCTCAGGGAAGTATGTGCCAACTGTTGCTTCTCCTCCGTCAGCGCGGCCACATGCGCCCGGTCTTTCTAGGGCGACATGACCTGGCCTGCCCCGAGAGCCTAAGGTCACCTTTCTTCCAATGGTTGGCGCAGAGCTTTACTTGGGGTAACCTTTTCTTGACCCGTGGGTCAGGAAAATCTCAAGGAGGCAATATTGGATCTGAAACCGACCGAGGAGCAGCACGCAATCGTCGAGGTAGTTCGCGATCTTGCGGTCAACGAGATCCGTCCAGACGCCCGAGAGTTTGAAGGAGCCGGGCGGGTGCCCGATGCAATAGTGAAGCAATTGTTTGAGATGGGTATCTCGACCCCCACCCCGGAGGAGTTCGGGGGCCAAGGCATCTTCGACGCGGTGACCAGCGTGATGATTGCAGAGGAGATTGCCTTCGGTGACCCAGGGGTCGCCTTTTCTGTTTTGTGGGCAGGAGCGGCAGCGACGGTCATCGACATTGCCGGTTCCGATTCTGAGCGTGCGGAGCTCTTGCCGCAACTCGCCGATGGGGCAAGAGCATCAGTTGCTTTGGCCGAAAGAGACGCGGGCACCGACATCACGGAGCTGGAAGTAAGCGCGTCTGAGGAGGGCACCCTTTCCGGACGCAAGTACGCAGTCGTCAATGCGGATCTCGCCTCGATCCGGTTAGTTGCGGCATCTGGACCAACGCTCTGGCTTCTCGATACGGAGTCCGAGCCGTTGGCCCGTCCCGAAGACAAAATGGGCCTTCGTTCCGCGAGGACATTCAAAGTCGACTACAACGGGGTGCCCGCGACGCCATTTGGCCGCGACGTCGACGCGGTACGGGTCGCTCTGTTGCGGGTCAAGTTGCTGAATGCTGGAATCGCCCTCGGCCTTTCCCGCGCCGCCCTCGAATATGCAACTCAGTACGCCAGGGAACGCACGGCTTTTGGCCGGCCGATCGGGGCGTTTCAGGGGATCTCATTCAAAATCGCCGACCGAGCGATGGATCTCGAGACGGCGCGGCTTATCACCTTGAAGGCGGCATGGGCGGTTGACAATCTAAGGCCTGATGCCGACCGGCTTGTGATGGCGGCCTGCGGTCACGCTGCGGCTGCGGCCGTCGCCAATGCTGACGATGGCGTTCAAATCCTGGGGGGTCACGGATACATGAGGGACCACCCCGAAGAGATGTGGTACCGAGACGCGCTCACCCTTGCAACATTGGAGTCTGCCTCGATGATCGGCGACATCTTTCTCTCGAAGGCTTACCAGTTGGTGGGTGCAGGTTCGCAGCGAAATGGAGGTGCGTGATGATCACTTTCGAACTCAACGACACTTTGAAGGGTGTCGAGCAATTCGTACATGAATTCGCCGAACAGACTTTGCGTCCACTTGCGCGTGAAGCCGACGAGAAGGGCAGTGTCGAGCCGCAAGTGATCAAGATGCTCGGCCAAATCGCTGGGGGACGGGCAACAGTCGTCCCACAAGAACAAGACGAGACTGAAGACGGGCCACGCATCGGCAACATGTTGTCAATTGTTGGCAGTGAAGAGTTGGCGTGGGGGGACGCCGCGATGATTCTGAATATTCCGGGGCCCGGTCTGGCCGGTCCCTCCATCAACGCCGCAGGGACCGAGGACCAGAAGCGCCGATACCTGCACGAAGTCTTCAAAGGTGACCAACCGAAATTTGGCGCTCTCGCCGTCACGGAGCCTCAAGCAGGATCCGACGTGTCCAACGTCCAGGCCACCGCCGTGCGCGACGGCGACGAGTGGATTATCAACGGTACGAAGATTTACTGCACTAACGGGGCGCGAGCCGACGTTCTTGTCATCAACGCAACGATCGACAAGACCCAGGGCCGCGCTGGCCAGAAACTTTTCGTTATCGAAAAGGGGACGGCTGGAATGATCGTCGGAAAGATCGAAAAGAAGCTGGGGCTCAGCGCTTCGGAAACGGCTGAGTTGGTTTTCGATAACTGCAGGATTCCGTTCGGCAACATTCTGGGTGGCGAAGACGCTCTCAATCCGACTTCGGGCTTCAAGGGAA
>CAZCSK010000017.1:0-47817 GCA_964501265.1 uncultured Actinomycetes bacterium
GTGGAAGTCCTAAAACGCCCGACGCAGACGCAAGCCCAAGAGCACATCGACCGCTTCCGCACGATCCTTCTCTCCAGCCTAGAACGCGATCTGGACCCCGAAACCGGCAACCTACTGACCTTCAGCGGGGGAGTCGATTCCTCCTCGCTCGTCTCTCTGGTTCGAGAAGCTGAGTTCCACTCCTCCAGATTGCTTGTTTGATTTGACAACCATCTAGATCGGTAATGTGTTGTGGCGAATTTGTCGAACTAGGAACTGCCACGCCTTCCCGATCGTTGAAAGTATCTACTAATCTGGAAAACGTCAGCCCAACTCTTACGATGCCTCAGATAGATTGCTACGTTCCCGTACTCTATGCCTTCGAGATTCCGCGGTTGATCGTGCTGGATGTCTAAGTCTTTACCCAGCTTGCTTGTCCAGGCCCCTGAAGGAAGCTGGCGAGCCATGTGCTGCGGTCGCCCTGATGAATCGCAGTAAATGGCTACCTTCTCATACAACTTCTGGGGCCCTCCGTTTCTGCATCGGCGATAACCCAACAATTCGAACACCCTTATGTAACTTTCAAGCGAATAGTCTTTTGGAACAGAGGGAGGCCAATAGTAGGGCCCGATTGTTACTGGTAATGGTTCCCACCACCGGGAGTCATCACTTGCAGCCCAGGCGATGCAGTTGTAGCTGACATCCTCAGGGCTGGTCTTTTTGAACTGAGTACCAAGCAATCCCGGGAATAGAGCAGTCAACTCGTTGTCTGTTAATGGGAAAGGAATCCTTGCTCCCTTCCCCATTCCAACCAACTCTGAGCCGCCTCCTGGATCGTAATAGAACCTCGACCAAGGTCTTCTCCCGTGATGGCATTGAGGGCCCAGAACCAATGATCGGTTTGCCGCTCCAAATCTTCAAGGATGAAGGGTATGGCTTGACTTCCCATCCCAATGATTCGTTGGTATGCCGGATGAAGCACCATCCTCTCCAGAGAAGATTGGACTAACGTGGCATTACGCCATTCTTCCGCCAATTCAAGGAAGAGGTCGCGCAACTCATTCCAGCTGTGTATCTCTGCCCGATAGCTCTTTACTGCTACATTTCTCCAATGCTCGCTCGGGTCGTCCACTTTCCATGCGAAGGATTCATGAGGCTTGTCAAACCAATCCTCCTCCGATTCTTCCAAGTTCTCGTCCTCTACCTCCCAATCGGTGGAATCTACGAATCGAGTAGACATTAGTCGGTCTCCAATTCAACCAATGGGATGCCAGACCCCTTCACAAATGTTTGGAGACTCTTCTCCTTTGTGATCGCACGACTGACGGTTTCTTTTAAATCCTCAAGATCTTCCTTGCTTAAAGATACGAAGAAGGAACGATGTTCTCCGTCCTGGTGATATTCAATAGTGAGGGTGTGAACGATGACTGCCGCCTGTGGCTGCTCGCTGACATCCGATGGAAAAATACTTCTTATGTCACTGACAATGCTGGCATCGTGGAAGATTCTCTCCGCGCCAGTTGCTATTTCAATTGCCCTGGAAAGAACGCGTAGTGCAGGAACTTCGAGCAGCGAGGTCATTCTACTTTGGAACATTGGTCTCTCTTGCTCATCGACATCTAGAGTTGACGATTCGGCAATCAGAGTTGCAGTGTGATCCGCCATCCAATCTCTCCGTGCCATCAGGCCTCGTGCACTGAGGATCGCTGAGGCGAACTGTCTAACTTGACTCGAATCCAAATCTGTGAGGACATCCTTGACGCAGCCTTCGAGAGACATGATCGAGAGAGCTGGTTCCATGTCTCTTAGTTTCTTCAATAGGCTCTCGTAATCCAGCTCAGCCATCTTTGCTAAGAGGGATAACGACTCTCCGTGACGTTTAGGAACGCTTATGGTTGCCATCTAATGCCTCATACTCGGGTAAGCCGCCGATTATTAAGCATTCGCGCTCCCTTAGGCGAATGCTCCGACCGGGCGGCCCCGCCCGCGTGTGACGTTAAGCTCTGGTCCTGCGAATGAGGGGCCTCGGTAATTCCATATTGAGCCATGCAATGAGGATAGCGATCACTACCGACAAAAATGCGCACTTCTCGGAATTTCGTGGGAATCCGCTAGATCGGAGGACTTTTAGGTCGGCCCATTAGACGGGGTTACGCAGCGAACAGCGCGCCGGTGCGAGAATGAGCAAATGACCATTCCCCTGGATGTTCGCCTGCCAGCCCCGCGAGCGGCTGCAGCAAGGCCCCCCGCTTGAGTCGGCCTCCTCTCGCCAACCTGTTTGCAGTTCACTACAAAGATCCAAAGATGCTCGCCGAGATCCAGGCGCGCCTTACGTACCACGGCGAATACGATCAAGTTTGGGGCCCGCAAGATCAGTGGGTCGCGGCCATCAAGTACCTTCCGCGCAGCGCCCCCGATCCGGCCCCCGTAAGAGCCGGGGGCCTAGCGTTCGCCGAGGGCCGCGACGCAGTCTTTAACGGTTCGGAAACCAACCTTCCTGACAAGGTAGCAAGCGTCGCCGATCTAGCAGATCACCATCCCCACCGGCTCGATTCACTCCCAGGCGACTTTGGGTTCATCCGGTTCCGCCCCCATGGCCAAGCAACCATCGTGCGCTCGGCCGCCGGGCTCGTCCCTTTCTACATAAGGCACGATCAACAAAGAACCGCCATCGGAACCCAGCTCGGATCATTCGTCAAATACCTGCCCGACGAACCCATCCTTGACCGCCTGGTAAACGCAGCCTGGACCTCGGGCCACGGCTTCTTCCCCGACGGCAGAACTTTCCTGGAGGGGATCTCAATCCTCGATGCCGGCGCCTACGCAACGGTGAGCCCCGACGGCGTAACCAAAGGCAACTACTGGAACCCGCGCGTGGAAACCCTGGAGCGCCCGACGGAGGCAGTCGCCCAAGAGCACATCGAGCGCTTCCGGACAATCCTTCTCTCCAACCTCGACCGCGACCTGGACCCCGAAACCGGAAACCTGCTAACCCTAAGCGGCGGCGTCGACTCCTCAGCGCTCGCCGCCCTTGCCGGAAAAAATCACAAGGTCTGGACGTGGAGCCTGGTGCCACCGGAAGGGCCGATCCTTGAACGAGAACTGTCCTACATCAATCCACTCATCAAAGAGTTCGGCGTCGAGCGAACGTGGTTCGCCGACTCCGGACGGCGGACAGTGTTCGAACTTCTCGAAGCGGCGCCCGAAGTGGTATGTCATGTGATTCATCCCGCACTATGTTCGCTGCCGAAGATCAAGGCCGAGGCGGACGTTCGTGTTTTGTTTGGTGGTGAGTTTGCGGACGAAGTTTGCGGATCGAAATTTACGATCCCAGACTGGGCAGTGGAGACCTCACTCCCTCAACTCCTGCTCAGTCTTAACAAGTTGCCGTTCGGCCAGCGCGACATCTTGCGATGGGTGAAGCACCGCTGGCTGAGGTTGATTCGACGGCCGATGTTGCCTTTCGCTTCGGAGCTGCCCGAATTCATCGCTCACGATCTACGTGACGAGCACCAAGAATGGTTCTCGCGCAATCGACGGCAGGCAGTCGACGACAGGTTCTCACGCAACTACATCCAGCTGTGTCTTCGAAATGCCGGATGGGTGGTCATGAACTGGGAGGCGACATCGGCACTCGGCGTACGAAGGGTTTTGCCTTTCCTGAGCCGGGAGATCCTCGAACTTGCTTTTGCACTGCATCCAGCCGAGCTTCTTGGTCCGGGGCCGAAAAGGCTGCTCCGGACATCGGTACGAGAACTCGTACCCGATCGGAACCTGGAAAGGCCGGACAAGGGACAATTCGGTCTCGCCCAGCCCGTACCTCTCCCGGTACGGGAAGTGCCCGAGGGGCTCGACGGAATAGTGTCCGGCGCCTGGAATCCTTATAGGGCTGCACATCACCACGAAATAATGAGGCTCGGACAGCTGAGAAAATTTCTTGACTCGCTGGCTCGTCATCGTGCCTTTTGGGCCCGTCCCGCTTTGTCCGAATTGTCCATTCGGACAATTCGTGGGTAATTCTCCGCAAAACTAACGCCTATAATCAGTAGTATTCCGTAGTGGAGGAATCAGTAGTATTCCGAAGTGGAGGAAACTTATCGCAGACGCACAAAGTGCGACGTCCCGCATCAATAAACAGGCTCATCGTCCGGTGAAGGAAGAGTATGAGGCGCCTCTACTCAAGCGGGTTGGCACCTTGGAGGAAGTAACAATGGGAAGTACAGGTAACTCCCCGAACGACCCTCTTACTGTCAGCATCTAATGGACGTTTGGTTTCGTAAGTCTAGGATTTTAATCAACTGAACTTGACGCTTCAACCTCAGTCACAAGCCAGGGCCGAGGTTCTAACGAACCTCGTTCTCGAGCGGGAGCTGAGGGTGATTCACGAAGCGCTTTTCGGACGAGGCATTGAATGTGTGGTGCTGAAAGGGGCGCCACTTGCGCGATGCCTCTACGGCACTCTCCCACGACGGAGCATGCTCGACAACGACGTCATGGTCCGCAAGCATGAGGTAACTCGAGCAGCCGAAGCTCTCTCCCAAATTGGTTACCGGCCCTTCCCGTTTCGAAGAATCGAGTCTGACCTAAAAATCGACTTCCAATTTCCTATGACTCGCAAGACCCCACATGGGCAACCCGTAACAGTGGACCTTCACTGGAACGCGTTCCCACCCACCATGTTTCCCGTGGACGAAGAACTCTTGTGGCGACGAGTCGAACAGCTTGATGTCGAAGGTACGGAAATCAAAGTTTTCGACAAACCAATGACGCTGGTCCATCTCGCCTCGCATTTCGTGCAGCACCGGCTAGCCAGCCCGCGAATCCTGGAAGACCTAGCCGCGGGATGGAATCTTTGGCATCAAGACATTGACGAAGAAGATCTGCTCGGCCTGGCCCGTCAGACCGGCGTCATTCATGCTCTCGATTTCATCTTGGGTGCGGCAGCGGAACTCGGCATGCTCGACGCACCACCACCGCTTATCGGGTCCGCTAAGGCCGCGAGGCTAGTGCGTTTGCTCTCCGCAAGACGGCTCCTTGAAAAGCCTTCTTATCCGAGCTATTACCGCGCCGCGTTGTCCCTTCTACTAATCGACCCGCGCCGCATACCTGGTTGGGTCCGCCTCGAGGTCTTCCCTCCGTTGGACAGAATGGCGGCCATATACGAGCAGCCAATTACCCCGCGCCTCTACCTTCGATACATCGGAAGACCCTTCCGGCCCCTGTCGCGCGGCAGATTTCAGGACCGCTGAACCAAGGTGTTGCCTACTTCCGTCTAAGAAATCCTCCTGGACAGTAGCTCACTCAAAGCCTTTCGTATTCCCGATCCACCTCGAACTCCGGATGAGTACCGAGGAAGTCGGAAACGGCCTCCAACGGATTGTCCTCCACCCAGGTTGGCGACGCGTTTGGAGCGTCTGCGACTAGCGGCATAACCTCGTCGAATACCACCATGTAGCTCCCCGACGTTACGAGCGGTGCATACAGCTCAAGTTCTGCCCGGACGTGGTCCCTTGTATGGTTCGAGTCGAGGTTCACCATGACCGAATCGTTAGAGCCGACCAACGATCGGACTTGACCGACCACTGCGTCGTCGGTCGAACTGCCCTCGATCATCGTGATCCTGTTGCTCATGGGGTGGCTCTGGATGGCAAGGCGGTTGTATTTCCGAATCTCTATGTCGACTCCGATTACGCGTCCTTTCCCGAGCAGTTCGAGGATGGACGCGTAGAGGACGAGGCCGCCTCCGTGAGCGACGCCAGTCTCGACGATCACGTCCGGACGAACCTTCCAGACCAGTTCTTGCATCATCACGATGTCTTCGGGAAGCTGGATGATCGGAAGCCCGAGCCATGTGACCTCGTAGGAAAGCTTCCGCTGCCATCCCGACCGGGTCCAAAGGTTCGAAAGAACTTGGAAACCCTCCTCCGTGTAAGCGTCCAGTTCTTTCTCACCATCGGGGGTCAGGATTTTGAACATTCGGTCGATGCCGCGAGTGCCGTCGCTCATAAGTTCAAACCCTTTCCACCATGCGCCGGCTCCACCACGCGACTGTGTCCTTGATCCCGTCGTCCAGCGAGATGGAAGGCCCCCAACCGATCGCATGGAGTGCCGCAGGATCGCCAACCGCGGAGAAGATCTCATTCTTGTCGTAGGGCCGATGCCCGAGCTTGATCAGATCCGGCCTGCCGGTCTCACGACCGATGGCCTCGAACAACTGTCGTAGGGTGACTGCCTTGCCGGTCGCCACGTCGACAGTTCCCGTCAAAGAGCCCTCCGCAAGCATGCAGATTCCACGGGCCACGTCTGCGACATGGAGGTAATCCCGCTTCTGTTCTCCGGCAGTCACTTCGATCTCAGTGCCTTGGAGAAGCGATCTAATCACGGCAGGAATCACCCGCCGGTCGTTCTCCCACGGCCCATACAGATAGAAGATGTGCGCGCAGAGGGCGGAGACTCCCGAAGCGTCTAGGCCCTCAACAATGGCGTGAAGCGCCCGCTTGGCCGCTGCATAGATGCTCGGCTGGGCATCCGGCAGGCCCTCAAGGCAGGTTCCCGCCACTACGACTCGCCGGCAGCCGGCTTCAACCAGCGACTTCAGGAGCAAACAGCTCAAGGCTAACGACTCGAGGTTCTTGCCCGCGTCGTGCAGATACTTGGACGGCTCTGCGTACCAAGCCAGATGGATGGTCACCTCCGGTGCGAGGGTGCCCACTGCCCTTTTGACGGCCGTCAAATCTGATAGATCCGCGGCCACAACCGAAATGCGATCTAGAAGGTCCTCGATAGGTTTCGTTGGCGATGAAGGGCGTATCAACGCGTGGACCTCGTGTCCCCGCTCGACGAGAGCCCTCGTCACATGGCTGCCGATGAATCCGGCCGCTCCGGTTACCAGGACCCGCATCAGTGGTGCTTAACTTCCCAGTTGTACGGAATGCGGTCGTCGAACGGATCCATCCGCTCGGACTGAGAGGAGTCGTGGGCGATGGTGGCACAGTTCGCGACGATCGCCGGCTCGTTCCCCATCCCTTTAAATCCGTTCCACACCTCAACCGGTATCTGCACAAGGCAATAGTTATCAGGGCCAAGGAACAACTCCATCAACTCACCACGAGTTGGGGAGCCCTCTCGGCCGTCGTAGATCACCAGCTTGATACGCCCGTGGACGCACGCGTAGTTGAGCGTCATCCGATGATGCAGGTGCCACCCTTTGACCACACCGGGGTAGACGGTCGAGAAGTAGATCTCTCCGAACTCGATGAAATGGGGGTCCGTCGAGCGCAGCATGTGCATCACAGTCCCGCGCTCGTCGGGGATTCGCTGGAGCGGAACGACCTTGACGCCTTCGATCATCCGGCTAGACCACCTTCGGAGCGGGAATCGGAATGATGAAGCTGCCCCCGCGGCGGCGATATTCCTCCTGCTCGCGCAGAATCTCGTCCGCGAAGTTCCATTTCCCTCCCTCCATTGCTGAACGCCGCTGACCGAGCGAAGTCTACCGGGCAGATGCTGCTTGGGGCGGCACCCGCTTTCATGGGCCACAATGCACATCGAGAGTCATGTTACTGACGTACGATGACTAGAGACTTCGTTTGAAAGGATTTTTTTGCCCCAGTTCGTAGTCACGGCCTCCGAGCGGCCGGTTCGTCTTCCTGTGCGTGAGCTTTGGCAGTACCGCGAGCTTCTCTACTTCCTGATCTGGCGGGATGTGAAGGTCCGCTACAAGCAGACTTTCTTCGGCGCGGCGTGGGCCATCATGCAGCCGTTACTGCTAATGGTGGTTTTTTCGATCTTTCTGGGGCGGCTTGCAGGCGTCGGCTCGGAGGGTCTGCCGTATCCCATCTTTGCTTACGTAGCACTGGTGCCGTGGACGCTGTTCGCGCAGTCATTGATCGGTTCGACCTCGAGCGTCGTCGGCAGTACGAACCTGATCTCGAAGGTTTACTTCCCCAGGATCCTGCTGCCTCTAGCGGCAGTAGGTTCCTACTTGATCGACTTCTTCATCGCGTTGGCGCTGCTAGTAGCGATGATGTTTTTCTACAAGGTGCAGCCGTCGGTGTCGGCCTTTTGGATATTGGCATTGTTGCCTCTGGCTGTTTTCACCGCCCTCGCCGTTGGACTTTGGCTCTCGGCGCTGAACGTCCGCTACCGAGACGTCCAGTACGTGGTGCCATTCCTCGTCCAGTTGTGGCTGTTCGCGTCTCCGGTCGCGTACTCCAGCTCGATCATCCCCGAGCGCTACAGGGCGCTTTACGGACTGAACCCCATGGCGGGCGTGGTGCAGGGCTTTCGTTGGGCTCTCTTAGGGACCGGCGACCCTCCGGGCCCCTTGATCGCGGTCTCGGCGGCGATGACCCTTGTGATATTCGTGGCTGGGCTGTTCTACTTCCAGCGGGTCGAGCGAACATTTGCGGACGTGATTTAGCAATGAGCGAACTTGCATTGCGCGTCGAAGGGTTGAGCAAGCGTTACCGGTTGGGGGCGGGTGTCGCTGGGCGCTACCGCTATGGCAGACTGACCGAAACCCTGTCGAATGCGTTTCGAGGGTCGATCGCGCGCAAGGCCGTAAACGAGAAGGAAAGGTTCATCTGGGCGCTCAAGGATGTCTCTTTCGAAGTGAAGGAGGGCGAGGTTCTCGGAATCATCGGCCGCAACGGGGCAGGCAAGACCACCCTCCTCAAGATTCTGTCTCGCATCACGCATCCGACCGAGGGGAGGATGGAGGTGAACGGGCGGGTTGGCGCGCTTCTCGAAGTAGGGACCGGCTTTCACCCTGAGCTGACCGGCAAGGAGAATGTCTTCTTGAACGGCGCGATCCTCGGAATGCGTAAGGCAGAGATCGAGCGCAAGTTCGACGAGATCGTGGACTTCGCAGATGTCGAGCGTTTTCTCGATACCCCGGTAAAGCGCTACTCGAGCGGCATGTACGTCCGCCTTGCGTTCGCGGTCGCCGCTCACATGGAGCCTGAGATACTCATCGTGGACGAGGTCCTCGCGGTAGGTGACGCGAACTTTCAGAAGAAGTGCCTGGGCAGGATGGCAGAGGTGGGCTCGAGCGGCCGCACGGTGCTGTTTGTCTCGCACAATACTCAAGCGGTGCTACGGCTGTGTCAACGGGTAATCCTTCTAGATCAAGGAGCCGTGCTTGACGATGGGAACCCGCGGTCGGTGGTCAGCGAGTACTTGAACGCGGGGCTCGGCTCCGCCGCCAGCCGAGAGTGGATGAACCCGGATGAGGCACCCGGAGACGATGTGGTGAGATTGAAATCGGTAACGATAAGAAACGAGTCTGGGGTCGTCAGCGAGGAAATGAGTATCGCGGACCCACTAACTGTGGAGGTGGAGTACTGGCACCTTTCACATGATCCAACGTGTCGGCCGTCCTCAAACCTTCACTTTTTCAATGGGGATGGCATCACTCTCTTTGTCACTTGCGATTTCAATAACAGGGGCTGGTGGGCGGAAACACGCAAGCCGGGTATCGTTAAATCTGTCTGCCGCATTCCGAGCAACTTCTTAGCGGAGGGCCGCATTTTGGTGGATGCCGTCGTTAGTACTTTCAATCCTACGGTCGTTCATGCCATGGAGCGCGGTGCGATCGAATTTCAGGTGGTAGATCGAACCAGTGGTGAGGGGGTTCGTGGCGAATTTGCCAACGAGTGGCCGGGTGTGGTGCGGCCGATGTTGGAGTGGCACGTAGACTATCAAGCCGACGATACTTCTATGTTGCCAAGAGCATACCGGTGAAATTCGTATGTCTCTCGGCGCCGAGCGCCCATGACGGCCAAGCGGCTACAAATGCGTGATTTTCTTCGCCGAGCCAACCTCCTCCAGTCTGGAGAACCCATTGAGCATTGATCGAGCAAAGGTATTTGGTGAGAGCCAGGGGTCGATTGAACGCATCGCGCCAGGCTTCTTTTCCGAGGATCCGGCCCTCGAGGACGCCCACGTGGAGCGGTATGTTTGGGCTGGAGCCTGGGCAAGGGCTGCAAACGTGCTGGATGTGGCGTGCGGGACTGGGTATGGGGCGGACATCCTGAAAAAGTCTTTGCCGAGGCAAGTAATCAGCGTTGACTCCTCCGTTGAAGCTTTGACTTTTGGAAGACAACATTACTCACTGCTTGCCGTTGCAGCAGACGCCCACTGCCTACCATTTAATTCAGCTAGTTTTGATTTAGTAACATGCTTTGAAACTATCGAACATCTGGTGACGCCGAAGATGTTTCTCACCGAGGTTCACAGGGTAATAGCGCCGGGTGGAGTACTTCTTCTCTCTACACCGAATGCCGCCAGGTCTTGGGGCAGCAATCCATACCATCTAAAGGAATTCTCGCTGAGGGAATTGGGAGACCTTCTAGCGACTTGCGGCTTCAGAATCCTTGCTACGTGCGGTCAGCGGTGGAGACCAAACGGCTGGCTTTTCGAGCGCGTAAAAGGCTTCCGGCGCCTTGCCTCTGAGATCGAGAACATTCGACCGTCAAAGGTTCGACAAGTGTCGACTAAGATTGCTTCTCCGTTGACATGGTGCCTAGTGGTGTCTCCTGTCGGCAGGGCCAAAGAGCTCTTGTAGAGTGTTGCTTGCCGCAAACATGGAGCCACGCAGCTATAAACCAGGGATCCCCCCGAAACCGCGGACTGAGGCGATCCGTCGTGGATCAGGGTCACCGACGTTGGACCGAAACAGGCGATGGTCCAATGGGATTCCGGGACGTGTCCATGATCCAACTGACGGAAGTGCTGAGGCTGTGGCTCAGGATGGAAGTCAGCGCGGGATAGAAAGATTCGCGGATTCACCGGCGCGCTTAGGCGACTGCGACGCCCCAGAAAGGCCTCGCTTGTCATGCGAAATCTCATCAATTGAGATTCATGTAGTCACTTCGCTTCTACCGCGAAGAGTGAATGGCCATGGATCGGTTCGACCAGGGGAGCGGTTCGAAGAGCAGCAAAACCCCGTAGACTTCTCCCTTGCCTAGGGATTTGAGTAGTTAGTGGAAGAAAGTGCAGTGGACGGTACGGTAGGAGCGGTCGTAGTGAATTTCAACTCTGGCGCGAACCTTCGACGATGCCTGGACTCGCTGCGTGCGGACCCTTTGGTGAAGCGAACCGTAGTTGTGGACAATCAGTCTTCGGATCACAGTTTGGAATGTATCGGAGATGAGGTTCTCATTCGAAACACGCGCAACGTTGGATTTGCCCAAGCAGTGAATCAAGGGGTTGAGCGCCTTTCCGATTGCAGGGATCTGCTTCTTGTCAACCCCGACACATGGTTGCATGAGGGTGCTCTGGAAGTTCTTCAAAAGGCGCTCGAATCATTCAATCATGCAGCAGCAGTTGGCCCTCGAATCCTTGACGAGAGCGGTCAACGTGTAGTGTCTGCCCGACCATTCCCTAACGTTTTAGTGACCGTGTTCGCGCTCGTTAGGATGACTCGCATATTTCCCTCACGCTTACGTAGGCGCATCTTTCAAGGACCGCTACTTTCCACCTCCGGCCCCCCGACCTCGGTGGATTGGCTTTCCGGGGCGTGCATGCTGATCAGTCGTGAGGCTTGGGATCGGATCGGAGGACTGGATGGGGACTTCTTCCTGTATGGGGAGGAACTCGACTGGTGCTGGCGGGCGTCAACAGCCGGATGGGCCTGCTTTTATGTACCCGCCGCATCGGTAACGCACTTGGGCGGTGTATCGGCGAAGAGTGTGTTTGCTGACGATGAAATTGAAAGAAAGGTGAGGGCAGGCGTTACGATGGCGTGTCGGAAGAATATGTCGACAGCCCACTTCTTAGTCTGGAAGCGTCTATTCTCGCAGTTCCGCGGCCCCGGCGCTTGGGGGATAAGTCGAGGGGAGTAAAGATTGGGTACGACACAAGACGATTCTTCCCGGCGAACTAACAAGATGGATAACCCTCAGCCCGGTGGCGGACAACCTTTTGTCAGCGTTGTTATCCCCGTCTTCGAGGGCCGCCAAACTATCCGAGCCGCAGTCGAAAGCGCCTTGGTCAATGACGTGGACCTGGAAGTCCTTGTTATCGATGATGGTTCTTTGGACCCGGTCCGACGCTCGGACTTGCCCGCCGGGCCGGTCAGATTGATAACCCGGCCCGTCAATGGGGGCACTGCGCTCGCTAGGAATGACGGCATTTCAGCAGCGAAAGGGGAACTGATTTCGTTTCTGGATGCTGACGACACCTTCGAGCCAAACCGTTTGGACAAAGCGATATCTGTGATTCTTGAGGAAGACGCCGATGGAGTTCTCACGGACACCGTGATTATCGATTTCGAAGGCGACCGCCGTTTGATTCGCCCCAAACCAGATGTCTCCGGGTCTCTCGGGGTTCGCTCTGCATTTATTTTCGCCTCCCTGATCGTGCGGAAGGACCGGCTCAAAGAGGTTGGACTCTTCGACCCACGCTGGCCCCTGCAGGAGGATCTCGCGATGTGGTTCTCCTTGCTCCGTACCGGTTGCCGAATATATCCTTTGGAAGGAGCCACGTACTTGTATCGCCTTCGGAGGAGTGGAAAAACGCAATCTGCCAGAAAGGTGGATCAGCTTTGGGAGTTCACCAGGATCTGCCTTAGTAACGCTGTCCGTCCCGGATTTTCTATTTCTGATCGACTAAGCCTCTTCAGCCAAACTTTCCGATGGGCTCGCGCGGCTCTTCGGGCCCTTTGGACGTCGAGACCTGCGTGAGGCAGATTTCAGAAAGTACCCAGTTCACCATTGAAGGTCGCCGGGCTCTGTTGTGGACTGGTCGCGTTGTGGAAGCGTATGAAAGGTTTGCCTTGGATATTGCGACGAATCTTCGGAGCGCCGTGGAGATTCACCTTTACGGCGCCCGCCGTATTCGCAAGCTTTCCATTCAAAATGTGTCGATTCACGGGATTCCCTCCGTGGGTCGTAACTTTTTCGACAAGATCCCGCTGATTCGCAGCCGACCCTACAGGTCTTCTTACTATTGGGAGGCAGCAACCTTTATGGCAGGCGCTGTCCGCAGCCTTACCAAGGAGGGGACTGCCCCAACTAAAGTGGGGGCAGTCCCGTTTCGAACTCCACGGACTATCGAAACCCAGCCGAGACGAACGAACCGGAGCAATCCTCTGGTTCGACGCCTGCTATGCACGACTTGGAGGGCAAGGGTGTCTCTAGAGGAGCCAAGTAGGCCGCTACCGATTCTTGTGCACGACGTCCAACCGACGAAAGCGGATGAGCACCTAATCTCGCGGGCGATTGGTCGGTCCCGCGATTCGCGTTCGCTGAGCAAACACAGTCAACTCGTAGGCGAGCCGATCGAATGGGGTTCGCACTTCGGGGGTTAAGAGACCGCGGCGACCCAATTTGTTTAGGCCGGGATTTAGGAGGAACTTGATGACGCTGGATGGAAAGCTGCCATACCCAAACGAAGCGACGTTACCACCAGCTTCTTCGACGAGAGATGATAACTCGGACCTACTGAAGGGGACTTCAGTGCCCAAGGGCCAATGGCCGCGCGCCTTCAGTGTCCCCATCCATGCTCGGTAAGTTGGAGCCCACCGATTAGGGACGCTAATAATCGCCAGCCCGTTTGGTTGAATGTACGTTAGGTGAGCGGCAATCACGTCCAACCGCTTAGCGTCAAGAAAATGCTCAGCTAGCCCAAAGGAGCAGCATACGTCGAACGCGCCAATAAGGTCTTCTCTGGGTCGAAAGAGATCTGTGTTAATCGTTCTGAGCGTGACCCCCAACTCCTTCGCTATGGTACCGGCTCCCGCCAAAGCGGATGGGGACGTGTCAAGGACGGTAGCGGTCGCCCCCCTGCGAGCGAATTGAATTGCATTCGTGCCGAATCCCCCTCCGATTTCTACGACGCGCAGGCCGCGGAAGTCGCCGAACTGCAATCGGACTTCTTGCTCGATTTGACGCCACCGAGGCGTCCGCTCTTCGCGGAGGACCCCTGCCACATTGATCTCGGCTTTAGCCCACATTGACTCCCAGTCAGCGACCTCCATCATGGCGTCATTCTATTCGCCAGTTCATTTGGTTACAAAGGCGATGGCTTACTCCTCAATGCCAACGAGCGGTGAGCGAGTTTTTCTCCTATTACTGAGCGAGTGAGGGCTCTCCGCAGGAAGGTATGCTCCGGCCGTGATACTGAGGAGATGTAGCAAGCACGCTGGCCCATTCGAGAGCCGTGATTCGTGATAAGCGAAGGGCCGTGGGCGTCGGTCATTATCCCCACGAGAAATCGGGGGCGGTTGGTGGAGATCGCCATAGAGAGCGCTCTTGCGGCGGACAATGTTGGAGAGGTGATAGTGGTAGACGACGGGTCTACGGACGACACGCAGGAGCGATTGGGCCGCTTCAAGTCTCGCATACAAGTCCTGTCGGGAGCATTCGGTAGTGCTGCGGCTGCTCGAAACGCCGGAGCGGCGGAGGCCCGTTTCGAACTACTGGCTTTCCTTGATTCCGACGATGAGATGCTTCCTTTAAAGGTGCCTTGCCTTGCGCCCCAATTCGAAGATCTCCGTGTTGGGCTCGTTCACGGGCGGATGCACGTCATGGATGAAGTGGGAACGGTCGATCCCCTCCTTACTGGGAAACTTGAGAATTCGTTTAGCCGCGGTGAGAATCTCGGCACGAACTACGGTGTGCTCGCTAGGTATTGTGCGATGCTCACTTCTGCCACTTTGATCCGAAGAGCCGCGTTCGAAGAAGTTGGTGGCTACGATTCCTCGCTCCCTCCTCCTTACGAGGACATGGATCTTTACTTGCGTATGTCCCTGCGTTGGGTCCTCCTCTATGAGCGGTGCGTGGTCGCTCGCTACAGGATCTGGTCGGGCAACTTTGGATGGGAGACGCATGCCATAGGAATGTTAGCCCTGGCAACGAAGCATCTGGGGGTCGCAAGCTCAACGGTTCCCAAAGGGCAACGGAGGCTCGCTCGGTTTGGCTTAAACCGTCGCCTGGCAGTGAGTAGTCAGACGCTCGTTAGGACTAGTGACACTCGGCGCTACCTACTTGCCGCTCTGCGGGCGCGCCCGGCCGCAGGGCTCACGGATGTCGTGATGCTCCGGATTCTTCTGGCCTCTTTTCTTCCCCACTCGCTCCTGCGCCGGCGGAGGCCGGGGTACGAGGCTGAAACTGTTGTTAAGCCTCGGTCGTGAATGTCTCAATCGCTTGGTTACGGGTTTAGCCTTCAATGATTCGTGAATCATTTCTATTCGTATTGGTCTCGGGTGGGGCGGGTGGCGGGCAGCGGGTGGCTTTAGCGGTAGCCCGCAGACTCATCGAGCACGGCCACGCGATTGCCGTTGCGGCTCCCGATCGCGGCCCGAGCCTTGAGGATTTCGAGAACCTTGGCGCGCGCACTTTCCTTACGGGGGATTTGCGTTCACACAACTTGATCAAGGTGAGAGAGTTGGATCGTTTGATTGAGGATGCCGGGATCAGCTGCGTATATACGCACACTGTGCCGGTGCATGAAGGACTCTGGGGGTGGGCGGCGCACCGAGTAGGAGTGAGGCTGGTTATTCACCGGCATGCCATCGGCCATCTCAGCTCTCGCTCGATTAGACGGGCCTATCAGAGCTGGCTTTGGAGAAGATCCCTTCGGTGGGCCAACAGAGTGATCTGTGTATCTTCTGAGATAAGCGATCAGGTGAGGCAACTTTCGGCGAGAGAAACTTGGGTGATACCGAATGGCGTGCCGATCCCTCCAATTTCCGTCGATTCAGTTGGGAGCATGCCATTGATTGGTTTCGTAGGGCGCCTAGACGCAAACAAGCGCCTTGAAGATTTCATTTCAGCCGCTGCAATGATCCGAAAGATCCGCCCGGAGGCCAGGTTCGTGGTTGTGGGTGCTGGGTTGGAGGGGATTTCTTACGAAAAAAATTGTCGGACTTTGGCAGGGGAACTTGGCCTCGCAGATGTTTTGGAGTTTCTGGGTCCATTGCCCGACGCGGACGCGGTGATGCGGTCGCTCGACATCCTTGTGCTGCCATCGCTAATGGAAGGCCATTCCCTTGTTCTTCTCGAGGCGATGGCACTTGGGAAAGCGGTGATTGCCACCGACATTCCCGGTATCCGCGGAACTATCCTTCACGGAATCAATGGTTTGTTGGTTCCCGTTCGTCGGCCCGACGCGATAGCGGACGCCGTGGTCGGGCTCCTCGGCGACCCCGAGGAGAGAGCACGACTTGGGATTGCGGCGAGACAGCATGTGCAAGAGAATTTTTCGGAGGAGCGGATGCTTGAGCAAATCCTCCCCCTTTTGATCCGATGAAACGGGTAGCCATCGACGGCTTTGATCTGCGGATAAAGGGGAAGGGCGTGTCACGCTCCTTGCAGAACATCATCCCTCGCTTGCTCAACTCAAAAGGACCGTTGCAATATGTTGTGCTCACCACTCCGGAGGGGGTCGGCGTGCTGGGCGAAGACGTAAAGGACTTCTGCATCAAGGTTCCCAATGTTCCCGGAAGCGTTTGGGAGCAGTTCGGACTCCCGTACTTCGCTCGTCGCGCTGGTGCCGACCTCATCTATACCCAACGAGAGTGCGGACCCATGTGGGGCCTGCCTTACGTGCTGCACATCCACGAGGACCCGGTGCTTCGATGGGCCATCGATCACCCAAGGAGTTTCAGGGAACGTCTCCGACGCGCATATACCCGGGGTACTTTCATGAGGTCGCTTATGCGGGCACCGGTCATTCTTGCGAGTACTCATGCCACTGCCATAATGCTTTTGCGCCGAACGGCGCTGGATCCCCGAAAGGTGAAGATCGCTCATCTCGGTGTCGACGATTGCTTCTTCGAGGTGGGACCACCTCTTGACTCAACCTCATACATCTTTCATCTGGGATCATCCGACCTGAGGGACAACACTTCCCTCGTCATCCGATCGTATTTCGAGGCCATGAAGCAGAACGTGGCGCTGCCTCCGTTGATGGTGGCCGGCGACATGGGGGAGAGAGCAAATGAAATCCGCGACGAGGTGAAGCAACTTGATCTGTCCGAACGTGTTCGGCTGCTAGGGCGTGTCTCCGACGCCGAACTAGCGAAACTTTTTGCCGGCGCAGATGTGACGGTCCTTCCATCGTCGGACGAAGGATTCGGTCTTCAACCGCTGGAGGCCATGGCATCAGGGAGCGCAGTTATTGCTCTGGACAGGGCCGCTTCGAGGGAGACTCTAAATGGAAACGCCACGTTGGTCGCTTTGGCGCAGCCTGAAGCGCTGGCGAGAGCGATCAGGGGAGTATTGGCGATGGGGAGTGACTCCACTGCCCGGCAGGCGCGGCGCGACTACGCGAAAGGATTTCGGTGGGAACGCACCACTGAGATGCTCGAGGAAGTGTTCGAGGAAGTGTGTCAACGAATCGGATGAAGGTCAGAGTTGCGATTATTCAGCCGACCATGGCACCCTATCGATTTGCCTGCTTCAGTGCGCTTGCGGCGCGACCCGACATCGAATTGCTAGTCATTTATCTGAGACGAGGTTCGCAGCCCTACGATTGGGCTGCGGATGAACGGATGGCTAGGTTCGAGCGGATCGACCTTGAAGCTACAAACCGTGGAGATCAGCCCGGAGCGGGGCTCATTGGCTCGCTTCGCCACTTTCGTCCGGACGTGACGATCGTTGGCGGGTGGGATAAGCCTTCTTACTTTCTCGTGACCGCTCTGCGGCCCTTTTTGGGAAAGCGGGTAGCGGTTTGGGCAGAAAGCACTCCGCATGACTGGCGGCGAAGGACCTTGGTGAAAGATCTTCTAAAGCGGACAATTATGCGGCGAGCAGATGCAGTGGTGGTACCCGGTTCAGCGGCGAGAGCTTATTGTGAGGGGCTAGGCGTTTCCGTTCGCAGATGGTACGTGGCACCCAATGCCGTAGACAATGACCGATTTGCAGCCGGGGCGCGTGCGGCGCGCGAGCAAGGGTTAAGACCCTTTCAGGCACCACGTCCGGTGTTCCTATATGTGGGACGGCTGGATCGAGAGAAGGGTTTGGAAGTGCTTCTTAAATCCTGGGGGAAGATAGAGACGGTGGTCGAAGGAAGCCTGATTATTGCAGGAGCGGGAAGGCAGGAGCTAGCCCTCAAGCGTTTCGCTGAAGAGATTGGAGTGACGCGGGTACAATTCGTAGGATTCATCTCTCAAGCCGATCTTCCCGCTTGGTATGGGTCCGCCGACGTGTTTGTGTTTCCCTCGTTGTCAGATCCATGGGGACTCGTGATTAACGAGGCCATGGCCTGCGGGTTGCCTATCATCACGACATCGGCTCCGGGGGCGGCCGCGGATCTGGTTGACGGCGTGAACGGGCGGGTGGTTTCCCCCGGCGACGAGGTTGCCCTAGCTGGTGCAATGTCAGAAGTGGCCGCGGACATCTCCTTGCGAAATGCGATGGGAGGGGCATCCATCCGAAGAATCGCAGCATTTTCTCCGAATGTCTGGGCGACTGCCATTGCTCAAATGGCCATCGAGATCAGATGAGCGCGCAGGCCCGCTCCATCGAGGGTGCAGCCGGGAGAGCGGCAGGCGTAGTTGCGCTTTTGGCCGCGGCCGCCTTTCTTGGGAAGGAGGCCGCGGCCGGAGCCGCGTTGCCGGGATTGGCTATCGGCGCCCTTGTCGTTGGTTTTCTAGTGCTTCAGCGTCAGCTTTGGGTCCTTGTTCCACTTACGACAGCCGCCCTCGTCGTGGGAAGCTCTTCGCTCCCCTTCGCCCAATCGCCATGGATGCTTCCGACGAAATTCGGATTGATGGGAGCAGTGGCTGGAACGGCATTAACGTCTCTCCTCGACAGGCGGCGTGAGCACCGCGTACCGATGGGTTTCGCTGTCGCCTTCCTCGGACTCGGGGGGTTGGCTTTGTTGTCTACCCTTTACTCCGTCGCCCCGGGTGCAACAGTTCAGCACGCTGGCTCGCTGCTGATCCTTGGACTGGCCGCCGCGGTGGCTGTTCCACTCGGGTGTGAGCGCGCCGAAGACTTCATGCGTGTTTTGCGAAACGTTGGGTACGTAGCCGCGCTGGCAGTCTTGGTTGGAATGTTACTTTCGGCAGCGAACGTAGTCGGCGGGTTTCAGATTGGACGGTTTCAGGGACTGTTGGGAAATCCGAATACCCTTGGATACTTTATTGCCCCGATTCTTCCTGTACTTGTTCTGATGGCTGCCCACCAAAATAGGCCGCGAAGACTCCTGATCGTGACCGCTGCGGTGCTGATCGTAGGACTGGTGTTATCGGGATCCCGCGCAGGTCTCGTCTCGGCCCTCTTTGCCACTGTTGTCGGGCTTGCGGTTGCCCGAAATGCTAGGCGGGCGCTGATTGTGTCCCTGACGTTTGGGGTGGTGATCGCCGGAATGTTTGTTGTTTGGGATCGCCCGGTGCGGCCCGTCGGCGAAGGGGTTTTGGAGATCGCAACCGGTGGAAAGCGGCTCGAGGCGTGGCCGGATGGGCTGCGACTAATCGCAGAGCGACCATTTGCCGGCTATGGCTTTGCCGCTACGCCTGTGGTGTTTCCTGAACTCCGCAGCGCTGATATCTTCCGCGGCTACAGTTCCAATTTTGGTCGATTGCACAACAGTTACCTGGAGGCAGCCATGGATCTCGGGTGGCCGGGAGCCCTGCTCATGACCTTGCTGGGACTTTCAGGATTGTGGGCTGCCTGGCGCGTTTCTCGAACAGGAGACGACTGGCGACCGGTGGGAGCCATGCTGATCGCCGGGATTGCTGGCGGAATGATGGAGGGTGTATTCGAAAGCGGCCTTCTAGCGGCCGGCGGACTCCTCGCGTTTCACTTTTGGATATTGGTAGCGGCTGCCCACGCTCTCAGGCTTCGGGCGCGCAATCCGGCGTCAGCCCTTCGATGAGGCTGTTGTTTATCTCTCGTGTTTATTATCCGGCGACGAGATATGGCGGTCCAGTTGTTAGCCTGCGCCGAATCTGCTCGATGCTCGTGGAAGCGGGGCACGAGGTAGTTGTCGTCTGCTCGAACATGGCTTCCCCCGGAATGAAGGGTGAGCGCCTACGCGCAGGATCCTTCGACATGGATGGGGTTAAGGTCCGGTTCCTCGAGACACCCGTTCGCTTCCACTGGGAAGGTCTGTCCTGGCCAGCTCTCCGGGAGGTTCCCCGTGAGGTTTCACGGGCTGACATCGTCCATATAGCCGGTACGCGGCACTTCTTGGGAATCATTGCTGAAACTGCGAGCCGTCGCAGGAATATTCCTTACTTCGTCATGCCCGAGGGCAGCGTCCCTCCTCGATCGAGAAACGTTCTGGGCAAAACAGTTTTCGACGCCCTTTACACTCGCAGCGCTCTCGCGCATGCTTTTCGCGTGATCGGTTGGTCCGATCAGGAGTCGCAGGATCTCCTTTCTTGGGGGATTCGACCCGAACGTTTGCTCATCCCTCCTCCTCGCGGCGACGTTGTAGAAGGCAGCCCGCGCCCTTCTGACGAACTTCGAGCCGAGCGGGAACTCCCACCCGATCTCCCAATACTGCTGTGGATGGGACGAATCCATTCCGAGAAGGGGCTGCCTCTTTTACTGGAGGCCATGACAGATCCGCGTCTGAGCCACGCGCATCTGCTGCTGGCGGGAGACGGGGAAGACCGAGCGCTCGTACAGAGCCTTAGAGATCAAGTCGCGCGAGGAGGGATGGGGGATCGAGTTAGGTTCATGGGATGGGTTGAAGAGGAAGAGAAGGCCGAGCTACTGAAGCTCGCGGACTTGTTCGTGTTTCCCTCCCGCAAGGAGAGCTTCGGTTTGGCAGCGGCGGAGGCAATTTCGAGTGGTCTGCCAGTCGTCCTTACGAAAGATTGCGGGATTGCACCGTTAATTGACGGAGTAGGGGGGGTCGTGTGCGAATACGGGGCCCGCCCACTGGCCGATGCGATCTCGGGTGTCCTTGAAGATCGAAATCTCTTAGCCAAGCTACGCGAAGGGACCCAAGACGTAGCCAAACAACTCAACTGGCCCCCAGTAGTCTCTTTTCTTGAAGACGCATACGCCAGCGCTCATGAGAACCTTGCGGCCAGGTGAACCAGCCGTATGACCAATTCGAGCTCAGCGCTTAGCGTTGGAGTCGTCAGGCCGGGCGGCTATATGCAGTGAATTTCTCGAACCTCGATAGCCAGAGTCTCGCTGGACGGCTAGCCCGAATGCCCCTGAAGCTGATTCCGAAAAGAACTGCCTTGCCCATCCTGCAGGGAAGACTTCGCGGCAAGCGTTGGATAGTCGGAGCTGGTAATCACGGCTACTGGCTTGGCAGTTACGAATACGAAAAGAGGCTTCAGTTCGAGCATACGGTCAAGGAGGGTGACATTATCTTTGACATCGGAGCGCATGTGGGTTACTACACGCTGCTGGCGTCGACCCTCGCTGGGCCCTCGGGAAGAGTGTTTGCATTCGAACCTCTGCCATCCAACATTCAGTTTCTTCGCAGGCACCTGGTACTGAACCAAATTCAGAACGTGACCCTCATCGAAGCTGCCGTCTCAAATGAAAGTCGCGTAGGACGATTCATCTCGGGACCAAGCACGTCCATGGGAATGTTGCATCCTGAAGGGAGCCTCGATGTGGAATGCGTAACTCTTGACGGACTGATGTCCGAGGGCCGGCTGCCAGTTGCAGCCGTCATCAAGATCGATGTCGAAGGTGCTGAATTGAAGGTGTTGGAGGGGGCTAGGAATATGCTTTCTATGGCACATCCCACACTGTTTCTTGCGACCCATGGGCAGGAGCAGAGCACGGCTTGTGGCGACCTACTGCGCTCCCTCGACTATCAGCTGGAAACTATTTCTGGGGATCCAAACGAGATTCTTGGGGTATTTCGCTGATACACCAAACCAACATGAGCCGAAGTCTCGACGTGCCGGGCCCGAACGTGACAAGCCGGAGTAGTTGTTGGGCCAAGGATCAGATCCTGGTAGCGAACCAATACTATCCGCGACAATTCCGCAACCGCCAAAGGTTTTGAAGAACACGTCGGACAGTCGCTTCCTTTGTGTCCATGCGGGCCACCTGGGCGGCGCGGGGGCATGGGAAACGCTGACTCGGCAATTTGAGAAGCTAGTGCGCCTTATCGAGGACTAGGTTCCCCCGGAATCACAAAATGATCCGTAAGGGGCCAGGAAAAGTGGAACACACTCCCTCCGCCGCTCGGTGACCACATGACTTCGTATGAGCCGGTCCGTAAGGGCGGGGCGTCGGCAAATCCGAAGGGTAGATACATGTGAGACCTGGAGAATGTCCGAGTACCATCCCCGCGATACGGGGGGCCAGTTCATATGTTGTATTAACGTGTTGCGGATCGCGCACCACGCAGCGCAGAGAGCCGTAAAAGCCCTGAATGCGCTCAAGGCACAGAATCATCTGATCACCTTCTCGATAATGAGTCGCAAATGGCATTGTCGGCTGATGAACGCCGCCGCTTGGCGTCTGACTTGGCTTTCGTTGGGCACCTCTGGGAGCGGGAGGAGTTTCGGTGGTGCGATCGTCAAGCTTTGACGCTTCGACCTAACATGCAGGGTCTCGTTGGCCCTCGCAAGTTCTTACACGATGCATGCCGAGAAATAGCGTTTCCATTGTGACCAGCGCAGGGGCGATCCTAATCGCTACCATTCATCAAGGATTCCGCCTAACCTTCGAGCGGCTTCACCGATAACCAGGAGGTTTTTGACTACAGCGTCCTGGATTACATCTGAGTCATAAAACTCGCTCTTGCCCCCCTTGGTGGAATTTCGGATGCGCTCGATGGCTTCTCTTATGTCGAGCAGGAATAGCTGCTCGCTCCTATCCTTTGGATGCACCTAAAGAAGCTACGCGACTAGGGATCGGGCTTCGGCGAGAATGCGATCTTTGAGGTAGGGATGCAGCGCTTTCTCAGTTACTACCTCCACTTTGATTCCAAGCAGTTCTTCAAGCTCTTGGGATATCGCAATCAGATCCAATAGGCTGGTCCCGGGCAATACCGTTACCAACAGGTCAAGATCGCTGTCTGGATAAAAATCACCACGCGAGCGAGAACCAAAAACCCGAACATCGGTGGCACCGTGTGCTCGAGCGATTCTGAGTATGTGGGCTGTTGGCAAATCCTTCATATCTATCTCAGGATACCGCGGCACCCTCTGAGTATGCTTTTGGATCAAGCAGAATCCTATCGAAGACGGAGCATAAGATGGCACTTGATGAACGGTCACATGGTGTTTGCGGTCTTGGGTTCGATGGTGAGCATGTCCGCCCTTGCTTTTGCCGTAGCCCAACTTATCTGAGAACGTACAACTTACGTCCTTGCGCGCCGTAGGGTCCCAGTATTGAATCCCACTTCGACCAGGGCAGAAGTGACTTGTCAGGGCCCGCGGCTATCTTGATCACCAGCCCGCCGCTCCCGCAGGAGCGACGCTTACAGGAAGGAGCAACGGCGCCTTGCTCAGTTCGAGGAGCTGGCCCGGCTTGTGATCAAACACCGGGCGGCCGCGGGCATGTCTCAAAAAGAGCTGGCGCACCGAGTTGGAACCAGCCACTCGGCAATCTCCCGGCTCGAAAGTGGCCGGCACAAGACCAACGTCGAGACTCTCCAGCGGGTCGCAGAAGCTCTCGGGCTAAGGTTCGTCGCTGGCTTCGAAAGCGGACCTCCCGAACGCCCATTGCGACAGCTGACCAGCGCCTGAGTAGCCGGATTCCCAGTGCCTTTTCAGGCTTCCCTCGAGAACGACGCTCGCGGGTGGAGTCCCTTTATCGAGCATCTATCATCTCCTGGGGACGGCGAGGGAGGTGGAAAGCACGGAAGGAATCAGGCAAGATAACCGTATGGTCAAAACACTTCCGGCTGAGGACATCTTGAAAGTAGCTCGTTCTCACGGAGCCTTGGAGGTAAGGGTATTCGGTTCCTTTGCGCGCGGAGAAGCAGATAATCAAAGCGATCTCGATCTTCTGGTCACTATTCGGCCGGGAACCGGCCTGTGGGATCTCATAGGGATAGCCAACGATCTGGAAGATCTTCTCGGCATTAAGGTGGAGGTCACCACAGAAAACGGGCTACATCCTCAGCTCAGAGACCAAATTCTGTCTGAAGCCCGTTCTCTGGTGGCGTAATCAAGATTGCGAGGCCCGCGGGACGAAAGTCTTTACCTCCAAGACATTAGCAGGGCGATAGGTCAGATTCGAGAGTTCACCCAAGGCGGAGAGCAGGAGTTCCGCAGCTCCGAGCTGATTCAGGCCGCAGTAATCCAGAAGTTGCAGATTATCGGTGAGGCTACCAAGCAAGTCTCTGATGCCACGAGGGCCAGGGCTCCTGAGACGCCGTGGCGCGATATCGCAGGAACGCGCGACTGGTTGGTCCACGGTTATTTCAGTGCCGATCTGGATGTGGTATGGGATGTGGTGGCCAACAAGCTTGCACAACTTGATGTCGCGGTGCATTTATTACTCGAAAACGATGGGAGTTAGGATGTCCGCGCCCGATGTCTTGGTGGAGGGGACCGACGGAGGCCACGCGTGAGCGGCTCTTCAGGTGAAATCTCTCGCGGCGAACCGAATGACTCAGCGCGGCGCCGCTGCCGCACCCTGCGGGCGCCGTCGTTTCGTTCGCTTGAGCACCCGAACGGGCCGGCCACGAGATGAGTGAATCTACGGAGCCATAACTTGCGAGTCACCTTAATTAACCAGTACTACCCGCCGGATACTTCCGCGACGGCCAAGGTTTTTGAAGAACTGGTCGCGAAGCTGGTGTCTAATGGACATCGTGTGCGTGTGCTTTGCGGCCGGCCCTCCTACAACCCCTCCGGGAGACGCGCTTGGCGGGTTCTCTCGAGGAGTGTCGAGGATGGCGTGGTGGTTGAAAGAGTTGGCTCGTCGGGCGTTGGTCGAGAACGGATGTGGGGTCGCGTCGCAAACTACCTGACCTTCGCACTCATAGCGGGCGTTCGGGTTCTTGCAAGTCCGCGGCCCGACGTGGTGGTGGCGGGCAGCGATCCTCCGTTTTCGGTTTGGATAGCGCTTCTTGAGGCCCGGGGACGCCCCGTCGTATACAGCTTGCAAGATTTGCATCCCGAGTTTGCCATTGTCTCGGGCATGATCAAACCGGGTTTTATCACCAAGCTTTGGGAAGCGGTTCATCGTAGCGGCCTTAAAAGGTGTTCGCTTGTGGTTTGCCTCGGCGAGACGATGGCTGAGAGAGTGCAAGCCAAGGGCGTAGCCGGGGATCGGATAGTTGTCGTTCCATGGGGGGCCGGGCCGACAGATAGTTCGCCTGATCCTGCAGTGGTCGCCGAACTGCGCGGGAATGGTCAGTTCCTATGCGTGTACGCGGGCAATCTCGGTGGGGCGGGGGCCTGGGAAACGCTGGCTCGGGCCTCCAAAGATCTTCCTGATGGCTCGGAATTTTTGTTTGTTGGGGATGGATTCAATTCGGACCTGATCAAGAGGTCGGGGATTCGCTTGCTCCCTTTTCGCCCGGGACACGAGTTGGCGTCGGTTATGGCGGCGGGTGATCTTCAAGTTGTGACGCTTCGACCCGGCATGGAGGGTCTTGTTGTCCCGAGCAAGTTGTACACGGTGCTCGCCCACGGCCGGCCGGTACTTGCCGTTGCGCCCGAGACAAGTGAAGTGAGCCAAATAGTTCGCCGCTTTGAATGCGGACTCGTTGCCGACCCATCTGACCACAATGACGTGATCGCAAAGATCAACTGGGCCCGCTCGAACCCCGCGGCCCTAGCGGAGATGTCAAAGCTGGCCCTCGAGGCGGCCCAACATTTCAGTAGGGGAGCAAACCTGGAACAACTCGTCAGTCTGATCGAGGACCAGACACGACCCGCCTAAGGGCCCGGTAGAAACATTTTGCCTGATTCGACGAGCAGCTTAAGAATTGTCGGCGGTCGTTGCTACTATCAAATCATGGCTCGCTTACCGAATTTCGTTGCGCTCTCGACCTCAGTCCCGCTCATGTGGGACTCCCCGCTGGCACGGCGAAGCAGTCGATAAGGTCTCGAATTGAAAGGGAAGAAAGACGTTCGTATCAGCGATTACGCTGGGCTGTTGATCCGGCTCACCCAAGAACGTCTTGACCACATTCTTCAGCATCCCGAAATGGTCGCCTTGGGACCAGAGATCGAAGAGACCCTGTCGAAACCAGAAAGGGTCGTTGGGTCATCGAGCGATCTCGAGGCCCGCCTTTACTATCGGTTCCATTCAGGGACTCCTGTTGGAGCCAAATACTTGTGTGTGGTTGTCAAGCTCTTCAATAAGGAAGCGTTTGTACTAACGGCTTATCTGACCGATAGAATTAAGGAAGGAGCATTGATATGGCCCAAAAAAAAGTGAAGATTTGGTACGACCAAGAAGGTGACTACCTTGAAGTCATCTTTGAGGAAGAGCCTGGCTACTTTCGCGAGACCTCTAGTGACCAGGTAATGGAAAAAGTAGATGAGGCGGGTAACCTCTTGGGGTTTTCGGTTCTCAAAATTAGCGCTCTCAGGCAAGCACCCTTGGAAGTAGCGCTCTGACTGGTCGGCGACTCATGGAACACTTGCCTCCCGTTGGGTGGGCCGACGTCGCCACCAAGCAAGACTTGGAACAGCTTCGTGTCGCCACCAAACAGGAGATTCAAGTTCTCAGGCAGGAGGCCCAATCCGTCAAACATGAGTTGATGTCATGTTTCCGCGGGGAGCTTATGGCGGTGCAGCGGCATATGGTATTTGCGATGACGGGGTCGATGCTGAGTGTCGCCGCCCTCGCCTTCGCTACGGCCCAGTTTATTTGAGACAGAACCGAAACAAGCAGATCGTCGGACAGGAGCGGTCTTGCTTCAGGGGCGGTCTTGACCACCGTGCCCGGGCGGCTACTCGCTACTTAAACCTCACCTCCAGTCAGCAGCTCGCGGGCCGCGATCCGGGAGTTTCATGCTGATTCTGGGGATCAACGCTTATCACGGCGATGCCGCCGCGGCGTTGTTTGTCGACGGTCTTTGTGTTGCCGCGGCGGCGGAGGAACGATTTACGCGCGTTAAGCACCAGGCTGGGTTTCCGTCGCATGCTGTTCGTTGGTGTCTGGATGCGGCGGGTGCCGACCCCGCCGACATCGATCATGTTGCGATATCTCGCAATCCCTCGGCCCACCTTCATCGTAAGGTCCTGTTTGCGGCAAGCCGAATCCCTTCTATGGGCGCAGCATTGAAGGCTCGTTTTGCAAACGCTGCCAAAATTCTTGACGCTCGTGCGGCCCTTGCCGATGCGCTCGGCTGCGATCCGAAGTTGCTAAGTGCGAAGTTTCATCGGGTGGAACATCACCGTGCGCATCTTGCCAGCGCTCTTTTTTCATCTCCGTTTGACGATGCCGCTTGCCTTTCGGTGGACGGCATGGGCGATTTCGTCTCGACCATGTGGGGGCAGGGCCAAGGGAGCCGATTGAACGTGAAGGGCAACGTCACCTATCCGCATTCGCTCGGGATCTATTACACCGCCTTTACTCAGTTTCTGGGCATGCCCAAGTACGGCGACGAATACAAGCTCATGGGGTTAGCAGCGTTTGGGGAACCAACGTTCCTGCATCAACTCCGTGATGTTGTGAACGTGAACCGTGGGATGCAGTTACGGCTTGATCTCGGCTACTTTCTTCACGCCTCTGAAGGTGTGGACATGACCTGGGCCGATGGGTCGCCAGAAGTGGGTCGCCTTTGGTCCGACAAGATGGCCGCCACCTTCGGGCCCGCGCGCGAGTACCAGGCGGAAGTGACCGGACGGGATCGCGATCTCGCTGCCAGCGTACAGGCGCGATTAGAGGAGGTGGAGCTGGACATCCTTCGAGAATTGCATCGGCGCACCGAGAGTCCGCGCTTGGTCTTGGCTGGTGGTGTCGCCCTTAATTGTGTCGTCAACGGCAAGATCACAGCCGAGACGCCCTTCGAGCAGGTCTGGGTACAACCGGCCTCAACCGATGATGGAACTGCCGTTGGGGCCGCGCAATGGGTCTGGCATCAGGTCCTTGGAAATGAACGCAGCTGGGCGATGAACGATACGTACCTTGGGCCTGAGTTCTCGAACGGTGATTACAAGCTGGCTCTGGAGAATGCAGGTTTGTCCTATCGAGTCGTAGCGGACAGCGATCTTAGCGAGCAAGTTGCAAGCCGCATCGCCGATGGGGCCATCGTTGGATGGTTTCAGGGCCGGATGGAGTTTGGCCCCCGCGCACTCGGCAACCGCTCGATCGTCTGCGACCCTCGCCGCGCCAACATGCAAGACATCCTCAATGCCCGCATCAAACATAGGGAAGCGTTCAGGCCCTTTGCGCCGAGCGTCTTGGAAGAAAGCGCGAATGAATGGTTCTCGATGCAGGTGCCATCGCCCTTCATGTTGTTTGCATGTGATGTTAAGGCAGAAAAGCGCGCGCTCGTTCCGGCGATCACTCATGAGGACGGCACTGCCCGTATCCAGACGGTCAACCGTTTGGGCAACCCTCGCTACTACGATCTGATCAAGGCTTTTGGCTCACTGACGGGAGTGCCGCTCTTGCTCAACACATCTTTTAATGAGAACGAACCGATCTGCTGCCGGCCCGAAGAAGCAGTCGAATGCTTTACCCGCACCCAAATGGACCTTTTGGTCCTAGGAAATTTCGTGGTGGACACGGCGAAAAGGGACCAATAGCAATACAATTGGGGTTGCCTTTCGTGCCCTAACTGGAGTTCGCTTTGACAAATCTCTTTCATACCGGTGGTGCGTTCGCGCTTTCGCTTGCGCTCAGTCTTCTGCTGATCCCGCTGGCTATTGCCGTCGGCAAGAGGTTTAAGCTCACGGTGCGGCCGCGCCTGCATGGGCGAGGCCGAGGGTCGGTGACTTATCTCGGCGGCGCAGTGGTTGCGGTGGCTGCCGTCGTCAGTGTTATCTCGATTGCGGGATTCTCGCGGGACATCGGAATCGTTCTCGTCGGAGCATCGGCCTTGCTGGTTCTGGGCTTGGTGGATGATCGAAGCGCGCCGCACGGTATAAGCCCAATGATCCGTTTCCTAACCCAAAGCGTTGTGGCGATGCTTGTCTGGAGGTATGCCTTAAGGGGCGACTCCGACGGTTTGTTTGAAGGCTTCACCGCGATCTTTTTGCTTGTAGGAGCTGCCAATGCCGTCAATCTTTTGGACAACATGGATGGCGTCGCAGGCGCCACCTGCGCTGGGACAGCAATTGGAATCGCCGGTGTCGCATTGGTCACGGGCAATATCGGAACTGCGGCGGTGGCAGCCGCCCTGGCAGGCGCCTGCATCGGTTTTCTAACCGCCAATCTCGTCAAACCGCGGGTCTATCTGGGCGACGGGGGCGCACTCTTTCTTGGATTTCTGCTCGCAGCCGCAGCTCTAAAGCTAAGGCCGGCATTTGGTCCGGGCTGGGGACCGGTGGCTACTGTTGCGCTGCTCTCGGTGTTGGCAACGGACAGTTCGCTTGTGATTCTTTCCCGGTTCATAAACGGCAAAGCACTATTCAGTGGCGCGACCGATCACATCTCTCACCGTCTGGTCAAACTCGGTATATCAAAGCAAGCAGCCGCGCTGACTCACGGTGTCGGGGCGATCTTTGCAGGCGGCATGTGCGTATTCGCATGGTGGTATGCGGGACCACGAATTATGGTCGTCTCCATCGCACTGTTCGCCGCCGGCGCCGCCGCCTTGCTTACAGTGCGGACCTACAAGGAGGCCCCCGCGACCAGCCTGCGCCGACGCATGGCTGTTGCCGTGGCTGTTTCAGGTCTTGGCGTTGTGCTGCTAGCGGTTCCACCTTCTTTGGCCGCAGCCGGCCTTCTGCGCGAGGCGCGCGCCGACTTGATACAGGGGGTCGCATTGGCGCGCGAGCTGAAGACCCAGGAAGCCCAGCAGGCGTTCGCCGAAGCAGGGCAGACCGCTTCCAAGGCTGAGCGGGAGTTAAATTCCTTACTCACGATTCCGCTCGGTGTGTTGCCCTTGTTCCGTGACAATCTGAGAGCCGCTAAGGAAATTGCTTCAGGTACCACCTTCATCGCGCCTGCTGCCGCCGAAGCCGTCGTTGCCCTGAACGTGTTTCCCGGCCCACAGATTGGAATCTCGAACGGAAGAATCGATCTCGCTTCTTGGTACGAAGCGCAGCCGCACCTGCAAAGGGCCACCGCCCAGATGCAACTGGCTTTGGGCCGCATTCGTCCAGATCCAGGACTGCTTCTGCCGACCGTGGGCCGCGCCCGCGATTCGTTTCTTCTAGAAGGCGAAGAGGCGGTTGAAACCTTGGAGCGAGCAACCGACGCTGCAGATCTGGTCCCTGCTCTTTTTGGGGGCGATGGACCAAGGACCTGGTTTCTTGCGATCCAGAATCCAGTGGAGATGCGCGCAACAGGCGGCTTTCTCGGCGCATTCGGAATCCTGAGGGCGCAGGGTGGTCAGGTCAAATTAGAACGACTGGAATCAGACCTTGCACTTCCTCCAGTTTCCAATCCTCCAGCGCCACCCGCGCAGTTTGCGAGGTATTTGCGATTCGAGGGGAACTCGCTCTGGCAAAACGTCAATATGACTCCGGATTTTCCGACGGCAGCAGCGTTGATGACGAAGATGTGGGCCCAGCAGAACGGCAGCAAACCCGATGGAGTAATTGCGGTCGATGCGGTGGGGCTTACCTACCTTCTTCGACTTGTTGGGCCTGTTCCCGTCAAGGGGGCAGGCGAGATCACCGCTGACAACTTCTTGCCGCTCGCGCTGAATGAGGCATACATTCGTTTCCCCGAGAAAACTGGACGTGTGGATTTTCTGTTGGAGGTTGGAAAGGAAGTCTGGCGTCGTTTCCTGACCGGCGAGTTCCAAAATCCATTGTCGATGGCCGGCTCAATGGGTGAGGCCATAGGGGGCAAACACCTCCAGATTTGGGTGGGCGGCAAAGAGGCCTCACTGGAGCGCCTCGGACTTTCCGGCGCCATCATTCCAACGCGGGGAAGCGACTATCTACTTGTAGTGGGCCAAAACGCCGCTGCCAATAAAGTGGATTATTACGCGCGCCGGCGTATCTCTTACGAAGTCAAGATCGCAAAAGACGGGCGGGTGAGCACCAAGGTCGACGTTCGACTTAAGAACGGGACTCCTACGGGGTTGCCCTCCAGCGTGGTCGGTCCATATTTGCCGTCCGACCCTGCGGGCCTAAACCGATCCTTTTTGTCTGTGTACATGGCGCCGAATACGGGCGTGACGGGAGCGCTAGTCGACGGTAAGCCGGTGGGGGTCGAGAGTCATGCCGAGCAGGGCCTGAAAGTGGCATCACGTTTTCTGGAGGTGCTGCCCGGAGATTCTTCGACCTTGACCCTGCGCCTGGAGGGCCGTCTGTCGGCACCCGGGAAGTATCGCTTAGTATTGCAGCACCAGCCCACCCTCAATCTCGATGAATTTCATCTTGAAGTGACTCTACCGAAGGGGGCTTTTGTTACTGCAGCCTCAGAGGGGATGAAAATCAGCGGCAGTCATTTGCAGTTCGATGGCCCGCTGAAATCTGATCTGGAGTTCTTTGTAAACTATGGGACTGGGATGGGACAGAAATTGAGGACTATTTTTGGAAATCCGTGATTATTTAAGGATCCTGTGGCGCCGACGTTGGCTGATAGCTCTTGCCATTGCGACCGCTGCTGGCTCTGCACTCGGATTTTCGAGCCGGATACTTCCTGTCTATGAGGCGGGGGCCACCGTGTTCATCGGGCCTCGAACTTCGCAGCAAACCGATCTAACCGCTGCATTCGAGGAACTTTCCTTTTCTGGTGAGTTTCTAGCGTCCTACGCCGAACTTCTAAAGAGCCGCAGCCTTGCCGAGAAAGTGGTCGAACAGGAATCGCTACCCACCACGGCAACGGAACTGCGAAAGAAGATTGAGACGAGCATCGTGACCAACACTCGCATCATCACGGTTTCAGTCACCGACACCGACCCCGACCGGGTCCAGCGCACAGTCAACGCCCTCGTCGACACGTTCATCGACGAGGATCTAAAGGACTTCGGCGGCAGAGCGGGGGTTCAGGCCAATGTGCTTGACCCAGCGATCCGACCAACGACTCCCATTAAACCCAAACCCTTGCAAAACGGCCTGATTGGTGCAGTACTGGGACTCGTGCTTGGGCTCAGCATTGCCTTCTTGCTCGAGCAATTCGACACAACATTGCGTTCACGCGAGGACGTTGAGCGGGCGCTTGCGCCTTTGCCGGTACTTGCTACCATCCCTGCCGTCCCGAACGTAGAGAGAGATTTGTTGCTCGACTCCAATTCCAAAACTCCTGCGGCCGAGGCGTTTCGGATTCTGCGCACAAACGTACAGTTCTTTTCCGTAGACCGGCCGGTCTCCAAGATCTTGGTTGCGGGTTCGGGAACCGAAGAAGGTAAGACAACTGTGGCGATGAACCTCGCCGCCGGTTTCGCTCTGGGAGGGGTCCCAACCGTCTTTGTCGAATCTGATCTGCGAAGGCCCGTGATTCACAATTACTTCAACATAAGGGGCACGCCCGGAATCTCCGATGTCCTGCTTGGGAAAGCCACTTTAGAGCAGGCTCTTGTAAAGACCCGGATTCCAAACCTTCGAGTGCTTCCCGCAGGCACGCCTCCACCCAACCCCTCTGAGCTGCTCGGGACCAAGGGAATCGCGGAGATCATCCGTCATGTCGAGAAGGATGCCGAGATGATCATCTTCGACTCGCCTCCGGCCCTTGCGATGAGCGATGCCTATGTCCTCGCGCCGCTTACCGACGGTGTGATCCTGGTGGTGCGCGCCGGCCATACTCAGCGTGAGGGTGTGCGGGCATCAAAGGAAGCGTTCGAGCGGCTGGGGGCCCGGCTGCTTGGTTTGGTGTGGAATGCAGCCGAAGCGAGTGACGTCAACTATTACTACCGTTACTACCATCACTACTCGGAACTGGAACCCAGCCGCCGCCAAGGGGGCCGGAAGAAGAGGTCCGAACCGGTACTCGCCAGACCTGCCACCGCCGAACCTATTTCATGGGAGCCGGTCGCCCTGGAAGCAAAAGTGGAGCCTGCTGAGCAAGCGCCAGAAGAGGTGGAGCTGCGTGCTCCCAGTAACGACCTAGCTGCAAAGTTGCAGCCTGCCGAGCCGGATGACGGGAATGAAGAGCTTGAACAGTTGTCCCCCCGAAACCTCCTTGCGGAGCCTCCCGTGGAAGTGGAGGAAGAATTTGATCTACTAGCCCCCCGCAACGACCTCGATACGAAGGATTTCTTGGAAGCGTTGCGGACCCCGAACAAAGAACTCGAGGAAGCGCCTGTGCCCTCAACTCCGCCGGACCGCAAATACGAGGGGTACTGCGTCAACTGCCGGATCAACAGGGAGTTCGTCGGCGAGGAGACCTTGCTCTACGGGGGGCTCCGTTCCGCTGAGGGACCATGCCCGGTGTGTAAGGGCACGATCCGAAGGAGACTTACCCACCAGGTTCCCTCGCCGGAGTAAAAAGGTTGCCGTGTTAGGTTAAAATATTGAGAATTAGGTGATTTTGCCCTTGGAAAGGACATAATAGGTTCAAGATGCTTAATCCAACGAGAATCGAGGTCCAGAATGACTAGGAAACGTTTGGCCGCTCTTGCCCTTTTGATGCTGACTATGGCTCTTGGGTTAACCGTCCCAGCCGCAGCTCAGTACCCTCCCACCACGGGCGACTTGCAGGTGAGCGCCACTGTGGTTTCAGCAGGCCAATCCATAACTGTGTCCGGAGCGAACTACTGTCCCAATACCGCCGTTTCGATCACCCTGACGCGTTCTCCCTCGGGCACACCCGAACCCGTCGGGAGTTTCACGACCGACTCCCAGGGCGCGTTCTCCGGTAGCGTGACCATTCCAAGCACAGCCAGCCCGGGAAGTTTCACCCTTCAAGCCACCGGAACCAACTCGAACTGTTCGAATACCCGAGTGCTCTCCGCCAATCTAAGGGTTAGGTCGGCAAGGGCCTTGTCGGCCACAGGAACCAATGTGCTGCCCTGGCTTCTTTTGGCTGCAGGCGCAATCCTGATCGGCACGCTGTTCGTCGTTACCGCCCGACGTCGTCGTACCACGAGCAACAGCATCTGACCGCGCTAACCGCGGAGGCTTTCGGATAGCAGGCGCATTTGGAGCTTCGTGATTATCTAAGGATTCTGTGGCGCCGCCGGTGGTTGATAGCTCTTGCCATCGCGACTGCAGCAGGTTCTGCTCTTGGATTTTCGAGCCGGATAGTCCCCGTTTACGAAGCTAGCGCGAAAGTATTTATCGGTCCGCGCACCGTTCAATCGACCGATCTAAATTCGGCTTTCGCGGAGCTAACTTTCGGACGCGAGTTTCTCGCTTCTTACGCAGAGCTTCTCAAAAGCCGGCCGCTCGCCGAAAAAGTGGTCGAAACCGAGAACCTGGGAACCTCGGGGGACGATCTGGCAGGTCGCATCGAGACCAGCATCGTTACGAACACAAGAATTATCAAGTTGTCCGTAACCGACACCGACCCAAAACGCGCACAGCGCGTTGCGAATGCGCTCGTAAACACATTTGTCGACGAAGATCTTCAGGACTTCGGCGGCAGGGCGGGAGTGCGAGCGAACGTCCTTGAACCGGCGCTCGAGCCCACGGTGCCCATAAAACCCAAGCCCGTGCAAAACGGACTCATAGGGGCAGTCCTTGGTCTGGTACTTGGCCTCAGCATGGCTTTCTTGCTCGAACAGTTCGACACCACTCTGCGAACGCGCGAGGACCTAGAGCGAGCGCTCGCGCCGCTGCCGGTACTCGCAACGATTCCACCGGTCTCGGGCACCGAGCGACAGTTGATGCTGGATCTGAATTCAAGGACTCCGGCCTCGGAAGCCTTCCGAATCCTGCGCGCTAACGTGCAATTCTTTGCGGGACAAGATCCTGTCTCCAAGATACTCATTGCAAGCCCCGGTACCGGGGAAGGAAAAACCACCGTTGCGATAAATCTCGCCGTCGGTTTCGCTCTTGCAGGGGTCAAGACCATGTTGCTTGAGTGCGATCTTCGCAAGCCGGTCGCGCACAGGTACTTTGTGTTCAAGCGCGCGCCGGGGCTGTCGGAGGTGCTGCTCGGAGATGCGCCCCTTTCTGAGGCTATGGTATCCACGCGTATTCCCGATCTGACTGTGCTGCCCGCGGGATCCCCCGTTCCCAACCCTTCGGAACTGCTCGGTGCACAGAGAATCGAACAAGTAATCGAAAAAGCTCAAACCCTTGCGCCGATGCTGATCTTCGACTCGCCGCCGGCTCTTGCCATGAGCGACGCCTATGTAATTGCACCGCAAGTGGACGGAGTGATTCTTGTGATGCGGGCGGGGGTCACGCATCGGCACCGAGCCAAAGAGACCAAGGAGGCCTTTGAGAGGCTTGGAGTAAGAGTTCTAGGGGTGGTGTGGAATGCCGCCGAAACGATCGGCGGTTACGACTACTACCGCTACTACAACGATTCGCGGGACTCGGGCCCGGAGCCCCCACCGAAGAAGGCCCGAGGCAAAGCGGCCGCTACTCCGCCCAAAAGAACCCTGGAATCGCCCCGCCCAGTAAACCAAGTTGCCAACCGTGTGGACCAAACAATGATCCCGAGGGTTGAAGTTAAGCAGTCGGTCTGGAATGATCCGAAGCCAGCGCCACCTCGTATCCATGCGGTCGAAGTGAAACAGTCGCCTTGGGACGACCTGAAGCCCCCATCAACACGGCCACCGGTCGAAGTGAAGGACTTGTCTTGGGATGATCCCAAGCCGGTATCACCTCCGGCTCCGGGACAAGTCGATGCGGTCCCAGTGGCCCCAGTCGTCAAAGAGCCGTCCCCGTCAGCGAAGCCTCGGTTGCAGTCGCCACTGAAAGTTCCCGCCCCTCCACCCGTCCCGGCCGATGAAAAGGCCTACTATGGCTACTGTATGAAGTGCCGAACCGCTCGTGAATTCGACGGCACCTCGACACGACTGAAAGGCGGCCGCTTGGCGGCACAGGGGAGCTGTCGGGTTTGTGGAACTAAGATGACGCGAATGATCAGCGAACCAACAGGCAAAGAGGCAGCCTCGGGCCCCGGTTCCTAGAGAGACGATGTCACCAATTCAGCAGCGTGCGCGTACTGCCCTGAGCTTCGTCGGCGTCATTGCCCTGGCTCTTTCCCCCTTTGCGATTTACGGCGCCTTCAATTACCTGAGAGTGGATTCCGTCGTTGTGAGTGCCGATCCTCCGACCACTTCTCCGAATCCTGAGGAGTCACCATCGACGCTGCCGTCGCCGTCACCCTCGCCCAGTCCTTCGCCGTCAGTGACGTCCCGGCCAATCAATTCCGACATCACAGTCGAAGTGAGAAATGCGGGGGGCCCAAAGGGGGCCGGCCGCGAGGTGGCGGATTCACTCATCGCAAAGGGCTTCAAAGTGGTTAAGGTGACTGATCATGCAGGCGCTCCGGTAACGGGTGTACTGGTCTACTACTCCACGGACAAAGCCAAGGGCGAGAAAGTGGCATCTGAACTTGACGAAGCGTCAGGGACAGAACCTTTGCCCCGCGAGTTGACGACGACGGCCGATGTACTAGTCCTGGTGGGCAAGTAAGCTCCAATTTTGGACAAGGTCGCGTGTTACGGTACTTGCATGAGTCGGGAAATCACACAACGGGAACTCCTCGACGAGAGCGGCAAGACCATCCGGACATTCGTCTCAGCCGAATCCGTCGTCGCCGCCTTTGCCGGCGCACCCCACCTGGAGCTCGAGCGATTTCGGGCTGAAATCGACGCGTTGCTCGACCAGGATCCAGGAGGGCCACAACTTTGATAGAGCAACTGCCTCCCGTCGGGTGGGCCGATTTGGCTACCGAGCAAGACCTCGTGCAGGAGATTCAGGTTACGAACCAGGCTATGACCGCTTTTTTGCACAAAGAGTTCGTGGCCTTCCGGCGCCGCATGGTGTTTGCGATTACGGGGTCGATGGCGATCACGGCCACCATCTCTTTCGCCATTGGCCAGCTTATCTAAGAGGCCCCCAACTCACTCTAAGAATTCAGGGCTGGTCTTCGACGCTGGCCTGCCGGACTTGATCCTCGATCCATGGATAAGTCGCCTCTATGCCCGCTTTCAAAGAGAACCGTTGACTCCACCCCGTACTTTCCAGTCGTCGCATACTGAAGTTGCGGGATTGTACGCCCACCGGTCCCTTAACATGGCGAACCTTGAGATCTTTGCCCGAGGAGGCCAAGATTGCCTCGACGAGTTCATCGACGGTCACGTACTCGCTGCTGCCGATGTTGACTGGAACGTCCATCTCGGACTCCATCAGGCGCCGGACCCCGTCTACAGTGTCGTTGACGAACGTGTAGGAACGGACCGCATTTCCGTCGCCCCAAACCTCGATCTCGCCGCCGTCGGGCGCTTCGGCCACCTTGCGACTGATCGCCGCTGGGGCCTTCTCTCTTCCTCCCCTCCACGTTCCTTCGGGCCCAAAAGTGTTCTGAAAACGACCGACTCGAATCTGTGTTCCAAACTTTCTGCCATATGCGAATGCAATTCGCTCGGCGTAGAGTTTCTCCCAGCCGTATTCGTTGTCAGGGTTGGCGGGGTATGCGTCCTCTTCCGTCAGCTCTTCCTCACCATGGCGCATGTCCCTGTAAACGCAAACTGATGAAGCCAAGAAGTATTTTTCCACTTGCGCCTGCGTGGCGGCATCAATCATGTTTATGTTGATCAGGGCGCTGTTGCGCATTATCTCGGACTCCGCGGAGTGGATGAACCCCATTCCGCCCATGTCTGCGGCCAGTTGATAGACCTCCCCAATCGGGCCACTACCGGCCGCGGCCACCGCCTGCCGACAGTTGGAGGCTTCGCGCAAATCAAGCAGAAGGAATTCATCGGCTGCCGATTCGGAGAACTCCGGGAGCTTGGTGTCAACACCCCGCACCCAGTAGCCTTCGCCCTTCAGCTTTCGCACCAGATGATGAGCAATAAATCCTCCGGCGCCACAAACGACAGCTCGCTTCACTGCGTAACTCCCCCTTGGGAAAGATCGATAGAGCAGAGTCTATTCTGCGGTAAATTTAGGCTGTCAGGGTCGTAGCGACCCGATTGGGATCACGGCGACGCCGTCATCGCGAACGTAGCCGTAGCCACCTGCCACGATTACACCAAGAACCGCCGGTGATCCGCATCGGTCGGTATCGACGCGGTTGGCGAACTTCCGCAGGTTTGCAGCTGCCTCGTCGACTTGGCCAAGCCCTAGCTTGATCTCGAACGCACCCCAACGACCCTCTGCGGTTTCGACGATGGCATCGACCTCGAGTCCGGTGTTGTCGCGGTACTGAAGAACGCGCGCATCAGCCGCCTGCGCGTACACGCGAAGGTCACGTACGACGAGAGATTCGTAGAGGAACCCTGCTAGATTCAAGTCACCGAGGAGCCGGTCGGGGGTTGCCCGCAGAGCGGCGACCGCCAGGGACGGGTCGACAAAGTGCCGTTTAGGCGCGCTGCGCAGCAAAGACTTCGACCGCAGATGCGGCGCCCATGCAGGTTGATCCTCTGTGATCATGAGCCGATCCAAGGCAATCAGATACTCGCGTACTGTGTCGTCGTCGAGAGCGCCGTCGGAGCCGCCGGCGTCGACGGCGAGGGTGGTGGCCGCGGCGTACGTGGCGACGTTGCGGGCGAGCGAACGCAGGAGCCGGCCGACTCTCTCCGGATCCCGGCGGCTCCCATCGACGCGACGGATTTCGACCCCCCGTATCTCCTCCAGGTAGTCGCGTATCGCACGTAATGATTCTTCAACGCCTAAGTCGAGAAGCCCCGGCCACCCGCCGGCCGCCAGGCGCTGCATGAGATCGGTCACCGAGAGCCCTGGGTCCGGGCTCCGCGCGGGGGTTCCCGCGAGCAAGTCTGCAAGGGAGATGGCTCCGTTTGTGTGCCCGGTTTCAAAAAGGCTCATCGGCCGCATGCGGAGTCGAGCGATCCGACCGGCCCCTGTGTGCCTTGTAACATCGTCCGCAGGTACGGCAGATCCGGTCAAGATGAACTGGCCGGCCGCTCCGCGATCGTCGACCGCGCGTCGGATGTGGTTCCAGATCTCGGGTTCCACCTGCCATTCGTCGATGAGGCGAGGAACCGGCCCGCCGAGGACGAGCGTCGGGTCTACGGTGATGGCGCGTCTGGCGTTGGGATCAACGTCCAGCAGCACCTCGCTTGCCGCGATCTGCCTCGCCGTGGCAGTCTTGCCGCAGGCCTTCGGGCCCTCGATCACGACTGCTCCTGTGGACGAGAGCCTTGATGCCAGCTCTGCATCGACCACGCGCTTCCGGTAGGCCAAGATCTCACTCCTATGCTTCCAATTGGACTTGCTGTTAAACCCGCCGATTATAACAGACTTAGGCAGGAGAATATAACAATTTAAATCGGGATATTGTAACCCTCAAGAAGATGGCTCGCCGTTTTCTTTCTTTCTCCCGACTGCAAAAGGAACGTTGATGACCACGACGTTGGGCTCAAAAAGTAGCGCGGTCTTGATCAGGAGAGCGGTCTGGCCGTGGAGCAGCTGTTGCCACCAGTGCTCCACGATGAACTCGGGGACCACAACGGCAACGGCATCCTGCGGATTCGTCCGAAGGTCGCGAACTTGCTGGATCAGCGGCTGAATCATGCTCCGGTAGGGGGAGTCGACCACTTCTAAGGGCGCGTCAATCTTCCACTTGATCCAATCATCAATCAGACCTCGCCATTCGTCGGGTGCCGTTGCTACGGTCAATGCCTTCAGTGAGGAAGGGTGGAGCGAGCGGGCGAATTCGAGCGCTCGGAGAGTCGCAAGGTGAACTCCCGAGACAACGACGATTATCGAAAGGCGCGAGGGAGAGCGAAGCCGATCCGGTTCCGGTTCGACGTCGGGGCGAAATGGCACGCTGATCACGATCACCGAGGGCTCCGTCAGGAACGCGCGCTTGATTCTCAGCAGAAGGCGGCTCTTCCTCAGCTGCTCGGTTCGAGTTTTGAATTGAGGGTCGGGAATTATAAGAGTCACGGGAGACACCTGCGTTGGCTCGAGGCCACGGATGTACTCCCGCAAGTCTTCCAGGGTAGGGCCTGTCGCCTCGATCGGATGGTCAATGCCAAGCCTTTTCCACTGTTCCCTGATTGGTCGCAGTTTGCGCTCGGGCACTCTGAAGGCGATGGTGTGAAGTTCGTCGGGAGAAAAGGCACGTGCGAATGAGAGGGCTTTGAGGTTTGCTCCCGAAAAAGGAGAGACAAGGAGCACAACCTTGATCGCCTGGATCCGCGGCACCTCGCGCCCAATCTCAAGTTCATCCTTGACCCGCAGATAGTGACGGCTAACGCTCCGCAGCGCGGCGGCAAGAGCCGGGATGAGAATGATCACCTGCCAGGCGCCCAGGGCAAACTTGGTCGCCGTCACGATAATGAGGACCACGAAAGTCGTAATAGCTCCGAAACCGTTGACGAGAGATTTCGCGCGCCAGTAGGGTCCTTTGATCCGAAACCAACGAACCAACATGCCAGACTGAGAAAGAGTGAAGCTGGTGAAAACTCCGATCACATAGAGCGGAATGATCTTGTGCACTTCCGCCTTATAGGCAATGAGCAGAGCGGAAGCGGCTAACGCGAGGATAACGACCCCGTTCGAAAAGGCGAGCTTGTCGCCGCGGTTATGGAAAACCCGGGGCAGATAGCGATCCTTTGCGAGGATGGAGCCGAGCCTGGGGAAGTCGGCATAAGAAGTATTGGCCGCCAGAAAGAGAATGAACGCCGTGAAGAATTGAACGGCGAGAAAGGGAAGACTCCCCGCACCGAACACCGCGCCCGCGATCTGCGATGACACCGTCATGCCCTTCTCTATGCCATGTGGGTCGACTCTGTAGGCGTTCGCGAGAAAAGTCATCCCCAAAAAGAGGAAAGTTAGAAGTCCGCCGAGAATGAGCAGCGTCCTCGCGGCGTTGCGAGCTTCTGGAGGTTTGAAGGCCGGAACACCGTTCGAGATCGCCTCCACTCCGGTCAATGCAGTCGAGCCTGAAGCGAAGGCGCGAAGCACCAGAAACAGCGTTAGGCCCTGCTCGGCATGGAACGTTGTCGTTGGAATGGGCTCGTAGGTTCCTGAGATAACCTTTACCAACCCGATGATGATCATGGTCCCGAGCGCGACCAAGAAACCGTACGTGGGGATCGACACCACAGTTCCCGACTCTTTCAGCCCTCTTAGATTCGCGAGTGTGACCAGCCCCACCACTGCCAGGGCGATTCCGATTCGATGCGCCTGGAGGGCGGGGTATGCGGCGCCGATAGCCGCGACTCCTGCGGCGACACTGACCGAAACGGTAAGCACATAATCGATCAACAGGGAGGAAGCCGCGATCAGCCCAGGCGCTTCACCGAGATTTTCGTGGGCCACGATGTAAGCGCCGCCGCCGCCTGGATAGGCTCGAACGGTTTGCTGGTAAGAAATAATGACGACCGCCAAAACGAACGCGACAGCGGCGGCAATCGATAGGGAGAGATGAATCGCTCCGGCGCCCGCAAGCAGGAGCACCAACAGGATTTCGTCGGTCGCATAAGCAGAAGACGAGAGCGCGTCTGATGCGAATACTGGCAGGGCGATGCGCTTCGAAAGACGATGATGGATCTCGGCATGGCTGGAAATTGGCCGGCCGACAACCAGACGCTTGAGAGTGTTCATCCATTTTTATCTTCGCCTCCCCGTCATCAGGGGCCTATAAGGATGGCTGGCGTTCGCATAAAACTTTCATAAGGACTTTGGGCGGCCTGTCGTGGCAGGGGCCCCGGGTGAGATGCTGGACTTTCATGAGAAATTTTCCCCGAGCCGCGGCGAGTCGACCGAGGTGGTTGCGGGCGCTCGTCGCAGTCGGTTGCCCCGTGGTAGCCACGCTGGGAGCGTCGACACTGTCGCGGACCACCACCACTATGGCGGCGATGTTCTATTTGCTTGCAGTGGTTGTAGCGGCAGTTTTCGGCGGTCAGGCAGGAGGTCTCGGCGCGTCAATCCTGTCGTTTCTCGGGTTGAACGTCTTCTTTACACCGCCTGTGGGGACCTTTCGGGTACAAAAGACAGAGGACGTCGTTGCGCTCCTGGCGTTCCTGGGAGTTTCGGGACTCACGGCGACTCTTTTGACCAGGGCCAGAGCCGAGAAGGCGCGCGCGGAGCGCAGGGAGCAAGAAACATCATTCATGTACGGCCTCGCCTCGCGCCTTCTAGCCGGCGACCGGCTTGAAGCGGTACTGGATCAGTTCGCTCAAAATCTCGTCGACCTCTTCGACCTCGCTCATTGTGAGGTCCATACCGTTGACCTTGGAGAAAGCCGACTTACGTCGGAGGCCGGGGAAGAGGTTTCGGCACTGCAGGCTCAACCTTTCAAGATTCCTCTTCGCACCGAGCGAGGTGAGTTTGGGGAAATCAGAATTACTCTTAAAACAGATGGCGGCTTCGGCACCTTTGAGCGAAGCCTGGCAGACACTTTTGCCGCGCAGCTGGCTCTGGCTATCGAGAGCGCCCGGCTCGACATGGATAGGCGCACGGCCGAGGCGCAGGCCCAGGCCAGCAAAATCCGAGCTGCCCTGTTCTCGTCGGTGACTCATGACCTTCGCACACCTCTTGCTTCGATCAAGGCTTCAGCCACGAGTCTGCTCGACGAGGGCGTTCGATTCGAGGCCGGGCAACGTACGGAACTTTTGACAACGATCGTGGAGGAGACCGACCGCCTCAACCGCCTGATCGGTAATCTGCTCGACTTGTCGCGATTGCGTGCGGGAGCCCTTGCGCCCAACAAAACGCCGACTGCAATCGAGGAGGTCGTCGAAGGTGTAGTGGCGAGGCTAAGGATGCTTCTTTCCGGCAGAGAGGTGGCCATCAGAATTCGCGAAGATACGCCGCTAGTCCCGATGGACGTGATGCAGATCGACCAAGTTCTTACGAACCTTCTCGAGAACGCGATCAAGTACACGCCGCAGGGAAGCCAATTAGAAATCAAGGCAGGCAAATGGCAATCCTGGGTGGAGGTGCATGTCGCGGACAGAGGGCATGGAATAGCGAAGGAGGAAAGAGAAAAGGTGTTTGAAGAATTCGTGCACCAGGACGTCGACGGGCGTAAGGGGGGCACCGGCCTCGGACTCGCAATTGCCCGAGCGATGGTTACGGCGCATGGCGGAGAGATCTGGATCAAAGACACCCCTGGGGGAGGGGCGACCGTGGGATTCCGGCTGCCAATTGATTCCGGGGGGTTCGCAGCTGCTGGCGCGCGCGAGTCCGTACGTAAGGGAGCTGCTACCCCCCCCGGACCCCCCGAGTGACTCGCGTACTCATTGTCGATGACGAAGTTGCCATTGTCCGCGCGCTGCGGACGAGTCTTCAGGCTCGGGGTTACGACGTCCTTGTTGCCTACTTGGGAGAGGTGGGTTTACAAATCCTGGCGGGGGATGGCATCGAACTTGTAATACTGGACTTGGGGCTGCCCGACATCGACGGCACCGAAGTAGCTCGACGGATTCGAACTTTCTCCGAAATGCCGATCATCGTGCTGACGGTCAAGGATGCCCAGACCGACAAGGTGGCCGCCCTCGACGCCGGCGCGGACGACTATGTAACAAAGCCATTCGGCATGGAAGAGCTACTGGCTAGGATGCGCGCAGTTCTAAGGCGCGCCAGCGTCGACGATCGCGCCGAAGCGATCTTGCGTTTCGGGGATATTGAAATCGATCTTGCAAAGCAACTCGTAACAAGGGGCGCCGAGCGCGTGCACGTTACGCCGACGGAGTACCGGCTCCTCGAGGCAATGGCCGGCAATCCCGGAAAGCTTCTGACCCACCGCTGGCTTCTTTCCAAAGTCTGGGGGCCTGGGTACGGGCGGGAAAACCAGTACCTTCGAGTTTTCGTCAATCAGCTTCGCAAGAAGCTGGAGGCACAGCCGAGCAATCCGCGCTGGATACTCACCGAACCCGGAGTTGGATATAGGTGGGCGGACACGCCCTAAGGGAATCCGCTATCTTTTGGTGCATGACAGCGCGGGCCCGGATAGTCATTGCAGAGGACGAGGCGATCATTCGCCTGGATCTTCGCGAGATGCTCGAAGAGGAGGGCTACGAGGTAGTCGGCGAAGCTGGCGACGGTGAGACTGCGCTGGCATTGGCTGAGGACCTAAAACCCGATCTCGTCATCCTCGACATCTTTATGCCCGGCATGGACGGCCTCACCGCCGCCGCCCGCATCGGCGAGAAGGAGCTGGCCGCGGTTCTGATCCTCACCGCTTTTTCACAGCGCGATCTTGTTGAGCAGGCGACTCGCACCGGAGCTATGGCATATCTGGTCAAACCCTTCGACAAAGAGGACCTCGCTCCGGCCGTGGAGCTTGCGGTCGCTCGATGGAATGAGGCCAGAGCCCTGGCGGGCGAGTCAAAGGACCTTTCGGAGCGATTGGAGGCCCGCAAGATAGTGGAGCGCGCAAAAGGCATCCTCATGGAAAGTCGAGGCCTTACGGAACATGATTCTTTCCGGCTAATTCAGAGAATGGCAATGGAGCAACGATTGAGCATGCGACAAGTCGCTGAGAAGGTGCTGGCCGGCGAGGAGTAGAATTGGCCCAGCGACATTCACTTGGGCCCCAAAGGCCCCAGCCCCGGGATTAATTACAAAGATGGATAAATCTTTAGGGCGGCGTTTGCGTGAGGCCAGGGAAGCAATCCCGGCCTCTTTGTACGAGGCGTCGCGCCAGACACGCATAAGGCACGACTTCCTCGAGAACATGGAGCGCGACAACTTCCGGTTCCTGTCGGGTCCTGCCTACATAAAGGGGCTCGTTCGTTCGTATTCCCGGTGGCTAGGACTCGACGAGGAGGCCGTCATTGCCGAACTCGACGGCGTCGCCGGCGCTGTAAGCAACACCGTCAAACTTCTGGCAACCGGTCCAATGGATGTTTCGCCGAAACCAAAGCGGCCTCGTTGGATGGTCGCAGCAGCGTCGGCTGCGATGATTCTTCTTGTCTTGTCTTTGGTCGGCATCATGAATCCCGACCGGCGGGTTGCGTCGCCGCCGAAATCGAGTTCAGCTCAAGCTTTGAACCCAGCGACACCTTCAGAAGCTGTGGCCGAGACGATCAATCTCACGATAACAATCGTGGGAACCAAGAGTTGGCTGAAGGTCTTTGCCGACGGCGCGGACCGCGACGATCAAGCGGTGTTCACCGACACTCTGGCCAAGGGTTCATCTCGCACCTTCAACGCGCAGAATGTTCTACGAGTGGTCGTCGGAGACCTAGGTGCGGTAAGGGTCAGCTTGAACGGAAGAGATCTTGGAGTTCCAGGCGGCGTGGGCGAAGTTGGAACCCTAGTATTCTCCTCCGGTGCATCCACTTTCGCACGAGGCTAACGCTTCGAGTAGTTGCTTGACCTTATGAGCGCGGCCAATCTTTTAACTGCCAGCCGGATAGCGCTGGTGCCCGTGTTTGCTGCGGCAGTCATCGCCGCTGGGCCCTCGGGTCCGCATGATTCGATGAACGGCGCTTCGTGGGCCGCTGTCGCCATCTTTGCTTTAGCATCGCTGAGCGATCTCTTCGATGGGTACCTCGCGCGTAGATTCAACTCGGTGACGCCATTGGGAGAGGTTCTCGATCCACTGGCCGACAAGATCCTGGTTGGGGCGGCCCTGGTTTTGCTTGTCTGGTACAGAGCGTTCCCCCTGTGGGCGGCGCTTGTGATTGCGATCCGGGAGGTAGCGGTGTCCATCCTTCGATCAGCTGCCCTTCGCCGGGGTCGGCGTATGCCTGCAAGCATTCAAGGAAAGCTCAAGACGGCCCTTCAGATCCCCATGGTGATCGTCTGGCTGTTTCCACCGGCCGGCTCTCTCGCAACGATTCAGCAGGTGGCCCTGTACGTCGCCCTGACCCTTACCGTCGTTTCGGGCGCGGCGTATCTGATGAAGGCGCGGCGCCTCCTGAGCCCGGCCGAGATGCACCCAGAATGAAGGCGGAAGTCATCGCTGTCGGCACGGAACTCCTTCTGGGTCAGATACCGAATACCAACGCTCAGTGGATCGGAGCGGTGCTTGCGGAATCAGGTGTTGATGTGATGTTTCACACGACGGTGGGGGACAACCTCGACCGCCTCGCGGTTACCGTCGGGTCGGCCCTTGATCGTGCGGACGCAGTCATCATCACGGGAGGACTGGGACCCACCCATGACGATCTAACCCGCGAAGCGATTGCCGAAGCTACTGGGCACGAACTCGTGAGCGACCCCGCGCTCGAGAAGTGGTTGATTGAGTTGTTCGAGTCGCGCAACCGGCGGATGGCGCCGTCGAACCTTCGTCAAGCGATGTTGCCGCGTGGCGCGGAATCGATCCCGAACGAATTAGGAACTGCTCCCGGAATAGCCCTTGAGATCGACGGGCATTGGATCTTTGCTGTGCCCGGCGTCCCGGCCGAAATGAAACCGATGATTAAGGACTTCGTCGCTCCGCGGCTCGCATCGATGGCGGATGGCGCGGTGCTTGTGTCCAGAACCTTAAAGGCAGCGGGGATCGGCGAATCGGATCTTGCAGAGCGGATCTCCCCAACGATTGACTCTTTGGTCGGGTTCACATCATCCAGTCGCGCTCAGCGCGACTCAGCGATGGCTAGGCCCACAATTGCCTTGCTGGCATCCGCGGGGGAAGTACGAATTCGCATCACGGCGAAGGCTCCGGAGCGCGAGGCGGCCCTCACAGCAATTGCCCCTATCGAAGAAGACTTGAGAGAGCGGCTTGGCTCTTTGATATTCGGGGCCGACGAGGAAACGCTAGAGGGAGTCATCGCTTCGATGGCGACGCAGCGGGGTGTGACGGTGGGCGTGGCGGAATCGTTTACGGGAGGACTGGTTGCGTCGCGGCTCATTTCGGTCCCCGGTGCTTCGGAGTTTTTCAGGGGCGGATTTATCGCCTATTCGGCAGATATGAAAACGGACTCTCTTGGTGTTGCACCTGAATTGGTAGCCGACGTTGTTTCAGCGGAAGTTGCGATCGCGATGGCCATAGGTGCCCGAGATCGCACGGGTGCATCGGTTGCCATCGGGACGACGGGGGAGGCGGGCCCGGTTTCCGCAACCTCGGTTCCTATCGGAACGGTATTTATCGCTCTCGCCCACGAGGCAGGATCAGTCGTGCGTTCATTTGTTGCACCTGGCGATCGCAACATGATTCGTCGATGGGGGGCCCAAGCCGCTTTGAACATCCTGCGACTGTGGCTACTCGATGAAATCAAATGAGACTATTCGTGGCTGCGGAAATTCCCGAAGGCCACAAGGCAAGTATCGATCTTGTGATCGAGCCGTTGCGTCTGGCTCTACCGCAAGCGAGGTGGACGTTGGGCCACGGTCGCCACGTCACGCTAAAATTTCTCGGCGAAGTGCCCGACGACCGACTGGACGAAGTGGTCTCTATTCTTCAGTCATCCACTGCTCGCTATCAACCAGTCACAACTAGGCTGACTCAGCTCGGAGCTTTTCCATCGCTTCGACGGGCCCGAGTACTTTGGCTAGGGATCGACGACCATAGCCGCCGGCTCGCCCACCTCGCTGCCCGAATGGAAAAGTTCTTCGGCCGGGCCGGTTTTCATGCCGAATCTCGCAAACTCCGACCGCACATCACCCTAGCCCGGTTCAAATCGCCAACGGCCATCGATTTGGATTGGGGGCGCGACACCCCGATACCCCCGGGGCCGTTCGAAATCCAGGAGGTCGTGCTTTTTCGGAGTCACCTCGGTGCCACAGGAGCGACATACGAGGCGCTAGCCCGGGCCGGAGATAAGGCATCTGGGGAGAACGGACGCCTATAATCACAGGTGTGTAATTTGCTGTGGAAAAGAAAAATCTGAAGAATCCTTGTAATCGAACAGATGTTCGCCTAAATTTGTCATACCCCATCTCTA
>CAZCSK010000018.1:0-43188 GCA_964501265.1 uncultured Actinomycetes bacterium
GATGATCGCCCCCAGGCCAACTGACTCCGATCAACATAAAGTACTTATGCGTACATCCTCTCAAGAATGTAGTTTTTCGTACTCGGTTCATAGGTACACGGTGAAAGTGCCTGGGCCGGAGGACGGAGCGCTCATTTTCCACTTGTCGTTGAACCGCGCCTCCTGGTCAAGACAGCATCCCGCCTGTACCTCCTGCGGACAAACTACTCTCCCCCACCAGGCTCACGGCCTTTGCGCTCGCTGTTATGCGCGAGCCTATAGCCGTCGACGATACGTAACGCCACCCACGTAACAGTGAACGGGTGCGCATAACAGTGAAAGTTGCCCGTAACAATAGCCACGCTCCTCCACAGACCGAGAGTGGCCACTCACGAGCACGTCGCGCCAACCTCGCGCCAACCTCGCGCCAACCTCGCGCCAACCTCGCGCCAACCTCGCGCCAACCTCGCGGCCTCGCGAGGTCCCCACGGCCCAACCTCGCGGAAACTTTCGCAACCTCGCGCAGAAAGTTCGCCGGCGCTGTCGGGGCTCTGACCGCGGCGGTGTTTCATCCAGCGATACCACCCAAAGAACTCAGCCCGAAGTCGGCTGAGACGACGCGATCGCGGCCATCACAATTGTGCAGAAAGCACTTGACCGTCATCTACAAACCGAGAACCTTAGAAAGAAAAAAGGAGCAGCGATTGCTGCTCCTCGGCTCCGAACTTAGTCGTTTAGTGGGTGAGCGCCCCCAATCCGACTCCGCTCGGAGCCAGGTTAAAGAAATACGAATCGAGGCGCGATTTCATGTGAGAAACGAGGGTATCACGCCCTCGTCCACCTAGTCAAAGGATCGCTCAAATTGAGTTGTGTGCCGCGGAGTTAGCACCCGTTCCGAACCTGCGTGACTGATTGCTAGGTGCATCCGTAATCTGCTCAACTGCTTGAGGAGCGAACTCTGTGAGGTTCGGTGGGGGTGGGCTTCGTGACAAGCGCCACTGGGGCAAGGATTGCGATAAGGACCGCAAGGGCGACTCCATTGAAGAGAGAACCCGTCCGACGGCGAATGGCTACCTGCATGGCTGGTTTTGATCGAAGAAGGGTTGGTCATCGGCGGGCCATTGGCCTGGCCCGTATCGCGCCCCAACGCCCACATAACACCAGGCACCCCAAGAAGGGCTGCCGGCATTATGACGGCTGGGTGGTTCCGCCAAATCATTCCACCAGACCATTGCGAGGTCACGGAAAAAGCTGTGGTCGCCGGATCGAATACCCACGCAGGCCTGGTAATAAGGAGGTCCTGCACACCCGGGATTAGGAAATTTCGTTTTCAAAAGTCCGTCCCGAAACGAATAGGGAGTGAGGTTGGGACCTGCCATTTGGATGCCTGAAGCGAGGAAGAGAAAACCAAGGTGAGTGAGTCATTCCCTGGGTCTCGATATTCTGGATCCGCTTCTCTCGCGGCCCAATACCACGGCCGCTCCTCCAGCCCGTTGACTTTGTTCTTAGTAGCAAGCCCAAATAAATGCGTCCGCTGATCCGCGGAAATCGAACTCACGTAGGGATCATCCTGATCGGGCGTAAGAATCCACTCAGGTTGGTAGCCGCCGCCCGAAGCCCAACTCGCGGCGTAGTGAAGGTAACAAAAGCAAATCACCGAAGTGCCCCGTCAGCCTTTAGCTTTGCGATCGCGGAATCCTCTGGGGGATATTCGACGACTGTCCGTCGCTGACACTGGGTAGCCAACAGCGCCGGAACAGTCTGGCGATGGGCGTATGGGGACGACTCCTTCAGGGGAGGTGCAGGATCGACTATTTATCAACCGGGAGAGACGCGTTCTCTAACGCCGGAGAAATGGGAGTCAGACTTTTGTCTGAATGGCAAACAGGTGGCCACGGAACGGACTCCCGGAAAATATGCGGCCTTTGCTTATGTAGTCAACGGCGAATTTGCATGGGCTCGAACCGAGTGGACTTCGAGATCCGATAGGCAAACGCGATTACCTTCGGGCCAGCCAAGAAACATACGATTCGCCTATCTGATCGGGCCCTGGCAGGGTTGGCCGCCCATCTTGACGTCTGACCGATCAGATGTCCAGCCCAACTTTCTATTCTGAATGCGACGACATCGGCGCCTTCATGAAGCGCTTCGACTCCCTGCGCCAAAGTTTGGCCGCCCGAGAAACGAAATGGGAAGAAGCGGCGACCTTGCTCGAATCGAGGAAGGTCGCCGCGGGGTCCGGAGAACGGCTGAGGCGGGCTATACCACGGAATTGCGCGACCGATCTGCTCCCGCCGGCTTGTCCTTCACAAGTTTCCAGGCTCCCGGAAGCGCGGCCGACGCGAGGTACAACTTGAGGATGTCGCCGAGGATGAACGGATAAAGACCCGCGAGCAATACTTTCTGACTGATTATCGGCGCATCCAAGAACGGTGCAAGCCAAACGATACCGAAGATGTAGATGATCACGTTACCGGTGAGCATCGCTCCGATGGCGCTGCCGAATCGCCGATCCCAGCCACGCTGGGCGAGGGCCCCGGTAACCAAAGAGGCGATCACGAATCCAAACAGGTAGCCGCCTGTGGCTCCGACCAGAACGTCCACTCCACTGGTTCCATTTGCGTAGACACTGAAGCCAAGCGCTCCCCATAGAAGATAGAGGAGCATACTCAGGCCACCTCTTGCCGCGCCGAGGGACGCCCCGACCAATAGAACGGCAAAGGTTTGCCCAGTTATGGGCACCGGCGTAAACGGGAGTGGGATGCTTATCTGGGCGGCCACCGCCACCAACCCGCTCCCCAATACAACCAAGACGATGTCGCGCGCGATCGAGATAGAGCGCGACTTCCGTCCGAGAACTAGATCCGATGCCGCGATAGCCAATGCCTGAGCCAAATCATTCCTCCCTTTGGTTTCGGGGATTCTTTCACGGTAAGACAACCGAGCAGTCGATCCGTTACAGGTTACCTGGGGTTATTTGTGAGAGGTCACGCCGCTGGGCCCTAGAGCGTCTCTCATGGATTATGTCTTTGAGCTCAGAAAGCAATTCTTGACACAAGGGCCGGAGTCGGTCCGGCTAAGGCAATCGGTTCCCAAACCCAAAGGTCCTACCGGCAAGCAGCGCATAATCCTCAAATTTTTCTGCATAAAGACGTTCGTGAGACCTACGAGATTCGGGGTCAGACCATCGAGCCTGTGTTCGGTCAAATCAAAGAGCCCAGAGGTATCCGAAGATTCTCAAGGCGAGGTTTCGAAGCTTGTCTCGCGGAATGGAAGCTCCGCCATCTCAAATATCGAAGGAACTAATGGCCAGCCCGAACGAGGAGAAAAAGAGCCGCTCACCGAATCTTGTTCGTATTCGTCACGGGTGTCGCCTCGCAGAATCGCCCCGACCGCGTCCAACAGCACGTCAACTTCTTCGAAGGTGTTGTAGGGAGCGAAGCTCACTCTTATGGCTCCTGGCACAACCGCGTCATTGCCGTTCATGATCGCGCCGCGGGCGGAGGCTATCGCCCCCTCTTCGAGCCCAAGAAGGTGCAGCAGATAAGGGTGAGCACAAAAACATCCCGAACGAACTCCTATCCCCCACTCCCAGCTCAGCGCTGCTGCGACGAACTGATGATGCTTGTCGCCCAGGTTGAAGGAAAGGATTCCTAAACGGTCATTCAGTTCCCCTTTATCGGCGACACCGTAGATCGATATGCCGGGAAGGGATTTCAACCCGTCCAACAGATGGCGGGTAAGTTCACGCTCGTGCTCAACAATGGACCCGAGTCCCCAACCCTGCAGCGTGCCGATCGCGACGGCCAGAGCCACCGCTCCCACCACATTTGGTGATCCTGCCTCTTCCCGGTCGGGGGCCGAGTTCCACACCGTTTCCGACTCGGTCACAATGCTGACGGCCCCGCCCCCCACAAGATCCGGCTCTCCCTGGTCGAAAAAATCCCGGGGGCCGATCAAGGCGCCCGAACCATAGGGCGCATACATCTTGTGAGCAGAGAAGGCTACAAAGTCGAGGTGACCTGGATCATCATGTGGCCTGATGTCGATCGGGTAATGAGGAGCCAGCTGGGCTGCGTCAACGAAGATGCGGGCCCCGTGTCGATGAGCGATCTCAGCAACAGAATGGATCGACGGCATATAGCCCGTGACATTAGACGCTCCTGTTACGGCAACTAAGGAGATCCGCCCGGTCTGCTCTCGCAAGATACTCTCCAGCGCTTCGAGGTCGAGCCGTCCGTCATCTGTAACCCCGGTAAGCAACGCCACGTTGCGATGACGCCACGGAAGGAGGTTGGAGTGATGTTCCAGCAACGTCGTCAATATCGGGCGTCCGTCGTTCAAAGCGAGCTTGCGGGAAACTTTGTTGGCGGCCTCCGTCGTATTTTTGACGAAGATCACAGTTTGCTGGGACTCATCGGCGCCAACAAATGCAGCAACCACGCGCCGAGCCTCTTCGTAGGCTTCGGTCGACAGCCGGGATTTGTAGCCGCTGCCTCTGTGGACGCTCGAATACCACTTCGCGAAATCGGCAAGTGCTCTCTGAACGCTACGAAGAGGGGGCGTGCTCGCCGCGTTGTCGAAGTTGATGTATAGCGATTCGCGGCCCCCGAAGATTGGGACCTTTTCGTCGACGCCTACAAACGAGCCACGAAGGTTGGATTCCGAACCCAGCGCTTGAGTTCTGGAAGAAGCAATGGTCACTTGACCTGCAGGGTCCTCGCGGCAGCTGCCGTGGGCTCGCTTATGAGAGCCTCGATGACTCTCTTGCGCGAAACCATTATCTGCTCTTGCATGATCTTCTCTGACAGCTTCGCGTCCCCCGAGACCAACGCGTCAACAAGATCGTGATGCTCGTGGACCATCTCGCCGCTCGAATCGCGAACATCGAGACCCAGGTGGAAGAAGCGCTCCATCTCCTCGAGGAGCCTCTCGACCACCTCCGCGAGGCGCTGATTACCGGACGCTTTCGCAACCGCAGTATGAAACTCGCGGTTTGCGGCAAGAAATCGCGGGTAGCTCTGCCTGTCGCCGTGGACATACTTGATCTCAGAGAGTTTGCGCAGTTGCCTCAACTGCGGTTCGTCGATCCTCTCGGCGGCCAGAGCAGCGGCATGAGGTTCAACCATGAGGCGCAGCTGGAAGACATCCTGCACATCTTTCAGGCTGATGGGCCAGACGAGATAACCGCGCCGCGCCTGTGCTTGCAAGTATCCCTCGTGCCGAAGCATGTTGAGAGCCTCACGCACGGGGGTCTTACTTACCTTGTACTTTTCGGCGAGAGTGATCTCATGGAGCGACTCCCCCGGCTTGAACAGGCACTCGATGATGTCTCGTTTGAGCGCCTTGTAGACCTGCAGGGTTAGCGACGGTTCCAGATGAGGTATTCGTGACATGAATCAAACTTTATGATATTTCAGTTAGAGTGTCAAACATGGTTCTCCTGGCCAGGGGATTGCGGCGAGCTTTTCTTCTTGCCCTACTTCGGAGTTGTAATTATTGAATCACCGGTTTGACCCCAGTCACACGAACCAATAGTATTCTGGCAGATATATCAAATGACCACCCAGTCCTCTTGGGGTCACCTTCCAGAAGGGAGCTCGCATGAAAACCGTCGCAGCAAGTCACCGGGTTGGACAGCAACTTGGCGGCTATACCGTTGTCCGCAAAGAGCCTCTCAAGCATCTCGACGGAACCTACTACGACCTCACTCACGAGAAAACCGGGGCCTGTCACATTCACATCGCGGTTCCGGATGACAACAATACGTTCGTAGTACTCCTTCCTACCGTTCCGAAAGACTCAACCGGTGTTGCTCACATCTTGGAGCACGTGGCCCTCAGCGGATCGGAAAAGTTCAACTTGAGGGACCCGTTTTTCTCCATGGTCCCGCGGTCGCTAAAGACGTTCATGAACGCGATGACCTCGAGCGCTTCTACGTTCTATCCATTCTCCACGCGCAACACCAAGGACTTCTTCAATCTCTTGTCCGTATATCTTGACGCGGTGTTTTTCCCTCGGATCGACGAGGAAGCCTTCAAGCAAGAGGGACATCGTCTCGAATTCGAAGTCCCGGACGATCCTGATTCCGGCCTTCGCTTCAAGGGAGTGGTTTTCAATGAAATGAAGGGAGCCATGGCCTCCGCAGGCTCAATCATGGGGAAGGCTATCGGTCAAGCGCTTTTTCCAGGCTTGACCTACGAGAACAACTCCGGAGGCGATCCTCAGGCAATTCCCGATCTCACTTGGGAGCAACTTAAGAACTTCCATGCCAAGCACTATCAGCCCAGCAACGCATATTTCTACACGTACGGGAATCTTCCACTGGAATCGATTCTCGAGGAGATCGAAAAAAGGGCGCTGTCTAGGTTCGAAAGGTCCAACGTGGAGGTCGACATCCCCGATGTGGGACGTTTCGATTCTCCGAAAGAATTCCGGGCCGTTTACCCTCTTTCGAAGAAAGAGGATCCGAGCAAGAAGAGTCAGGTCCTGATCGCATGGGTAACAGCCCATATCGGCGACTCCTTGGAGGTCTTGTCTCTCCAAGTTCTCAGTCACGTCCTATTAAGCAATGCATCATCCCCACTTCGCAATGCCTTGATCACCTCAGGACTTGGAGATGCGCTAGCTGATGGAACCGGCTTCTCGAAGGGCACTCGGGAGGCAGTCTTCGGCGCTGGCTTGAAAGGAATCGATCCGGAGGACGCGAGCAAGGTCGAACAGATCGTCTTGGAAACCCTGCAAAAGCTGGTCGATGAGGGCTTGGATCAAGAGCAAGTGGATGCCGCCATCCATCAGCTTGAAATCTCGGACCGAGAAGTCTCCAATGCGGGCTGGCCCTATTCTCTGCGAACCTTCTCCGCCATTTCGGGCGCCTATGTTTTTGGAGGGGATCCTTACAACTCGCTTCAGTTCGACAAGGACATTGCTCGTCTTCAATCCGAACGCGAGTCGGGCCGATATTTTGAGAATCTCATTCTCAAGTACTTCTTGAACAACAATCACCGAGCGCGAATCCTGCTGACGCCCGATCAGGACAAGGACGAACGGGACAAGCAAACCGAATTGGAGCGGCTGGCTCGGATCGAGAAGACTTTGACCGATGAGGACAAGAAAAGGATAGTCGCTCAAGCGGACTCCTTGAAGCAAAGGCAAGAGAGAAAGCAAGACCTCTCGGTGCTGCCCACGCTGGAGCTGACCGACGTGCCGATGGACTTCGAGGACGTTACCCACACGATCGAACAGCTTGGCGGGGCCACAGTTGGCTGGTTTCCTCAGCCCACAAACGGCCTCACTTACGTGAACTTGGCGGCAGACTTCAGCGGGCTCGATGAAAGTCTCAAAGACCTACTCCCGTTGTTTTCTTTCTCTTTGACTCACGTGGGCGCGGGTGCGGACGATTACATGAAAGTTGCAAAACGCATGGCCTCGTTTACGGGCGGGATAGGTGCCCACCCGGGTGTAAGAGCGATCGCCGGAGAACACGAGGCATTCAACTCCATATTGTCGATCGGCGGGAAGGCCCTCTCGAGGAATCACGCTCCCTTCCTGGACCTATTGAAGGACATCATTTCGGACGCGAAGTTCGATTCGACGAGGTTGAGGGAACTAATCGCCCAGCAGAAAGCTCAACGGGAGGGAAGCATCGCTCAGGCGGGGATGAACTACGCGATGCTGATGGCAGCTTCTAAGCTCAAGCCCGTCTCAAGGGTTCAAGAGAGGCTTTCAGGGATCAATCAGATATTCCTCATGCGCGAGCTTGGGCTACTAGCCACGGAAGATCTCGACCCGCTGATTGCCGATTTCGACTCGATCCGAGAGCAGGTCTTCAAGGCGGGCAACCTTAGAATCTGCGTAACCAGCGAGGAGAAGAGCTTTCCTGAGATCAGGTCTCTGCTCGAAGACGTCCTGGGAGCCCTTGATCAGTCACCGGCACCGCAAGCCAAGACTCAAACTCCCGATCTCACGGTCAAACACGAAGCTCGAACCACGCCGACCCCGGTTAACTACAACGTCAAAGTCCACACCGCAGTTAGCTTCACCCATCCCGATGCCCCGGCCCTCAAGGTGTTAGGACATTGGATGAAATCGACCTATCTCCACAGAGAAATTCGTGAAAAGGGTGGTGCGTACGGGTCGAATTCTTCTTTGAGCTCTGAGACGGGACTCTTTGCCTTCTCGTCATATCGTGATCCACATATCGCTAGGACATTTGGGACGTTCGAAGCCGCGGCCCAAGATGCACAGGCAGGAACCGTCGACCCCGAAGACCTAAAGGAGGCCATCCTTACTTCTTGCGGTGAGATCGATCCGCTGGAATCCCCCGACACAAAGGGCCGGCGGCGATTCTCCGACGACCATGCCGGCTACACTATCGGGCTCAAATCCAAGTTCAAGCAAGGCATCCTCGAGGTAACGGGGGCGGATATCCAGCGCGTAGCCGAGACTTACCTCAATAGGGACGGATCGGTCCTCGCCGTTGTCGGAAATCCCGAGCAGATAGACGCAGCCAACAAACAAATGAAGGGGATCTTCGAGGTATCCGCGATCTAAAGGACATGTTCTGTTCTCTTTGCCGACAGCCTTCTAGTGGAGGTGATCCGATTTAAGTGGGCCCCTGGCAGGGAGCTCCCGCGACCTTGAGATCGCCGTCTCCCTCTGGCCACTCGACTGCTCTGAAGCGTCGTCCCTCGTTCCCTAGTCGATAACACCCGCGGCTTCCGCCCGGCTCCGGGCCCGTCGCATCCCACCAGATCGCAATAGCGTCTTTGATCCAGGAATTAGTTGTCCGGCGTGAAATAGGCCGCTGGCGTGTAGGGATTCGGTGACGCCCTTTGAGGTTGCGCCTCCGTTGGCACCCCCCCAATAGGAAACACAAGGTGGAGATTGCGAATCTTCGATTTGTCTCGGAGGGTTACCGACGCACCCTCACCGGCACCGCTTCCGAACCGGCTTGATTGATCGCTGGGTGCATCAGTGATCTGCTCCACGGCTTGAGGCGCGAACTCTGCAACGTTGGGGTGGCGGTGGCTTTGTGACCAGCGCGACTAAGGCGAGGATGACAATGAGTGCGGCGAGGGCGAGCCCGTTGACCAACGCTCCTGAGCGATTGCGGAGACTTACGGCGCGGTGGCGAATGTCTACCTGCATGGCTGGTTTTGATCGAAGAAGGGTTGGTCATCGGCGGGCCATTGGCCTGGCCCGTATCGCGCCCCAACGCCCACATAACACCAGGCACCCCAAGAAGGGCTGCCGGCATTATGACGGCTGGGTGGTTCCGCCAAATCATTCCACCAGACCATTGCGAGGTCACGGAAAAAGCTGTGGTCGCCGGATCGAATACCCACGCAGGCCTGGTAATAAGGAGGTCCTGCACACCCGGGATTAGGAAATTTCGTTTTCAAAAGTCCGTCCCGAAACGAATAGGGAGTGAGGTTGGGACCTGCCATTTGGATGCCTGAAGCGAGGAAGAGAAAACTAAGGTAGTCCCTGATAGGGAGTGAGTCATTCCCTGGATCTCGATATTCTGGATCCGCTTCTCTCGCGGCCCAATACCACGGCCGATCCTCCAGCCCGTTGACTTTGTTCTTAGTACCAAGCCCAAAAAAATGGGTCCGCTGATCCGCGGCAATCGAACTCACGTAGGGATCATCCTGATCGGGCGTAAGAATCCACTCAGGTTGGTAGCCGCCGCCCGAAGCCCAACTCGCGGCGCTGTGAAGGTCACAAAAGCAAATCACCGAAGTGACCCCGTCAGCCTTTAGCGTTGCGATCATGGAATCCCCTGGGGGATATTCGACGACTGTTCGCGGTTTCGAGCCGCATTGGTCGAGGCCTTGGATGAGTTCCGTCACATCTGCCTTGCCCCCCCCAGCCTCCTTCTCAAGAAGAATTCCGAAGACTCTGCGAGAGTTCAGGACTTCCGCCCCCCCATGCGAAGCAGTCTTTCCGGCCAGCGTCTTACAGATCCACTCAGCTTGATTCTTCTGGAACTTATCCAAGGTAAACATGTGCCACTGAAATGGATCGTGAGGTCCATAATCCTTTCCTTCCGTACGCCAGCTTGATTGCGTATCGACGCTGAGGATCTTTCGTCGAGCAAGCTCGTCATAGTAAGGGCCGCTTGCATTGCCTTGGTCGAGATATCTAAGAGATGCGAAAGCCTGGTATTCCTCATCAACCTTGGCCGCCTGAGCGCGCTGTTGTACAGGGGATGGATTATTGTTGGTGGGTGAACGAACCAACTGAAGCTTCCGGCCATAGAACTCGAAGCGCCCGTTAAAGAATGCCGCGAACCTTGTTTGCTCTTCCACGGGTATTGCCCTTGAGCCGTAAACAGCAACGCGAATAGTGTCCGGTGTAACGCCCTTCCATGTCGCCCCTCCATTGTTGCCCTCCCATTGGGCAACGCAGGGCGGAGACTGTGGGTCTTCAATCTGCCTAGGTGGGTTGCCCACACACCGATGAACCCTCGCCGCCGTGCTGATCGTTCTTTGTCCGCCCGATGGAAGATCTGCAGTTCCTGAGGCACCCTCTCCCGCACCGCTTCCGAACCGGCTCGATTGATTGCTGGGCGCGTCAACAATTTGTTCCACTGCCTGAGGTGCGAACTCCGCGACGTTCGGTGGAGGCGGTGGCTTGGTGACAAGTGCGACCAGCGCAAGGATTGCGATCAGTACGCCAAGCGCTAGGCCATTGAAGAGTGCACCGGATCGGTGCCGAGAAGTTATCTGCATGGTTTCGTCAGATCGAAGAAGGGCTGGTCTCCCGCAGGCCAACGCCCGCGAGAGTACCGCTCACCCTGCCGGATGTAACAGAAAGTGCCGAGGCCCTGCCCGTCCGGGTCTGTCGGGGTATAACTCTCATCTGACTCGGACCACCAGATCATCGCCAGATCCGAAACCATGGTGCGATCTCCTGCCTTGAAGCCGACGCACGCCTGGTAGTAAGGAGGCGCCCCGCAGTCAGGATTGGGAAACCGAGTTTTTAGAAGGCCTTCTTCAAAACTTTTCGGGGTGAGCCGGGGGCCCGCTGTCTGGATACCGGAAGCGATCACAAGCAACTGACGGTAGATCATTTGATGAAGGCACTCGAATTCGCACACGCCCGCGGCGTAACCGTTATCGGCTCGGCCGGGCTCCACTTCCCGGGCCGCCCAGTAGAACGGTTGATCGGGAAGACGCTGGGTCTTGTTGAGTCCGGTGACTCCAAACAGATGTGCCGACTGGGCCTTCGACCAAAGACCGCCCACACGCGGCCACCAGTCGGTGGCCTGCCCACTCCCACCGGTTATGAACCACTCAGGAAAGTATTGCTCCTGGTCTGCCATGTGGAGCATCTGATAATGCGCCGACCAGTTGCAAACACAGGCAACTGTAGTTACGCCTTCAGATTTCATGCGACGGATCTCGACGTCGCCCCCCGTACTATCCTTATATTCAGTGATTAGAGGCTTTGCGCCGCAGCCAGAAAGGCCATCCTTAAGGGGTGATTCGTCGGGCCTGGCTGTGTACCCGGAACTGACGACAATGCCGAACTTGCGGGTGGAGCTTTGACCTTCGGGCCCTCCATAAGCCGCTCGGCGGCCGACCAATACTTTGCAGGCGAACTCGGCGGCGTTTTCGAGTCGTTCGTCCAAAGACGGACCGTATCCCCATTGGTAGGGCGCTTTATTACTGTAGCTCTGTTGCTCTGATCGGTAGCTAGGGGAACTATCCACACTCACTATTCCGCGTCGAGCGAGCTCATCGTAGTAGGGAGAGGCTTCCGCGTTACGGTCCTGTAGCGTTTCCTCGTCGGGAGAAAGAGAAGCGAAGACGTCCAGCTCCTCGTCTACTCGAGCAGCAGTTGTTCGCCAATCAGTTGCTGCAGATCCGCTGCCTACGACTTCCTTTGCAGGCATGATCCGTATCTTGCGGCCATAGAACTCAAATCGGCGGTTGAAGAACTCAGCGTACAGCTCAGCCGCTGGTATGTTTTGGTTAAACTCGAAACCTGGGTCATCTAGGACCGCCACGCGAATCTCATCGGAAGAGACTCCCTTGGATGTGGCACCACCGTTTTTTCCTTCCCAATAAGGAACGCAAGGAGGTGACTGCGGATCCTCGATTTGGCGGGGAGGGTTGCCGACACATCTGCGAACTCTCGCGACATCAATCGTTCTCTGGTTCCCCGATGATGGCAGGTCCGCTGATCCGGATGTTCCCTCCCCCGCGCCGGTGCCGAAGCGACTCGACTGGTTGCTCGGTGCGTCGGTTATCTGCTCCACGGCCTGAGGCGCGAACTCTGCGACGTTAGGCGGGGGTGGAGGCTTTGTGACGAGCGCCACCAGGGCCAGGATTGCGATGAGTACGGCAAGTGCGACGCCGTTCACTAGCCCACCGGCGCGGCGGCGAATACCTACCTGCACGGCTGGCTCCTGTCGAATAACTTTGCGTCAGCGTCGCGTGGAAACGCGCCGGGCTTAAATCGGGCGCCTCTATCCACATAGCACCAAGAACCCGCTCCGAATTCGTCTCGCGACTCCAGACTCGGGTCGAACCACCGGATCGCGTAATCCTTGGCCCAGGTATAGTCGCCGGCGGCGAAACCTATTGCCTGTTGCCAATAAGGCGCAGTTCCCGAGTTAGGGTTCGGGAACTGCATCTTCTGAAGGGCCTGCTCAAACGTCTTCGCAGTCAGATTTGGCCCGGCTCCCTGAATGCCGGAAGCAATCACGAGAAGAGATCGATAGATCGGAGCGAACTCTGCGACGTTGGGTGGGGGTGGTGGCTTGGTAACGAGAGCAACCAAGGCCAGGATAGCGATCAGCGCGACGAGGGCGATACCGTTGAACAGCGAGGCAGAGCGATTCCGAACGTTTATTTGCATGGCTGTGTCCGATCAAAGAGAGCGGGCTGACCGCCCGGCCACCTGCCACTTGACCAGCGAGTCCCCATCTCCAGGTAGCAGTGAGTTCCTCGGTTCGTGGCAACGTAAGACTCACCAGCTTCGTCCCACCACGTCACGGACGCACCCGAGACCATGGCGTGGTCAGACGGGTTAAATCCGACGCAACCTTGATAAAACGGATGAGCACCGCAGCCCGGGTTCGAGAAGCTCGTGCGCATAAGGGCAGCTTCAAACGCTTGTGGCGTGATCTTTGGGCCAGCCATCTGGATTCCACTAGCAAGCAACAGCAGTTGCTTGTACCTCTTGTTCATATCCCAGTGTCCGAGACCTTGAATGTTCGCTATCAAGTCGCTCTCTCGGGTCTCTGGTCTGACCTCTCTTACTGCCCACCACCACGGTTCACTGTCAAGTCGATTGACTTTGTTAGCTCCAGTGAGACCGAATAAGTGAGCACGTTGACTCTGATGATTTGGGAACAGGGCATAGGAAGCGGGCCAGTGGTCGCCATCTGGGCCGCTAATCCCACCCATAATCCATTCAGGCTGATAGTCAGGCTCGTTAGCATCAGCAGCATCTCCCATATAGTTGCCCATCGTCTTATCGCAAACGCAAAGGATTGATGTGACTCCATCTGACTTCATCTGTGCTAGCGCGCTTTCTGTGTCCTGCGCAGGATTGAAAACAAGGGCAGGCGTTACCCCACATCTTTCTAGGTTTGTCGTGAGAGGACCCAAATCAGCTCTCTCAGTCTCGGAAGCGCTTGTGAGGATCGCGAATTTTCGATCGCGAAGCTGAACCTGGGGTCCACCGAATGCCGCTGGTCGCCTGGCTAGCCCCTTGCACGTCCACTCGGCAAGATCCTGGAGAATGGCGTCGCTGGTCGGAAGGAAGTTCCACTGGTAGGGGCGATGATGTCCGAGGTCTTTATCTTCTGAACGGAAAGTAGTCGCGTATTCGACTGAAATTAGACGACGCTTGGCCAGCTCATCGTAAAATATGCCCACATCAGAAGCGTTGCAGTAGTTCTCCCAGTCGAGCGATGCGAAAGCCCGCAACTCCTCGTCAACCGCCACGGCGCGGGCTACCTGCGTCGCAGGGCTGCGCTCTTCACATCCCTTAGTCGGAGTCTCGACGAGTTTCAACTTGCGGCCGTACAACTCGAATCTAGAATTGAAGAATTCTTCGAAGAGGCTAAAGGAAAGTTGGTCCTGCTCCGGACGGGAGATCCTGCTATCTCCATCCGCGTATGAGGACGAAGGTATTGCGACACGGATCTCATCCCTCGTCACCCCCTTATATGTGGCCCCGCCGTTGTTCCCTTGAAAGTAAGGGACGCACGGAGGAGACTGAGGGTCTTCTATCTGGCGTGGGGGGCTTCCCACGCAGCGACGAACCCGGGCCACGTCGACGGGGCCTTGTCCCGCGGAGGATCGTTGATCTGCTGTTCCTGAAGCTCCCTCTCCCGCGCCGGAACCGAACCGGCTCGACTGGTTGCTTGGTGCGTCAACGATTTGTTCCACCGCCTGAGGCGCGAACTCTGCGACGTTAGGGGGGGGTGGAGGCTTTGTGACGAGCGCCACTAGGGCCAGGATTGCGATGAGTACGGCAAGTGCGGCAGCGTTCACTATGCCACCGGCGCGGTGGCGAATACTTACCTGCATGGCTGGTCCCGATCGAAGAAGGGCTGGTCATCTCTTGGCCACTGTCCAAGTCCGTAACGCACTCCTTTTCGGATGTAGCACCATCCTGAGATACCTTGATTTTGCGCGGGGCCCCCTACGTCGTCCCACCAGATCATGGCAAGATCCTGGAAAAAGCTGTGGTCGCCTTGCCCGAAACCCACTGTCGCTTGATAGTAAGGAGACGCAGATGCACCAGGGTTCGGAAACTTCGTCTTTAGAAGTCCGTCACGGAATGTGTATGGGGTGAGATTCGGACCGGCCATCTGAATGCCGGAAGCGAGATGAAGGAAGGCGAGATAATCCCTCGTCTCATAGTGCTCGAGTTCTGCGACGAACTCCGGATCCGCTTCCCTGGCCGCCCAATACCAGGGCCGGTCGGTTAAGCCGTTTATCTTATTCTTGTGTGTGAGGCCGAAGACATGAGTTCGTTGATCAGGAGGACTCAGAGTCAAAGGGTAACTGTCCCACTCCTGAGAAAGGATCCACTCAGGGGAATAAGCCTGCCGTGAGGCGCTATCCATAGCTGAGTGGTAGCAATAACAAATGATCGACGTAACTCCATCTGCTTTGAGCTTCGCGAGGGCCACGTCCTCGCTGACGCCCCTGGTCCCCCCGTTCCTAGACTGATATTCAATGACTGTCTTGGGTTGCTCTGCACATCGACCGAGACCATCGATCAATGCGGAAGGATCTGCGGCTCCCCCTCTCTTATTTTCGAGGAGGACCCCGAATACTCGCGTGGAGGTCTGGACATCCGCTCCGCCATAAATAGCGGGCTTTCTGCTTAAGCTCTTGCAGATCCACTCCGCCTGGTTCCTCTGATACTTGTCCAGGGTAAACAGGTGCCATTGGAACGGGTCGTTAGGGCGGAAGTCATTCGCCTCCGTGCGAAAGCTAGTCTGAGTATCGACACTGAGGATCTTTCTTCGAGCTAGTTCGTCAAAGTAGGCCGTAGTCGCGTGGTCCGCTGAGTTGAAGGCCGGCAATGATGCGAAGGCCCCCAGCTCCTCGTCGACTTTTGCGGCTTGTGCGCGTTGGCTCTCCGGAGTCGGATTTGCACTCAGGAATGGTTCGAATACGAGATGAATCCGGCGTCCATAGAATTCGAAACGACTATTAAAGAATTCTGCGAACCGTTTTGCTGCCTCGTTAGGAAATCCCTCCTCATGGTATGCGACTACTCGAATCTCGTCGCGAGTGACGCCCTTCCAGGTGGCCCCTCCGTTGTCACCTTCCCAGTGAGCAACACAAGGTGGAGATTGAGGGTCTTCGATCTGTCGGGGTGGATTCCCCACGCACCGATGAACTCTCGCCGTTCTGATCGTTCCTTGTCCGCCCGATGGAACATCCGCAGTTCCTGAGGCCCCCTCTCCCGCACCGCTCCCGAACCTGCTTGACTGATTGCTTGGGGCGTCAACGATTTGTTCCACGGCCTGAGGCGCGAACTCCGCAACGTTGGGAGGCGGCGGAGGCTTTGTGACGAGCGCCACCAGGGCAAGGATTGCGATAAGGACCGCAAGGGCTACTCCATTGAAGAGAGCCGCCATGCGGTGGCGGACACCGACACCGGATCGGTGACGGACGCTTATCGACACGGCTGAGACAGATCGAAGAAGGGTTGGTCGCCCGAAGGCCAGCGGCCACGAGAGTACCTCTCGCCCTGACGGACATAACAGAAGGTTCCGCGTCCTTGGCCGATCGGATCTGTGGGAGTGTGACTCTCTTCCGACTCCGACCACCAGATCATTGTCATGTCGGAAACCATTGTTCGGTCTCTGGCTTTGAAACCGACGCATGCCTGATGGTATGGCGATGCACCGCAGCCTGGATTTGGGAAGCGAGTCTTGAGAAGTGCTTCTTCAAACGTCTTGGGGGTCAGTCTTGGCCCAGCCATCTGGATGCCCGAGGCAACCACCAGCAATTGGCGGTACATCCTTTGGTGAAGACACTCAAATTCGCATGCGCCCGCAGAGTACTGGTCGTCCCCTCGTCCGGGCTCTACCTCTCGGGCGGCCCAATAAAACGGCTGACTTGCAAGACGCTGCGTCTTGTTAAGTCCAGAGATTCCAAACAGATGAGAGGTCTGGGCCTTCGACCAAAGGCCGCCGACTCGTGGCCACCAATCAGTTGCCTGCCCACTACCGCCCGTAATAAACCACTCAGGGAAGTACTGCTCCTTGTCGGCCATGTGGAGCATCTGATAGTGGCCTTCAAAGTTGCATACGCAGGCGACTGTCGTAACGCCCTGAGATTTCAGACGGCGGATCTCGACGTCACCATCCGTACCATCCGGGTGGTCAGCCATTACAGGGCTGGCCCCACAGTTGGAGAGTCCATCCTTGAGTGAAGATTCGTCGGGCCGAGCTGCGTATCCGGAACTGACGACAATCCCGAACTTACGGATGGAGGTTTGGACATCAGGCCCTCCGTAAGCGGCTCGGCGGCCCACTAATGCTTCACACGCAAACTCGGCCGCGTTTTCTAGCCGTTCATCCAAGGACGGGCCGTATCCCCACTGATACGGAGCTAGGCTATGGTAGCTCTGTGCCTCCGATCGGTAACTGGGCGTGCTATCGACGCTGATGATTCCGCGTCGGGCAAGCTCATCGTAGTAGGAAGAGGCCTCTGCGAACCCGTTGCCCAATTCTTGTTCGTCTGGAGAAAGCGAGGCGAAGACGTTCAGCTCTTCGTCGACCTGAGCGGCAGTTGCCCTCCAATCTGTTTCCAGGAATCCACTCCCACCTAGCTGCTTCGCAGGCATGATGCGGATCTTGCGCCCATAAAACTCGAATCGACGGTTAAAGAATTCTGCATACAGCTCCGCTGTAGATATGAACTGGGAGAACTCGTTGCTCGGATGATCAAGTACCGCCACCCGAATCTCGTCGGATGAAATGCCTTTGGATGTTGCGCCCCCATTCTTTCCTTCCCAGTAGGGAACGCAAGGAGGGGACTGCGGATCTTCGATCTGACGGGGTGGATTGCCTACACAACGTCGCACCCGTGCGACGTCGATGGTTTTACCCTCGGCGCCGCCGTCATTGGCCGAACCGGAAAGACCCTCGCCCTCTCCTGTCCCAAAGCGGCTCGACTGAGAGGATGGGGCATCCTCGATCTGTTCTACGGCTTGGGGGGCAAATTCTGACACGTTCGGCGGCGGCGGCGGTTTGGTAACGAGAGCAACTAACGCAAGGACTGCGATGAGTGTCGCCAAAGCTAGGCTATTGAAGAGAGTACCTGTGCGACTCCTGATGGCTGCGTGCATAGCTTTTCCTCTCACCCGTTTTGTTTCTACTGCTTGACGTAAAGCTCCAAAAGCGCCGGCTTCCCATCCAGCTCGATGTAATGGGACCTAGCGCTGGCGATCTTGTTGGTGTTGACCAGATAGCGTGACTTCTCAATCACTACAGGGATAAGCGGCATCTGCTCGCACACTCGGGCTTCGAGTTTTCGATACTCAATCGCTCGGTCCCCCTCATCTGTGACCTTTCCAACCTCTTCATTCAGCACTCGGCTGAGTTCTGCTTCCGTGTATCTGCCAAGGTTTGGCCCGTCTCCCGAGCTTGAGATCAATTCGCCGATGTAAGCATCCGCAGACATCACGGGCGGAGCCCAGGAGACGCGGAAGGGGCCGTCGAAGCCCACCCCGCTGTTTGCTCGCTGCAGGAAGACCTCCCAGTTGAGAGGGGACGGCGTGAACGTGATCCCGAAAGCGGCAGTCCACTGGGCGGCTATCTCTGCAACCAGAGCACCATTGCCGTGCTCGTCGTTGTAATAAAAGGGGACGCTCACGCCGTCGAAGGAGGCTGGGGGGTCCCTTCGTTGGCGAGCGCCCCCAGGAGCGGGGGAAGCGAGAAGGGCCGCGGCATCGACAGTGAGCACCGGGGGCTTCTGTCCACGAAGCGTTGCCTGGGCTGCTGGAAGGTCGGGGGTTACGGGTGCTCGATCTCCGCAACCCTTCTCCTGAGCAAAGGGACCAAGGACTCCAGGGAGGAATCCACGAGCAGGCTCTCGCCGGACCCCATAAACAGTCTCCGCGATCTTTTGGCGATCAAGAACCTGAGACAAGGCAACTCTTGCGCGGGGATCCTCGAACGGCGGCACGCTGGATGGAAAACCGATCATCTCTATCGAAGCAGCTTTGCCTTCCTTGAAGGGGTCCCCAAGTGCCTTCGCTTCGGCATACCGGGGTGAAGGTATGGATGCGATATCTATCTCTCCGCGCAGGAAGGCCTGGTACTGCTCTTCTTCGCTCTCAAAAACCTTGAACTCGATGCGGTCCGCGTAGCCCTTGCCTCCATGAGTGTGGGTCACAGACTGACCGTGATAGCCATCGAATCTAATGAGGACAATCGTGTTGTCGGTAGGGGCCCATGGCTTTTCGAGCTGGTAGGGGCCGTGGCAGACCGGCTTTGATTCGAATTGCGTTGGGCCAGCTAAATAGCGGTCTCGGTCAACCGGAGCGGTACTGGGATGTGAAAGCGTGCGCACAAAGTCCGAAGAGTTATTGGTCAGACGTATCTCAAAGCCGAATGGATCAATGATCCTCGCGCCGCGAAGCTGCGTCGAAAATTCGACGATCGTACGCGGGTCCTCGCCGCGCAAGATTTCATAGCCCCTGACGGAGGACATCAATTCTGCAAAAGGCGATGCCGTGTTGAGGTTTGCGAGGCGCGCAAAAGCAAAGGCGACATCGTCCGATAGCAGTTCGGATCCGTCATTGTGCTTGAGATGGCGCTTCATCGCGAATATGGCGGCCTGGCCGTCTTCCGTCGGATTGAAAGTGCGCGCCAGCCCGATCTTCTCCTCCCCGGTAACAGGGTCGAGCTTGATCATGGTTTCGCAAATAAGCGAAGCAATTAGTTGGCCAGCCGGGTCACTCGCTAGAGCAGGGTCAATTGCCGAGGGGCGAGCGATTCCGACGGTGATCGCGCCGCCCGGTTTTGCTCCAGGCAACGGAGTCGGGGGCGGGTCGGTCTGGGGACCGATCTTGCATGCCGAAAACGCAAGAACCGCAAGTACGACAGCAGTTATCAAGCGGAGCTTGGTTCTTCTCATCGTCAATTCAGGGTATTTGTGGCTCGACGCTGATCGTCTGATTTATCTGACGAAGGGCTAGACCGCCCGAGCTACATAGCGCGAGCAGGACGGCTTGCCCCTGCGCATCCTGGTTTGGATCAAATCCGCCTGCGCAGCCGGGCAGCAACAACGGATTGAAGCCCTCGGCGCCGAAGAGCGATATCTGCTCTTCGAGGATGAGCCCTCCGTACTGCGGTCCGATCTTGAACTTGATCGAGTTCAGATTTAGCCCGCCAGCGTTGGCAAAAGCAGATCGCTTATCAACCTCCGCAAACACCAGATCCTTGAGCTCGAGATTCCAGACGTCGAGAAGAGTGCCGCATGCATTTACCCGATCTCGAGAACCCACAACGGAGGTGAACTTCAAGAAGGTGTTTCCATCAGTCCCCTCAGTTGCGAACTTCTGGCCCTGAACAATGGGGAGTTGCATAAAGAGAATTCCTGGCTCCGGCAAGCGAAATGCCGAGTCGGGCGTTGTAATCGAAAGCAGGTAGAGTCCGGGCTGCACTCTGGTGGGACCCTTGGGATCCGCGCCCACTTCCGGCGGCGGCGGCGTCGGATATCCTGGAGTTGCAACGCCCTCAGGAACTACGCGATAGCGGTATGTCGTAACACGGTTCTCGCCGTAATCCACTCTCATCTCATAAGTGAACGAGCCGGTTGGCTCGAGCAGGACCGTTTGGATCTTGCGCAGATGAGTCAGCGGATACTGAACGATCTTCGGTTCCTGCCCCCCGATGCCCGCAGCCGTGAATCCAATCCCATGGTACGGATACTCGGCTTCCTTTGGTGCCTTAGTGATTACATTTCGGGCTTCAGTTGCTGGAACAGCGAGTGGATCCGCCGGCGGGCAAAACCCGAAAGATACCGGCCCTCTCGGACGATCGAATCCCAAAGACGGAGCGAAGGGCATTGGATTCACGAATATTTCCTCGATGATGATCTCGGAAAGCCCGGGCACCGCCGCGGCTACTCTGCGTCCGAGCACGACATCCGTGGGAATGGTTTTCTCGACTACCTCCAAAGGCTCGTTCGGTCCCCGGCAGGCGCCAAGAATAAAAATGGCCGCGAGCAAGATGGACAAGGATTTCCGGGACCCCAACATCGCTTTCATGATTACTCCTTTGTCTATGCTATTCCCATATGTCACCAGTGGTATCCCATAACTAGCCTCACTGGTCCGAACCACGACGTGGATCGTTCACGGTGGCGGTAAAGGTTTCATCTATCCCAGTGACCTCCTCGCCCCGAAGCGTCGACAACATTGCGACGAAAAGCCGATCTGCCTCTTCGAAGCCGGTCTTAGCAATCATTAGGAGGTAGTACGTCCCGTCAGGATCGAACCAAAGGAGCTGCTTGAACTCGGCAAGAGCGAGCGTGTAGATGCGAGCGTCTCCCACCCTCGTCAAAGCGAAGCGGCCTTGTCCCAACGCTTGAAGGATTTTTGCCCGGGCCTCGGTTCCTCGGGGATAGATTCCGGGCTTGATGGTCGACACCTCTAATGAACCCACGACCTCCTCCCCCTCCCGAATCGTGTAAAGCCGATCGTGGCCAACGAGCGCTCGGCCGACCACCTTTTCGAATTCTTTCTCGGGGCCGGTTTCATGAACCATCTTGTAGCCGCCCAGTTCTGCAGGGATTGGAGGAAGCAGCTTGGGGGATCCCCGGCGTTTAAAGTCGATCCGCTGGACGCAGCTGGTCAGAAAAAGGGTCGCAACGACCAAGACTACTGCGGTAGCCGATTGCGGTGAGGGACGTCGGATGAGCCGGCGGAGCGCCCGAAGTCCACCCCGTAATCCTCCGCTCAAACGACGCATGCGATCCCGGAGTCTCTGCATCGGGGTCTTCTTCCACCACAGGTTCGGCATCTCCGTCGACCATGGCTGGCGCAGAGAGATTCGTGACGAGAATGCGACCGCTCTCGGAATGAATCCCTGTGCTCGCGCCAGGCGCTTATAGACCGACGTGGCCATCTCGACGGCAGCCTCGGCATCCTCGGGTCTGGCATCGCGCACGAGATCTCCCCACATGCATCTCGTCATGAGCCACGCCAGTTCTCTGTGCTCTTTGTCGGGGACGCACGCATCCAAATACTCGAGCGGTGTGAGGGCCGGGTACCCGATCCCCATGTCGTTTCCAAGATCACGAATCTCCGCGTAAGCCACACCGATGCGTTCCCGCGGCCCCCTGGCCGCGGCCCACCTTTTTCGCTTGAAGCGGCGCAGGTACTTGAGAATTCCAGGATACGCGTAGAACACCGCGAATATCGTGAGCAGGTATGGCGCCAGCTTGGCCAGCCAGTACCGAATGAGAATAAAGAGAAGAGTGATGGTCTTCGCCCGCAAAGGCACATGGAGTTGTACGCCGATCTCCTCGGTAGGGCGGACTTGTGGATCGACGTTCCGGTCACCCTTATTGAGGCTCGACTTCGCTTGCGGAGGCCTTCCCACGAGCGGTATCCAGCCGCTTCCTTCGAAGTAGACCTCGAGCCAGGTCGCGCCGTGTCGAGGCCGGATTTCGATTTCTCCGTCCTTGATCTCCTTGTTGTAATAGCCGTACCCGAGCCGTGAAGGGATACCCGTCCAGCGCGCAAGCATTACCTCTGCAGCGGTGATCTCAAACGGAGTCGCCTCGCGTTTCTTCTCGTCTTCTCCAATCAGCTCTGAGACTCGTTTTGGGGGAACATCGATGGGATCGCCAGCCCCAGCGGCGATCACGCGCTCGTAGTACTTGGTGCGAATGAACTGAAGGCGCTCGTAATCGGGCAAGTCAGAAGGAATCGTGTTCAGGAAATCCTTTACTTCCAATGGTGGTTCGGGCATCAAAACGTACTGCTTCATTTCGGGAGGCGGGGGCCCAGCCTTATTGAGTTTTTCGACCGACGGTGGGACAGGAGCCGTTACCACATACGTCTGACCGATCTTTGTTCGCAGCGGCATTCGGAAAGACTGGGTTCTCGGGTCATACTCGATTTCGAAGTCGCCGGCCACCTTCTTTGCGATCGTCGCCATCGCCAGGTTTGGGATCACTCTCCCCGGAAGGTCACCAATCTCGAAGGTCGAGGTGAAGGTTTCTTCGATCGTTGCGCTCGCACCCCCAGGCAGTCCGAAAGGAACCTTTCCCGAAGGTGGCAATTTGACTAGACGAGCAGGATTGAATGGAGGAGTTAGCCAAGCGGTGGTGTAGTACCCGTCCAAGACTCCTAGGCGAAACGGGACCACCTGATCGGTTTTTACCGAAAACAATCTACGGTCTGACAACGGCGGTTGAGGCTCGGGCTTCTGGGGAGGAGTTTGGTGCTCCTGGGGCTCGGGCAAAAGGAAATCGAACCGAGACAGAAAAAAGAGTGTCCCCCCAATGGCGATCATCGCTAGGGCAGCGGTTCCGAAACGTCGTACCTCGAACTCGCCAGAAATCGCCCCATCCCGACGAAGCTCCACTCCGTAGGCCACTCCAAACCCGATGGCCGCAAACGTCAAGGATATGACCACCGCAAGAAGCTCCGCCCCCGGCGGCTGGATGAGAACAGAGGCGAAGATCAGAGGGCCGGCAACGAGAAGCGCTCCTTTGGGTTTCTCGAATCCGATCGCCATAGACGCAGAAGTCGCGCCAACGAGTCCGGTTAGGAGCGTAAAGATGAATTTCCATCCTGAATCGAATGGAACCGGCGGCGTGGCAAGGCCCCCGCTCGTAAGAGCTTCGACGATGAGACTGGGAAGGTTGGCGCTTCCGCCCGTCAGGTCGGGAAGAACGATCAGTGCGCCGACGAATGCGCAGACCGGCATCACCAAGAACTGAAGGATGTTGGGGTTGCGCATTCGATATGAGTAGGTTGCGATGGCTGCGCCGAGAAGGGGGCCGCCGATTGCCACGAACTTCGGAAAGATCCCGCCAAAGACTCCCGACATCATCCAGCCGGCTCCGCATGAGACCAGGAAAGCGGCGAGCCCGACGAGAATCTGGTTGATCGGCCGTTGTTCCTCTTGAGTCTCCGGCTCCGTAGGCTTTGCCTTTGTGTCGACTCGTTCCCGATCGGGACGCGGGGGCAGGACCTCGCCGATGGCCTCGCCGAGCTTCAGCTCAGAGGCTTCGGGAGTTTCTAGTAAATCCCGTTCGGTTGTATCCATCAGTTTGTTCCGGCGCGACGCGCCATAACGACTGCCTGGAAGACCCTTGCTAGAGAGACTCCTTCCATAACTTCAACGACCGGGCACCCGAGCGTAGAAGCGCGGTGGAGGGTCCCGGGGTCTGTGTCGTCCCACATGACGAGTACGACCAGCATGGTGGTGCCGCGACCCATAAGAATCCTGATTCGCTGAGCTACCTCTGGTGAAACGAATGGCGTGATGATGAGATTGTGCGAGGCGCGATAGGGGTCGAACAGCAAGCGGTCCAGCGCAACATCGAGCCCTTGCTTCTCCCTCTTCACCTCAGCGAGCTTGTCAAGCAACGGGATGCGCTTCCCTTGGCCCCGGAACTGCCTTGCGAGTCGCCCGGAGTTCACGTCGAGGCTCACGGAGAATCCGTCTTTCAAATGTTTTTCTCCTAGAGATGCCGCAACCGATACCGCCTTCTCGAATGTCTCGGAAAGCTCTCCAGGGCTGTGTCCCTCGACCGAACTGTCTAAGTAAATGTTTACGCGGTCGGTAATGCCCTGCTCTGCTTCACGCACAAGGTACTTACCTGTCTTTGCAACCGCCCGCCAAACGATTCTCCTTGGATCATCTCCGGGCACGTAATCGCGCAAGCCGTAGAACTCGAACCCGGTAGGCCAAGGCTTCAACACCGGAGGACGGATCGGAGGGTCTTCCCACTCCCTCACCGTGATGCGATCCAGCGCTGGTTCAGTAACAGGATGAACGACGATCTTTACCGGTGGCGCAATCTGAGTTCTTCGCCGAGTCAATCCGAAGGGATCGGAGTACTCAGCCACCAACGGCCCGATCGTGTAAATGCCACGGAGCTTTGGCGAGAACCGATAGGTGTGCACAACCGTCTGTCCAACCGGTAGAGAAGGAACCGGGACCCGAACAGGCAGTCCGAGTTCCGCATCAAGGGATTCCTCCATGATGATTGTGCGGATCGTCCGCTTGGCGATGAGCTCGACTTCAGCGTCGACGATCTGGCCAGGCTTAACTCGTGATGGAAGATCCGATCGTGTCGCCTCAACACCGATGCGTCGGCGTCCGAGCAAGAAAGAAACCGCAAGGATGAGCAACATTCCGTACACCAGCAACGTCATTCCCCGGCTCTGGAGGATGCGAGCCAAGCCGAAACCCCACAGGGCTGCTACGAAGACCGCCATACCGGGATAGGTAAGCCCGAGCTTGCGCTCGACTAAGGCAATGAAGCTTCCGGCAGAGCCCGCGCGGGCTTTCCTGCGAAGAACGGTCTCTACAGCGCTTGCCACTTAGCCTCTCCTCGCGCTATTGCTCTTTAGCTTTCTTGGGCGACTTTTTTGGACTTTTTTTCGGACGCTGACGGCGGCTCGGACTGGGAGAGCCCGAGCGGTGCCTTTACTCGATGAATCAAACGATCGATGACCGCGTCAACCGTTTCCTCACGCAACTGTGCCTCTGGAGAAAGCATGATGCGGTGACCAATCACAGGGCCGATCAGCATCTTCACGTCATCGGGCACCACGTCGTCGCGTCCCTGAGTTGCGGTCATCACTCGCGCCGCTCGCATGAGCGCAAGAGAAGCACGCGCAGAAGCTCCCATTTGTAGGGCCGGCTCGGCTCTAGTCGCTTGAACGAGATCGGTGATGTAATACATGACAGGTTCCGAGACGGTCACACCTTTAGCCCAATCGATCATTTCCACGACCTCGTGAAGCTCAACAACCGAACCCAAAGAATCGATCGCATCCTCTTGCTGATGCGACTTGAGCACTTCCACCTCTTGATCACGTCCGGTGTAACCCATCTTCAGCTTGATGAGAAAGCGATCCAGCTGGGCTTCCGGGAGCGGGAATGTTCCGGCGAGCTCGATCGGGTTCATCGTCGCCAGAACGAAGAATGGCTTCGGAAGTGGGTGAGTTACTCCGTCGTATGAAACCGTCCGTTCCTGCATTGCTTCCAGGAGGGCCGCCTGGGTCTTAGGGGTCGCTCGATTGATCTCGTCGACGAGATAAACATTCGTGAACACCGGTCCCTTCTTAAATATGAAATCTCCGGTCTTTCGTTCCAAAACCGCTGACCCGGTGATGTCTGCAGGGAGGAGGTCAGGAGTACACTGCGTTCGAGTGCCAGCAGCGTTGATGGTTATCGCCATGGAGCGCGCAAGCATCGTTTTTCCGGTCCCCGGAAGGTCTTCGAACAGGACATGGCCGTTCGCCAGCATCGCCACTAGCGCGACGCGAACCACCTCTTCCTTCCCTTTGATCACCTTGTTGATGTTCGACACCATGAGGTCGAACCGCTCCGCGAACGAATCCGCGGTGAGTGCCGACTTCTTGGGGCGATGCTTTGCTCTTGTCTGACTCGGCATAGCTACTACCACTCGTACCTCCTATCGATTCCTTTTCGTCGTTTTCGGCTTGCCATTCATCAGGGGTTCAACTTCCGGTTCACCAACTGCGGCTTCGACTCCCCCTGCCAACTCAGCGTCCAGTCGGATACCGGCAACTGCGTTGCTCATGCTTGATCCGGAACGCTGGATAACAGCATCCGAGGCAGCGAGATAGCTCTCGAGAACTCGAGGATGACTTCGGACTTCGTCCGGAGTGCCGGTCAAAACAACCCGTCCAAGGTCCATGGCTACGAGGCGGTCCGAAATCGAGGTAATTAGTGGGATGTCATGTTCAATCACAAGCATTCCCGCGCCGGTCTCCCTTACGATGCGAGACAAGGCTGGCCCGAGCGCTTCGATTTCGGCTTGGGCCATACCGGTCGATGGCTCGTCAAGCAACAAAACTTTCGGCTCCGAGGCCACCATACAAGCCACCTCGACAGCGCGTCGCGTACCGGTCGAGATTTCACGAACAAACTTCGAAGCGTATGGACGTAAACCGAAGAGGTCGATGAGTCCATCAGTGCGGCTTTGAATAGTGCGCTCCCCCCGTCGTCCTTTTGGAGTCCAGAATGCGGCATGCAAAGGATTGGTTACTGCCCGTTTCTCCAGAGCGACCGCTACGTTCTCTCTGACCGTGAGAGTAGGGAAGAGGCGCGCGCTCTGGAATGATCTCCCGAGCCCGAGCCTCGCCCGGGCATCGGGGGCCAGATCTGCGAGATCCGTCTCTCCGAGAACAACACTTCCCGATGCGTCCTGATGACCAGATATGACGTCGAAAAGCGTCGTCTTTCCAGCTCCATTGGGGCCGATGATCCCAACGATTTCACCGGCCGCAACGTCGAGAGAAACTTCGTCGAGCGCCCTAATCCCTCCAAAGGAAACCGAGACGTTCTGAACGTGCAGAAGAACTTCGCGCTCGCCATATTGCCTACGGGGGGGCCGAGACTTGGCGTAGGCAGCGCCGCCCATGAAGATCGATCGAACCAGATCCGGGCGCTGCAGCAGTGCGTCGGTGGGACCGTCGAATACGATCCTTCCCTTTTCCATGAAGACTGCGCGCTTGGCAATAGTGAGGGCAACATTCAGGGATTGCTCAACCAGCACAATCGTCGTGCCTTGCTTATGAATCCGATCAATAATCTGAAGCAACTGCTCGACAACAGATGGCGCGAGTCCGAGCGAAAGCTCATCAATCATGAGCATCCTCGGTTTCATGAGAAATGTCTGACCCAGCGCCAGCATCTGCTGCTCTCCCCCCGAGAGCGAAGACGCAACTTGATCGAGACGATCTTTAAGAATGGGAAACAGATCCAGGACTTCTTCGGTGCGTTGCTTGACGGACTCCTCATCTGCCCGGTTGAGCCAACCCGCGGTTCGCAAGTTCTCCGCGACCGTCAGTTCTGGGAAGACCGCTTGGCCCCCAGGCATGAACACGATTCCCCGCGACGCGTTCTCGTGAGCGGGAGCATGGGTGACATCACGGCCATCGAGGAGAATCGCCCCATTGGCCGCGTGATGAACCCCCGCGATGGCCCTAAGAAGAGTGGACTTTCCTGCGCCGTTCGTGCCAAGCAGCGCGACGGTTTCACCTTCCTCGACATCGAAGTCGACGTTGAACAAGACCTCGATGCCGTCATAAGCGACGTCCAGATCACGGCAGACCAGCATCTTGTTGCGGCCTTCGGTGGCCGAACGCTCGACTTCCTCGGTCGCGATAGCCGCTGCCCGAGCGGCTCGGATGTCTTTCTCAACACTGCTTGCAGCGGAGATGGCGATGATCCCTCCGATCAGCTGGAAGGGCATAAACAGCAACAGAACTGTGGACAGGGGAAGGTCCTGAAAAGCAATCACCAAGATTGATGCGACCGCGTTGACGGGATAATAGATCAGTGCGAAAACCTGCAAGCCCAGGCCCCTCACTCTTGCCGGAATGACCATGGTTCCCATCACGCTAGCGGCAAGTGCAGGAATAGCAGAAACATACGCAAGCATGATGTTGAAGGGCAGGAGGAACCATATGTTGGGAGCAATCAATGTTAGAGGAATGGAAAGCATTCCTACTATTCCGATCGCTCCCTGAAGAACCATTACTCGCGAAGGTCTGTGGACGAGCAGACGGTCGACGAACGCGGCTGACACCAGGATCGTAGGTAATGTCACGATCTGAGTGATGCTCAAGATCAGCGACCGTTGGAAAGGATTAAGCAAGAACTTCTCCGCGGTGTAGAAGCCCAGGACAGTTCCAACTGGCGAAGCGAGCGATGCCACCGCGGTGGAATAAAACTGGCGGCGCATAGTTCGGATGGCCCAGGCGGCGCGAAGGCTTTCCTGAAAGCTCATCGGCTCTTGTTCCTTCATCGCCAAGGACGGAGACAGCCCAAGTTCGAGACGATCCATGGATCCGCGAACCGGCTCCTTAAGCAAGAACGTCAAAGCAGCCGCGCCGGTAGCGACGAGGCCGAGAATGAATAGGGCTGGACGCCAGTTGACCCGCAATACGACGTACCCGAGGATTGGAAGGACCGCAATACCGAAAAGCCTCGAGGCGGTAAGTCTGAAGGCAATAACACGCGCTCGAACGCGCGCCGGATAGTAATCAGCCATGAGCGGGAATACCGCCGCGTGATCCACGTTTCCGAACAAGCCAGTCACGCTCCGAGCCAATGTCATCTGCGTGTAGGTCGAAGTGAACGGAACGATGAGACTACCGAGCTGCGTCGTTATCGCACCGATTCGTACAAGCAGAACACGCTTTACACGATCGGCGAGATATCCGGCCGGGATCCCACTTAGGTAAGCGACGAACTGGTTCAACTGCCCTACGAGCAGTAAAACTCCAATACTCACACCGAATTCCGCGCGAAGCTCGGGCCCAATGATCCCGAGAACGGCATCATCCAGACCTCCGAGAAGACCCCCTACCGTGAAAACCAGAATGGGGATTTTGGGGCCCTGGATACCCCGGGGATCCAGGTCCTTGATTAACCCCCAGAGCTGTGTGGGCCAAGGCACCTTCGGGCCCTTTTCCCCAATCTTTCCGACCAACGGCTCGTCGGGAACGGACTGCCCACCCTGTCGCGGCGTGGGTACAAGAGTGCGGGGCCGAACCTGCTCTGCGACTGACCCCTCTGCGCCCTCCCCTAAAATAGGTGGGAGTTCGGCGATGTCGGAGACAGTGACCTTGTCGGTCACAGGAGTCTCCTCGTCTGATGCCTTCCCTATAACGTCAGCCACTGGATTCCTCCGCTTTATTCAGTGCGGACGCGAGCTTCTCGGCAGCTTGGGCCTGAAGCCCCGCCACGGTTACGACTTCGCTTCTTCTTATCCACTCCATCTCCTCATCCGTCACTTGTCCAAAATGAGCGAGGGCCCACTGTTTGGGCGGCTCGTACCGCGTGGGTACGAATACCTGACCGCCACCCGGCCGAATCTTTTCAGTCATCGGGGCGCGACGCGTCGACGTCAAAACATCCTCAATGAGAGTTGGTACGACAATTCGATACCTCACGGCCACGCGCCTTAGCAAGGTATCCCGAATGTCCTGCATCACTAGTGTTAGACCCCCCGGTGCAATAAAAAGAAGCATTAGCCCTCCTGCTCCCGCTGTCAGCAGCGCGAGTTCCTGGACTGGAGATAGCGCGATGAGCGCCCAGAACGCAAACCCAAGGGCAGGGCCGCTGACTCCACCAAGCCCACCGATCACTGCATAGGAGAAAATGATCAGGCTCTGGAACGGAGCAAAGGATGCCGCGTCTACGCCGTTTTGGTGGTAAGCGAAGAGTCCGCCTGCAAATGCAGCGACGAATCCCGACATCGCGAACGCCGTGAGACGGATTCTTACGAGGTTTATTCCGAACGACTGGGTCGCGGCCTCGTTATCCCGAGCGGCGATCAACGCCCTACCGGTCCGGCTTCGCCTAATACCTTGAACGGCCATTGTTATCCCGAAAGCGATGACCAGAAGGAAGTAGTACATCGTCCTCTGATCATCTAGATTCATACCGAATATCGAGGGGCGCTCGATTGAGGCGGGGAGGAGTTTGCCTAGAAACCTGTCCCCAACAAAGACTGCTGACACAGATAGAGAGAGCGCCAGCGTGCTTACGGCAAGATGAAGCCCCCGAAGCTTCAGTGCTGGCAACCCAATGACTACCGCGACAAAGGCCCCCGCTATGCCACCCAAGATGAGCGATAAGAAAAACGGGAGTTGCGTGACCGCGACCACCCAGGCGCCAATCGCAGCAAAGGCGAACTGGCCAAGGCTGATCTGTCCGGCCCACCCTGTCAGCATCAGAAGAGAGACCCCGACCAGGTAATAGATGACGAAGACGCCTGCGAGGTTCGTCTGGCTCGGCGATAACAACCACGGGAGGGAAAGCAGGGAGAGAGTGACGAGGATGATGGCGTTCCGTACCCATCTACGCACCACTCCGAGGCTTCGCAACTCATCGGGAATCGGGCGAAGCTCTCTTGTTCCTCTCCAAGTCTGTCCGCCCTCGCGCTCAGCCCTGCTGACCTTGACTCGTTGCAACAACAGCAGGCCCCCGATCAAAAGGACAAGCATTCCGTCGAGATAGGCGGTGGTACCAAAAGACCACAACATCCCATGCTGAAGGCTGGCGAGGACGACCGCTGCTAGCGCGGCCATCGGGAGACTAACGAACCTTGCGATTACGCCGACGGTCAGGATTTGGAGAAGGCCGGGAACGCTACTCTCTCCCCCGCCGGCTCCGGATGTGAATGACTGGAGAATCGCTGCTGCCCCGGACAGAACACCGGCGATCATCCAGATACGGCCGGTCACCGCAAAGGTGTCGACCCCTAATGTGGCGGCGCGCTCCGGGCTTTCTGCGGCAGCCCTGATCGCGGTGCCCGTTGTGCTTTTCCGGAGATAAACCCCGATCAGGAAGACCGCGACAACGGCGAGGACGACCGTAAGGATGTCTCCCGTTCTGAACGGTGCAGAATCGATGTTGATCGAGAACTCAAACGGCGGAGCAGCAGCCTGGCCGGCCGCCTGCCCGCCCTGCTCCCGTTGCGACTGAGGAAAGAAATAGGGATTCACTCTGTCGGGAAGCTGCGAAAGGAACTGAGCGAGAAATATCGTGCTGATCGTCAACAACAGGCGGGGAGCATTCGCGAATCGCCTAACGATCAGCTGGTACGCGAGATAGGAAGTACCGATTGAGACTGCCATCCCGACAATCATGGCAATCGAGAAATTGATGATCTCCAAAGTTTGACTTGGACGGGGCTCCACACATGGCGGGCAAACGAGGCCCAGACCCCGAAGGAGAAGCTTGCCATTCACCAGGCCCGTATAGAAGGCAGCGCCCAACGCTCCGAGCTGCACCTGGGCAAAGTTGATGAATTTGTTGATCCGGAAAATCAGGATCACGCCAATTGCATGCAGGATCAAACCTGCTGCTGACACAACGGCCAGGGCGTATATGCCACCTGGGACTTTGGGTCTAAAGAAAGGAACGACCGTGAACATCAGAGCGAGGGCCGCAATTTCATTGCGGTACTTGAGGTTGCTGAACATCTCCGCCAGCTTTCCTCGTGATGCGCCCACCCCGATGGTACTCATCCGCCTAATCCCCCTCGTACCCCAACGCACTTCCTATCGTGAGTCAACGGCTTTCAATCTTGCTTGACGGATCGCCGAAGCATGCGAGGCGATCGCGACGGCCCCCGAGAGTCCCAACACATAAAGTTCGAAAGGAGTGGAACGCGGGGAGAACTGAACGGCAACGATGAGTACAACGAGGGCGAGTAACTCGTTGCGATAGCGCCTATGGAGCAGGCCAGGTGGCAGCTTGCCAAACGTCCTTTCGAGGGCTTCGGTCATATCATCGACTCCGCCGAGGATGGGAAATGACGGGCAGCATCAATTCCCCCCGCGTCCACATCTCTAGGTCATGGAATGTCAATAGGTGCTTGCTATTTTGGTCGATTGGACTGCATCACTGGACAAATGAGCATTTTGGACTGCATCACTGGACAAAAGAGCATTAAGGACCATCGCTTGGGATGAGTGAGCTTGATCGACCGCCGCCTCCCGAGCCTTTTCAGGATCGCCAAGCTTGATAGCCTCGACAACCGCCTTGTGCTCGTGGACGATTTCCTCTGCCCTTTCACTCATTGCCAGTCCCAGGTGGAACACACGCTCGAGCTGCTCCAACACGTTTTTTAGCATTTCGGCCAATCGCTGATTACCGGAGAGGCGCGCGATGGTGACGTGGAAGATCGTATTGGCCGACAAGAACCGCACAATGCTCTCTTTGTCGCTCGGGTCATAGGGGATCTCGCCGAGCTCGTCTAGCGTCCTCAGGTCATCCGCGCTGATCGATGCGCCTGCCGCCAAAGCTGCCACCTCTCCCTCGAGTAGGAGCCGCACCTGCAGAAGTTCTCGGGCGTCCTTGAGGGTCACCGAAGCGACCCGGTAGCCGGATCGCGGGACCACTTCTACTAGAGCTTCCTGCCTTAGCCGGCTGAGCGCTTCTCGAATCGTGGTCTTGGAGACCCCCAATTCGGCAGCAAGGTCCCCTTCGGTGAAGTGGTGGCCCGGGGGCATCCGAAGCTCGAGGATACGACGCTTGAGATCAACAAAGGCCTCCTCACTTCTGGTGGACTCGGCAGGGACAACCTTCAGGACATTGGCCATACGAACTCCGATCTGAAGAGCTTACGAACCTATGACTAGTCACTATAGCTAGTTCAGCTGGCATTCTAATTAGAAAATCTGACCTGTCAAGAAGAAGTTTTGAACCTCTCAACACTGCCGATTAGGCTGCCGAGCGGTGGGATCCCCAGACCTTGAATCGCGAAAGCAAGCTCCCCCGCACGTGCGAAGTCCGAACAAACGCCTGGCGCAGATCGTCGCCGGAGTTATGGAGGAGATGGAACGCATCTTCCATCTTGTGGGTGGCCCCAAGACGGCAACCGACGCGATGACGCAAGAACACACTGATTTGGTAGAAGCGCTCGCGGCAGGCGATCGTCAAGAAGCCCAATCTCTGATGGAGAATCACATCATCTCGTCTCGCACGCGGGTTATTGAGTGTTTCAGGGAGGGGACGTTGCAGTTGGGCTTTGAAAGCGAGTAGCAGAAAGGCTGGGATAACCCCGTTTCTAAGACTCCTTGACCAAGCATTTGATATCTCAATAGAATGACCTCTGCCAGGGGGAATCTTCGATCTGGCCGATTTGATGGGAGTCAGCCTCGCAGTTAAATGTCCGTCACCGCTCGGGCCCACTATTCAACGGCCTCGCCCTGGTTGTGCTGATTGCCATTCTCGCGCTCGTAGCACTTGTCACCAAACCCCCACCGCCGCCCAACGTAGCCGAGTTCGCGCCGCAGTCCGTTGAACAAATCACTGACGCACCAGGTAACCAATTCAGCCGATTTGGCGCGGGCGAAGGCGAGGGAACATCCGGGACATCCGGGACATCCGGGACTGCCGGCTTGCCCTCCGCCGGAAGTCGCCAAAGCGTTCGGGTCCGTCGATGTGTAGGAAACCCCCCTCGACAGATCGAAGATCCTCAGTCTCCCCCATGTGCCGACACATGGGTGGGCAACAACGGTGGTAGTACCTGGAGGGGAGTTTCTTCCGACGAGATCAGAGTTGCTGTTCCCAAACCGGAGGCCTTCCTTTCCTCTCGCATGATCAATGCATATGAGACCTTTTTCAACAATCGCTTCGAGTTCTATGGCAGGAAACTCAACCTCATTGAAGGCAAGAGCGATTCTCACCAGGTCTACCAGCCGGAAGTCCAAAGAGCGAGGGCCATCGCGGTCTACGAGGAAGCGCGTGCCTTTGCTGCTATCGACTTTGTGAATGATTCAGAGAGAGATAACTATGGCATGGTGTTCAACGACACCTTCTTCGATGAACTGGCGGAGCGAAAGGTACTTTCGACAGACTATCTGACGGGAGTGAGAACCGCCGCCAGAGATCACAGCGTCAATTCTCCTCACCAATACAACTATTCTCCGCCACTCGACGTAGCGCTCGAGAATGTCGGGTCCTGGGCATGCAATGCTCTCGTCGGGCGCCCCGCTCGATTCGGTGGCCCAGATGTCCAGTCGCAGACTCGAAAGGTTGCCCTGGCAGTTCAGCAGGCACCCCCTAGAGAACCGGATGCGTCCCCACTTGCGAGGAGACTTAGGGATTGTGGAGCGCCAGTGGAAGTTGTCCCCTTACTAAGAAACTGCCCTAGCGGCGTCCATTGCAACGCAGATCAGACCATCGTGGCGCGAATGCAGTCGATGGGTATCACGTCAATTTTCTGTCTATGCAACATGGACCAACACTCATATTTGATGGACGCGGTCCTGAATCACGCTCCCGCTTACAAGCCGGAATGGCTAATTGCTGGGATCAGTGGCAACGAACGAGACATCTGGACGTCCAGGTTCCAACAGGCCGGATTGGAGACCCATCTAGCTCATCTCTATGGAGTCACCGGGGCTAACAAGATCAATCGGACCAATGACGAACCTTGGTGGTGGGCACTCAGGGAAGGCGATCCGGACATAGCTCCCCCCGACCGAGGAATTCACATGGACATTGCCCCGGGGGGCTCCGCAACCACGAGCGCTAGAACAGGCACCTACGGACAAGCGCAATTCGCGATTAACCGCTTCTACCGTCAGGTCCTACTCCTAGCATCGGGCATTCAACAAGCTGGTCCCAGGTTGACCCCCTTGTCGCTCCAGAAAGGGCTTCACGAGACAAGGTTTCCCAATCCTGGGTGCGGTGGGCCTCCTTACTATCAGGCGTGCGTCGGCTTTGCACCCGGAAGATACGCGATGGTCGATGACTACACCATCATCTGGTGGAACGGAGCAGTTCCGGCTGAGCAGGAGGCGAGACCGGGCGCGTTTTGTTACGTAAACATGGGGGCTCGTTATTCCATAGGTAAGGGTAATTGGCCCTCAGGAGAGCAATCCCTCTTTGATACAAGCAAGACATGCAGATAGGAGTTCGCAGACGGTCGGAGTGCTTTTTTTGAAGGCACAGCCCTAGGGCCAAAAGGAAGGACAATGCGGAGATAATCGATTTCCTGGATTTGCCGAATGACTCTTCCGTTCAGCGCGGAGATCTTCTCTATTGCTTCTCGACTCTTACCCGGTAACGTCGAGGCAAGAACGACCACTTCTTCAACGCCACGCGCCCACGCCCGGCTCAGCGGAACCAGCTCCGCTCGCGTGAAACGCGAACTTTTCATGGATGTAGAGACCAAATCGTAACGCGCCCCGACAGAATCTGACCTTCACCTGCCACGGGAGGCACAGAAACCTGCCGCGGCTTCGAAGGTGGCGACGAGGCCGCCGTAGTTTGTAGCGCTCCGGGATGCGGTCTGGTGTGACTCAAAAGATCCTCCTTGTCAACTCCGCGTTCCGACTTTGTAGAAGCTGCAGAGCATACCCAGAATCGGCTAAGTTTGACCGCCCTGAAAGAAGAGAGTAGCTTGTTCACCCGCGAAGGGATCAACCGAACCTCGGAAACCAGGAAGGGCCGCCGAATGTCTCGACGAATAACTCTCTTCACCGGACAATGGGCCGATCTTCCGCTGGAGATTCTGGCGAAGAAAGCAGCCGCCTGGGGGTTTGACGGGCTCGAGCTGGCCTGCTGGGGAGATCATTTCGAGGTCGATCGAGCACTCGAGGACGACGCGTATGTGGAGCAGAAGCGCAAGCTTCTCGCCGAGCACGGGCTGGCGTGCTGGGCCATCAGCACCCACCTCGTTGGGCAGGCGGTTTGCGACGATCCGATAGACCAGCGACACCAAGCGATTCTTCCGTCATCGGTTTGGGGAGACGGCGATCCCGAGGGCGTTAGAGAAAGAGCCGCCAATGAAGTCAAAAAGACTGCCAGGGCCGCCAAGAAGCTGGGAGTCGACATCGTCATTGGCTTCACCGGGTCTAGCATCTGGCACACGCTCGCGGGTTTTCCCCCCGTGCCGCCGGAGATGATCGAGGCGGGGTACGAGGACTTCGCCCAAAGGTGGAACCCGATCATCGAGGTGTTTGAAGAGGAGGAAGTGCGGTTCGCTCTTGAAGTCCATCCATCCGAGATTGCCTACGACTTCTGGACGACCAAACGGACTCTCGAGGCGATCGGCCGCCGTCCCGGATTCGGATTGAACTTCGATCCGAGCCATATGAACTGGCAGGGACTAGACCCGACCTTGTTTCTGCAGGAATTCGCCGACCGCATCTACCACGTCCACTGCAAGGAGTCGGCCACTAACCTTAACGGACAAAACAGCATCCTCTCGAGCCACCTGCCGTTTGGAGACTCAAGAAGAGGATGGGATTTCGTCTCGGTCGGACACGGTAGCGTTCCGTTCGAGCGAATCCTTCGGACCCTCAATGCCATTGGATACAACGGTCCTCTTTCGGTGGAGTGGGAGGACTCGGGAATGGACCGTGAGTTCGGGGCGCCGGAGGCGCTCGAGTACCTGCGAAAACTTGATTTCAAACCTGCCGAAGGCGCGTTCGACGCCGCCTTCGCGTCTGACAAGTGACGACAGGTCGATCGGCGACATCGTTAAGCGTGGGGATGATTGGTTATGCCTTCATGGGACGCGCTCACTCCCATGCCTGGCGGACGGTCTCCGCCTTCTTTAACGTGGCCCTGGAACCCCGACTCTCAGTCATCTGCGGACGAAAACCCGATGCTCTGGAGAAAGCTCGAAGCATGCTCGGCTGGGACTCAGCGGAAACCGACTGGCGCAAGGTGGTCGAGCGAGACGACATCGATCTGATCGACGTCTGTACCCCCGGATCCAGCCATGCCGAGATCTCGATTGCGGCGCTTCAGGCAGGCAAGCACGTCCTATGCGAGAAGCCGCTGGCCCAACACCGTTGAGGAAGCTCGAGCGATGGCAGATGCGGCCGCTAATGCTGCGACCGGCGGAGTTCGCTCGATGGTCGGGTTCAACTACCGACGGGTTCCGGCCACAGCCCTGGCGAAACGCCTCGTAGCCGACGGCCGTTTGGGAGAGGTGCGCCACGTTCGAGCGGTCTATCTTCAGGATTGGATCGTGGATCCCGAGTTTCCACTTGTCTGGCGGATGATCGCGCAGGAGGCGGGGTCGGGGGCTCTCGGCGACATCGGTGCCCACATCATCGACCTCTCTCAGTACATTATCGGCGACCGCATTTGCGAAGTAGTCGGCGTAACCGAGACCTTTATCAAGGAAAGGCCTCTCACCAGCGAGGCGGGGGTCGGCTCGGCTGCATCGGCGAGAGGCGGAGTCTCCGTGGATGACGCCGCGCTCTTCATCGCCCGATTCGGTGGTGGGGCGGTCGCGACGTTCGAGGCAACGCGGTTCGCAACGGGGCGTCGCAACGGCCTTCGCATCGAGATAAACGGCTCGAAGGGAAGCCTCGCCTTCGACCTGGAGCGGCTAAACGAGTTGGAGATATTCGATGCCGATGACCCGGGTGATTCTCAAGGATTTCGCAGAGTTCTCGTCACCGAGTCGAGCCACCCCTGGATGAGCGCGTGGTGGCCACCGGGCCACATCATCGGCTGGGAACACACCTTCACGCACGAAGTAAAGGATCTGATCGATGCTATTGCCGCGGGAGCCGATCCGGAGCCGAGCTTTGCCGACGGCTTGCAGGTCCAGCAAGTCCTCGAGGCGGTCGGCCGCTCAGCGGACTCGGGCTCGTGGCAGAAGATCCCGAGTCAATGAAACGCGCATCAGTTTCGCCCGGGCTTTCCCGAACGCACAATCACAAGCACACCCAAATTAGGGGTCAACATTCCGGTCGAGGTGGCGACTCACATAGGAGGGCTCCTTGAATTTCATACCGGCGCCATCGCCGCCATCATTATGAGCTTCGACATATGGGCGGCCAACCTTCCTCGAATTGAGATCTACGGCACTGAAGGAACAGTCTCCGCGCCGGATCCTAACTCCTTCGGTGGCCCTGTGAGACTGCGGAAAGGAACGGATCCAGAGTGGATGGAGATCCCGATGATCGACGGATACGCGCAGGGCAACTCCCGAGGTATAGGCGTGGTCGACATGGCGCAGGCCCTACAATCAGGCCGGCCCCATCGCGCGAGTGGAGAACTCGCCTATCACGTGCTCGACATCATGTACGGACTGCTAAATTCATCCACAGAATCGAGGTATGTCGAGATTGCCAGCACGTGCGAGCGCCCGTCTCCCATGGCAGAGAAGCTGGCTTAGGTGCCGAAAATCACATGCTCAACTACGTTGAGTAGACTCCAGTCAATCGCAGAGCGAAGTCGATGACAGGAGGTTGAATTGCAGACGAGAACGCTGGGTGAAACGGGCCACGAAAGCTCGCTCGCGATGCTGGGCACGGCCGCCTTCGGGCGGATACCTCAGGATGAAGTGGACCAGGCTGTCGCTCTGGCTCTCGATGCCGGGGTCAATCACGTCGACGTCGCTCCTTCCTACGGGGAAGCTGAGCTGCGTCTCGGCCCCTGGGCGAGTGAGTTCGCCGCAAGAGGCGTATTCGTTGCGTGCAAGACGGAGAATCGGGAGCAGTCGGACGTTCGGCGAGAGTTGGAAGAGTCTCTGGGCCAGCTCGCAATGGAGAAGTTCCCGCTTTATCAGCTGCATGCCGTAACTTCGCTCCAGGAACTGGACCTGGCCATGGTCGCACTGGATGCGCTGGTAGATGCGAGACGTGAGGGTCTGATCGATCACATAGGAATTACCGGCCACGGCCTTCAGTCGCCCGCAGTGATGCTCGAAGCAATGGCCCGTTTCGACTTCGCCACGATCATGTTCCCCGTCAACGCGGCCCTGTGGGCGCGAAGTGACTATCGAAAAGCGACCGAGAAAGTTCTGAGGACCGCTTCAGAGAAGCGCGTCGGCGTTCTCGCAATCAAGACGGCCGTAAAGGGGCCATGGACCGACCGGGCGCGCTACCAGACGTGGTACGAGCCGTTCGAGGAGTCTGATGAGATTGCCGCGGGAGTTCGTTGCACGCTGAGTCAAGAGATCAGCGCACTATGCACTCCCGGTGACGCGCGACTTCTGCCAATGGTGTTGGAAGCGGTATCAGCCTTTAATCCGATGAGCGACTCCGAGCAGGAAAGGCTGATAACGGCCAGGTCCGACCTTGTGTCGATTTTTTAGGTAGGTCTGCCTGTCGTGTCGAGCCTTACAAGAACCGGACATTTTCCGATTGGTTTTCGACGAGGCGAGTCGGATTGGCAGGAGGATCTCGATGAGCTGCTGTCGTGGGCGGTCGCCAATGAGTTTGCCGCGCTTGATCTAACGACCGACGGCGATATCGCGGCCGGTAAAGTAACGAGCGCGGGCCTTCAGATAGGCGCCGTGGACCTGCCGGAATGGAAAGGGATGATCGCTGCGGAGGAGAAAATCAGGGAGCAGTCGATCCGCCGCAACGCCGATTACGTGGAGGCCTGTTCGTCTCTCGGTGTGCGCAACTTCTTCATCGTGATGCTGCCCGAGAATCCAACCCTTCCACGCGCCCAGAATTTCGCTTACATGTTGGAAAGCCTTCAGCAGCTTGGGCCAGCGCTGGAAAGCTGCGGGGGGCGGCTGGTGATAGAAGGCTATCCTGGTCCGGGTGCCCTTTGCTGTACGCCCGAAGGCTATCGGGCGCTTTTCGAGCGCTGCAGCTCTCCGGCCATCGGCATCAACTACGATCCCTCCCATCTCATAAGAATGGGGATCGATCCGATTCGATTTCTCGATGAGTTTGTCAGCAGGGTATTCCACGTCCATGCAAAAGATACAGAACTTTTTCTGGAGAGAATTTACGAATATGGACGCGAGCAGCCGCCGACCTTCGCCGACACCTTCGCCTTCGGCTCCAGCTGCTGGCGATACACGATTCCAGGCCACGGCCAGATGAATTGGACTGAAGGGTTTCGAGTTCTGGAGCGCGCCGGCTACGCAGGCGCGGTTTCAGTCGAGCTGGAAGATGCCAACTTCAACGGTAGCAAGGAGTCCGAACAGGCCGGACTCAACGCCTCGCGCCTTTTCTTGGAGGGCTGCTAGTGGCGCCCGAGAAACCGATCAAAGTTGGGCTCATTGGAGCTGGAGGCATCGCGCAGATTCACCTCCAGGCCATCGAGTCCATCGAAGAGCTTGAGGTCGCGGCGGTGGCCGACATCGCGCCCCTAGCAGCAGAGGCAACCGCCAAGAGATGGGGCATCCCAGCGGTTTTCCAGGATTATCGGGACCTCCTAGATCTAGGCGACCTCGACGGCGTCATCATCTGCACCCCCACCGCCCTGCACGGCCGCCCATCCATAGATGCCCTTAGAGCCGGTAAGCATGTTCTCGTAGAAAAACCCATGGAGGCAGATCTAGGGATGGCGACGGAGATGACCCGCGTCGCTAAAGAGACCGGCAAGATCCTCATGGTCGCCCTAAAGCTTCGCTTCAGTCCACAAGTCGCGATTGCAAAAGACATTGTCGATGGCGGCGCTCTCGGGCGGATCTATTTCGCAGAGGCCGTGGCTTCCCGTCGCAGGGCTACTCCCGGGCCAAGCTTTACCCGCAAGGACCTGGCTGGGTTCGGAGTCGTCTCGGACCTGGGCATCTACCCTCTCGATACCGCCCTCTACTTGATGGGGCATCCCAAACCGGTGGTCGTCAGCGCGGTCACTTCCAACTACATCAGCCTCAACGCCGCGCCGGTCTTCGGGCAGTGGAGCGATGTGCAACATGAAAGCGAGGTCGAAGACTTTGCTGCAGCGTGGGTCCGATTCGACGACGGCTCGGTCCTCGTCCTGAAGACGAGCTGGGCCCTCAACATGGACTCGCTGGGGACGACCTACTTTCTGGGCGAGAAGGCGGGTCTTCGCCTAGGTGTGGGTGAGGTGAACGGGTCCGCGGACGGCGTGAGCATCTACCGGGACGAGTTCGGTGCTATGACGAAGGTTGATGTGCAGGGGGTAACGCCTGTGGAAAACTTCGAGCTGTTTCGCCGGGAAGACCGAGCGTGGGCGGAGGCTGTACGGACCAACAGCCCATCGCCAGTCGACCCGGCGGGGGTTCTTTTGGCAACCGCCATCATTGACGCGGCCTTTCAATCTGCGGACTCAGGACGCGAAGTTGAGGTCCACGCTCCCAAGATCTGAGTACCAGGCATCGGGAATCCTAGAGGACGGCGCGGGTGCGGCTGGGACGGTTACACGCGGCGGGGGCGCCCTTCTCCCGGTAGACATGAACAAAGTGAATTACGTCCTATGTCCTCAAGCAAGTCAGACACATGCGCTCCCCTGCCTGTTGCTGGATCGACATGCGCGCAATGCTCGGGCGCAAAAAAAAGAGGGCTGAGTTGGGAAGACCGAAAGTACTTAAGCGTACATCCGATCGATCTGATCTCCATACTTCTCGTTAATCGTCTTGCGGCGTACCTTCATCGTCGGGGTGATTTCTTCGGCATCCTGGGTGAAGTCGCGGGGTAGCACGGTCCACTTTTTTATCTTCTCCACCTGAGAAAGACCTTCGTTGACCTTGTCGACCACGGCTTGAACAGCTGCCAGAACTTTGGGGTCCTCGGCCAGTTGCGTGACATCGTCGAATTCAATCCCCTGCCCCTTAGCCCAAGTTGGCGCGATATCAGGATCGAGCGTCAGCAGAGACGTCAAGAATGGCCGGCGGTCGCCAATGATCACCGCCTGCGAGATTAGGGGGGCAAACTTGAGCCGCCCCTCCAGCTCCTGCGGGGAGATGTTCTTACCACCCGCGGTGATGATGAGATCCTTCTTGCGGTCGGTGATCTTCAGGTAGCCCTTCTCGTCCAACTCGCCGACGTCGCCGGTGCGCAGGAATCCGTCTTCAGTAAGCGTCTCTGACGTGGCCTTCGGATCCTTGAAGTAACCCTTGAAAACGTTAGGCCCCCGCACGAGAATCTCGCCGTCCTCATCGAACTTGATCTCTAGCCCCGGCAGCGGAGGACCGACGGTGCCGATGCGAGTCTTGCCTGGCGGTGTCACGGCTGTCGGAGCATTGTCCTCGGTTTGGCCGTAACCCTCGACGAGTTCGATGCCTATCGCCTGAATGAACTTGATAATTTCGGTTGAAATCGGAGCCGCTCCGGTGATTGCGAATCGGACGTTGCCCATTCCAAGGCCCTCTCGCAGTTTTGACAAGGCCAGTTTGTTCAGCAAGCCGTACTTGATTTTGTCCATTAGCGGAAGCGACTTGCCAGCCTGCTCCGCCTCCACTTTTGCCAGGCCGAGATTAATAGCCTTTTCGATGAGGTCCTTCTTTTCGTGCGCGGCAACCTTAGCCTTCACGCCCATGTAGAACTTCTCGTATACGCGCGGCACTCCGATGAAGAAGGTCGGCTTGCATTCCTGAAGGTTGGGAAGGAGTTTCTCAATCGACTCGGCAAACCACACCTCAACGCCGTAGTAGACGCCCCCCCAATCCGACGTCAGTCTCTCGAAGATGTGGGCCAGAGGCAGATAGGACATGACTCGCTCCGCCCCTTCCTGGAAAGGAAGGACCTTCCCCAGGGCTTCGAGCGTCCATGCGAAGTTGGCGTGCGTCAACATTGCGCCCTTGGGTGGTCCGGTTGTGCCAGACGTGTAAACAAGTGTGGCCAGGTCTTCGGGAACGACAGACTTGATTCGCTCGTCGAGAGCGCCAGAGTTCGACTTCTCGTACTCACGGCCGAGTCGCTTCAACTCTTCGAAAGAAATGACGAGGTCGCTGTCTTCGGTCCCCTCTCCGTTGATGACGACAACCTTGTTCAACTTGGGAAGCTCAGCTTTGGTTTTTAGGACCTTGTCCAACTGGTCCTGATTTTCAACGATCGCAACCGTCGAGTCTGAGTGACCAAGGACGTAGGCGACCTGGCTAGGCGAATTCGAAGCGTAGACGGGCGATGTGGCCGCACCGGCCAAAAGCGTGCCCGCATCGGAAATGTGCCACTCGGGCCGGTTTCCGCTCAAAAGCCCAACGCAGGAGCCCTTCTCGACGCCCAAGGAGAGCAGCCCTGCGGCCACCTCTTTGGCCTGCTGGCCGAATTCGCGGAATGTCGTCGGCTTCCAAACCC
>CAZCSK010000019.1:0-41386 GCA_964501265.1 uncultured Actinomycetes bacterium
CCAAGCAGGTCAACCGGCCGGGTGTGGTCCGCGGTCAGCTCGACCCTTACACGATCCTGCTGTTCGTCGAGTACAGCCGGGAGGACGGCTGACAGATGGTCGGCCCACATGAACGCATCACCAACGAGAACCTGGCCGAAACCCTCGAATTGGTCAAGCTCGAAGTCGAACGGACCCCCGACGTTGTCGCTGCCATCGTCCACGAGGCGATCACCGAGCACGCGCGTGTCCCCCACTCGGGGGTGGCGGCCCTCATCGCCGACTCCCTCGATGGTTTGAAAGGCCAGCTGGTCGACCTGGTCGACGGGCCCGAAGAGGCCGACTGGATGGCCCGGCCGATCCGCAAGAAAGAGAAAGGCCTCCTCGGCCAGCTCGACCAGGTCAAAGTCGACGTTGCCGCCGTCAAAACACAGGTTGACGCCATCCAAGTCCAAACCAACGGCGGCCGGAAACCCCATCTGCCGAAACCGGCCTGGATAGGCGGCGCCGCCCTGGTCATCTTCGAGGTCATCCAACTCATCCGACAGGGCTCATGACCTGTCAAACCCCGGACGAGTTGCATTGCGGCGCTGAATGGTTGACCGATCTGCGGGTGTTGAGCTTCCTCATCCTCCTCTTCGTCGTCCTGTGGATCGCCGTGACCAGGATTATGCGTTAAATATTCCGGGTTAGGGCGTCAGTCCTCCCGGCAGCACACCGGGAAGGCAGCCTCCTCGATCCTCCTCCGGGAGGTTGAACCAACCCGGTCGATTGAAGCGCCCCGTCTGCCCCGCTCAGGGGAGGCGGGGCGCTTTCGTCGCGTTCTAGGCGGCATGGATCGACCGACTCTGCTTAGGTTTTGAAATGACCACTGACCCGCCGGTAGATCCAACGATGACCCCCATTGAGCATTCCCAGAACGACGAACAGCCAGTTGTTCCACAGCCGCGGATACCGAAAGGCGCTCCCCGCTGGGAGACTGAGGCAAGGGACCGTCTCAGATCCATTGTCAGACGGGTATCGAAGCCGCTTTCAGATCTCGTTACCCGGGATGCCAACGAGGGCGACACCCGCCTGGTCGTGACTGACATCCTCACCGATGGGCTCGGCTTCGACAAATATCAGGATCTCACCACCGAATACCTGGTGAAGGGCGAGTTTGCCGATTACGGCCTTCGGGTCGATCAGCAGCTCGTCGCGTTCCTGGAGACCAAGCGGATCACCACCAAACTGAACACGAAGCATCTTCGGCAGGTCGAAATGTATGCCCTCAACGAAGGTGTGGAGTGGGTGATCCTTACTAACGGCCCTCACTGGCAGGTCTACCACATCGGCGTTATGGCAGGTGCCCCGGTCTTGGTGGAGCTTGCCCTCGATGTCGATCTGTTGGGCTCGGACACAGCCAACCAGAAGGCCGATGCTCTCTTCTACATCTCCAAGGAGGCTTTTAAACGGCACATGATCGACGACCTTTGGAGGGAGAAGGTTGCGTCCTCACCCCGGTCGCTCGCCGCCACCATCCTGTCTGAGCCGGTCATAGAGGCTATTAGGAAGGAGCTTCGGCGGCGTACAAGCCAACAGGTCGCAACGGCGGAGATCCAGAAGCTGTTGCGGTCCACTGTGATACGAGGCGAGTGTCTGGAATAATCAGCCCGGGTTAGAAGTCCAACGAGGCGGCTACCCCTTGCAGTGCCTCTTTTGTCGTCCTCGTATATCCCCTGGTGGTCTCCGGGGAGACGTGACGGGCAAACTCCATGACCGCCCGCAAGTCGCCCGTCCGGTCGTGAGCGTGCGCGAGGCTGGTATGACGTAGCTGGTGGGTTCGCAGGTCGGAAATCCCTGCCTGTTCACCCATCCTTTTAACCCAAAACCAGATCGTCGCTGGGGCAACATGCGCCCTGACGTTGGTACGGCCAGGGAATATCCAGCCCTCCAACCGGTACGGCTCGAGCAGCCGCCACAACTCCCGGCTCACAGGAACGTCGGCCGTCTTGTCGAACTTGCCCGTCACCCGGTACCACTGGCCGTCGTCCGTGAACCGGCCCCATTCCGCCTTAGCGATCTCCTCGCAGCGGAGGGCAAGGAACAGACCGAGCAGAACGGCTTTACCGCGGGGCATCTGGCCCAAAGCCACCCCTTTCAGTCGGGTGGCCTCTTCAACTTCTAGGGCCTGGCAGACCATCTTCTTCTCCGGCGGTATCCGTAGGGCTCTGATCGGTGGTTGTGCCCGCCCGGTGTAGATCCAGTAGTAACGCAACGCTGTCGCCGCGGTTGCTTTGGTCGAGTGGGAGTTGGCGAGAGTGTCCCCCCAGGCGGCGATTAGGGACGGCGGAACGGAGGCGAGGGTGTGGCCGTGGAGTCCCAGCCATTGCGCAGCGTTGTGGACGTGGCGGAGGTATGTGGTAACGGTCTTTCCCTTGAGTCCCTCGCCGATGAGGAATTCGGTAAACCCACCCTCTGTCGTTCTACCTCCCCAATCCGGTACAGACTGGTCGACGATCGCCAATGTTGGATAGGGCTTCTGACTCAACGAACCGGGGGGGCTATGAAGTGCCACACTCATCAGGTCTAGTCCTTTATGACTAGGCGGCGGCGGGGGAACTGAGGTAAAGCCCCGTTGCTCGGTTGAGCAGCGTATCAACATCGCCCTGCTCTAGCACTTCAAGCCATCCCATGACCACGTAGCGGTGGACCCCGACGTACTGGGCGATAGCGTCCCAGTTTTCCTGCTCGGGTCGGTTCGTCAGGAATCCATTACTCCAGGCTCTAACCGATCCCTTGGAAACGGTCCCCCAACCCTTGTAACTGAGCATCTCGTCGGCCGCTTCCTGCAACGAGTGCCCCTTTTCCTTCATCGCCCTTTGGATGGCGGCTGCCAGTTCTTTCATGACTCCTTCTCTCTCCGGCGATTTCCGGTCGCCTCTGTTGCCTCCCATAGCGGGCAGCATATCTAGTCACTAGGGGATTGGCAAGTAGTCCATTGACAAGTTGGCAAGATAGCCGTATAGTGGACAGCGTGCTGAACGCTAGCCCCCTGACCGACGAACGACAGAAGGTCCTCGAGCTTTACCGCCGGGGTCTTTCGGTCCGCGAGATGGCCTCCGTTATGGGCGTTTCAACCCAGCGGATCTACCAACAGCTTCGAAAGCTGAGTCTTGCCTCACCATCAAAACCAACAGCCGACCACGGGGTGGCCTCATGACTTTCTCTGTCACCTACCGCGGCTGGGCTTCACGCCTTCCCGAAGCGACCCTTCACAGCCATTACCGATTTGTGGACAACTGGTTCGCTGCCCGCTGGTTCAAGAAGTTTTCGCGGAAGCGGTCGGCGGCATGAAGACCCTCGCCCAGCGGACCATCGACGAATGCGAAGCGGTCATCGAACATGGCCTCGGCACTTTCGTCGAAGTGGGTCTGGCGCTCATGGAGATCCGGGACCGCCGTCTGTACAGGGCAGAGTTTCGGAACTTCGAGGAGTACTGCCGGGACCGTTGGCAGTGGGGCCGCAGTTACGCCAACAAGGTCATTGCCGCTACCGAAGTGGTCGGAATCTTGGAAGCCCAAGTGGGTACAAAAGTACCCAAGTCCGAGACGCAGGCCCGCGAGCTTGCCCCTCTCAAAGCTCAGCCGGAGAAGATGGCCGAGGCTTGGGAGGAAGCGGTCAAAGAGTCGGACGGCAAACCAACCGCCAAGGCTGTGCAGAACGCGGTCAACAAGATGACCAACGTCCATTACTGCCGGTTCCGCGACTGCGGGTTGAGCTTCAGCCACCCGGTCAAGCACTGCTTGAAATGCGCCGGCCACTACACCGGCTACATCCACGTCTGCCAGTCGAAGGTTGAGCCTCCCGTTGAGGTTGAGCCGGTCGAGGTCGAGGTCATCGACGTTTGCCCTACCTGCGGCCAGGTCATCCCCGCGGCGGTGGCTTCGTGAAAGACTCCGCCTTCGTCGTTTTGAAGTTGATCCGCGACCGTGACGGCGCCTGCGGTACAGACTTCCAAGAACAACTCGGCATGGCCAGATACGGCGCCCGGATCATGGAACTCCGATCTGACGGCTATCTGATCACCCGGGAGAAATGCACCCGGCATTACCACAAGAACCGGGTTGAGCTTTACCGGCTGGTGGGCATCCCTGAGCCTTCCGGTCAGGTTCGGCTCTCGGTAGGAACCGGCCGATGAAGACCAACCGCGCGACCTTCACGGTCTCTGTCGAGATCCTCCGAGAGTTCCTACAGATTCCGGCCGGGGTCGAAGTCGTCGGGGTCGCGCTGTCGCAGAGCCGCAACGAACTCACCATTCGTCTGGACCATCCGTTCCTCATCGACGACTCGACGGTTACGCCGATCTACACGCGGCATGAGGACGGCTCAATCACTTCGGATTGGAGTCAGCGATGAGGTCCCTTCTCGTCGTCCTCGCTTTCATCGCCGTCGAACTGGCCCTTTACGCGGTGCTGCCCACTCCCAGCCCGTTGCAGTTCCCCTGCCGTGAACCGCTCTGCATCGTGGTGTACCTCTCATGAACTACCGCATTGTCCTCAAGGCGAACTCCGAATATCCCGGGTCTCTATATCGCCGCTGGTGGTGGGTTCTCAAGTCGGCCGGTAACGGCGCCATCTTGGCCACCTCAGAGACGTACACGACCAAGGCCAAGGCACTCAAGACTGCAGCTGACCTCGCACAGGTGCTCGATATCGAAGTAAGACCGCACGTGACCTTCATCTTTAAGTGCAGCAAAGGGCACAAGGTCGAGGTGACGGAAGACGAGGCCGAGGCTTTCAATGGAACCGCTTGCCAGGTCTGTTACCGCCCGCTGCTGGTTGCCGGGGTGAAGTCATGACCCTCAACCTTCGCCTCCGTCAGCATTGCATCCTCTGCGAAGACTGGGGCGGTGAGACACTCCAGCTCGAGCCGAACTGTGCCCACGGATTGGAGAACGGCGAAAACCCTGGAGCTTTGTACTTCGCTGCTGCCCGGGCGCTCACCCTCGAAATCGGTGTCCGAGCAGCCGAGGCGTTGACCACTGAGAACCTGGCCGGCCGGGCTTTCAACGGCGAATATTTCGACCGTCTGTTCCGGAGGGCGGCGTGACTTCCCGTGAGGAATGGCTTGCCGACCGACGCCGCTTCGTCCGTTTGGTTACCGAACGCGACCCTCAAGGCGATCTGCCGATTGCGATACGGCTCGACCTCACCCCCGAACAGGTCGCTGTCATGGCGCCTGGCATTTCCGACTACGACGAAATGCGGGACGTGTGTCTGGCGTGGATAAAGAACTTCCTGGCCCCCTCGATTGACCGTATGGAGCGCCACCTCGCCTTTGAGCACCGAAGGTCGAGGAGAGGCTGATGATTGCCGACTTCAGAGTCACTCAGGGTTGGGATGGCGAGGTTCTGATACACATCCAGCCCGACATCGCTTTTCAGTTGGCCAAAGCGCTGCACCAATACAACAGGTATCGGAAACAGGCGTCCCTTCCCGTCGACCTCGGATGGGAAGAGCTTGCTTCCGCCTTGGAGCCTTTGGGCGTTCGGCTATGACTTGGCCTACCCGTGAAGACCGTGACCTCGTCACCCGTCAGATGCAACGTCAGAACCTCGCCTGGTTCTGGTTGTCAGTCGTCGCTCTCGCTCTCATCGTCGTCGGTGTCGTCTTCATGTTCGTGGAGCGTGCTTCTGGCCGTGCAGCCGAAGTGTGTGTTTCCTCCATGATGGTCGAAATAGGCCAGGAACCGATTGTCAATCCGGTGAGTTGCGAATGAGCGCTCAGACCCCTGAGGTCCGGCTTATCGAATGGATCGACTCGACGGGGATGGCGGGGTGGCAACCCTCGGATGAAGTCCTGGGGCTTTCCGTATCGACCTGTGTCAGTGTCGGATTCGTGGTCAAAGAGGACGAGACGCAGGTGCTGTTGGCAGCGTCGATCGACCGAATGTACGAGAACGTCTCCGACGTGACCGCCATCCCGAAGGTCTGCATCGTCATTGACCGCACTCTGCGAGCTTCGGAGGCGTCTTCATGAGCGAGTTCCGCCCCCTCAGTTCATTCACCGCCTCCTATGACGTTCAAGATTTCAAGTTCGTGCCCGAGTCTCGTAACCCGTTCGAGGAAGTGCGGGGCGAGGTTCGGGCCGAGCATCCGGACCGGGTGAGCCCTGGCAGGCACTCTCTCTTCACAACCCGGTCCGCCCTTTCAGGCTGGATGAGTTCGACAGCGACGCCCCCCAGCTCCCTGTCGGTCAGCGCCATCCAGCCTGAAACCTTTTCCCCCAACGGCATGGCAAACGCCACTCGGTACCTAACCGCCGTTGGGGGGAGTTTTCCGCCCATATCCAAAGCCACCCTCATCGGTGTTGTTCGTCGCCGTTCGTTTCCGGGAATGCGACGTATGGGCGGAATCTCTCCGGGTCGTCTCAGGTCTTCGTGGTTGCCTGAGACGGCCCGGACTCCCTTTCAATCGCCCTTCAGAATCGGTTAAGGAGCCTCAGTGTTTTCACGCCTTGTCTTTGCTGTCGCCGGACCTCTGGCGGCGGTGAGTTTGTTGGTCGCTGCTGGCCGTATCGCATGGGTCCAGTTTCAGTATCAGAGACGTGGCCGGGAGTTGGATGAGCGGCTGAGCAACCAGGCCAGGTGGCGGGGATGAGCTACGACAGCACCGAAGACACCTTGAAACACGCTCAACGGGTCCGAGAGTTGATGCTTTCGGTTGTTCAAGAATTGGCTGGCCGGGCCGAGGTCCACGACCGTAGCAAGACGCAGCCGCCGGAGCTGGAAGTCTTCAACGAGTTCACGCCGAAGCTGAAAACCTCGACCTACGGCTCTGACGAGTACAAGGGTTTCCTGGTCGAGATGGGTGCGGGACTGGTCCACCATTACGCAGCTAACCGCCACCACCCGGAGCACTTTCCCAACGGGATCAACGGCATGACCCTGGCCGATCTGGTCGAGATGCTCGCTGACTGGAAAGCGGCGACCGAACGCCACGATGACGGATCGTTGACCAGAAGCCTTGTTTTCCAGAAGGACCGCTTTGAGATCAGCGACCAACTAGCGCAGATTTTGGAGAACACGGCTCGACACTGCGGATGGATAGCCGATGAGTGACCAGTGGGGTGAGGTCCTCGCCCGTCAACGCGACCATGTCAACGCATCCCATCGTGTCGACCGGCGAGGCTGGACCGATCAACAGTGGATAGATGACGCTCGCCGGTTGATGGACGACATCGATGGTTCTGTGCTCGACCTCGTCAACGGGCACGTGATGAAGCTACTGGAGCGCCTCGATGAACTGGAAGGACGCTGATGGCCACTCTCGCCCTCACCGCCGCCCTGGTGCTCCCCTTCACACCTCACACCGTGACCGAGCTCGAGACCTGGCAGGCCGACTGGTCATCACGGGCGGTTGATGCTCTCAACGTCGAAATGATGGATGAATGGCGCGACATCCGATCGAGGCACAAATGGTTTTTCAACCCTGAGCCTGAGGTTCGGGTTGCCAACCGTCTCGTCATAGCCCCGCCACCAAATACTAATTCTGCACCGATTAGCACTTCGTTAGTACTTGGGGTCGAGCAGTGGCGGTCGATGGTCGCCCACTACTGGCCCGCTGAGCACGTCGACCGGATGCTCCGAATCATGGATTGCGAATCATCGGGTGTACCGACGGCCCGCCATCCTCGAAGCGGAGCGGCCGGACTTTTCCAGGTGATGCCCTTCTGGCAGAAGACCTGGCCGGGTGATTACACGGATCCGTGGACCAACGCCTCGGTGGCCTATCAGATTTGGCTCTCACAGGGCTTCGGAGCCTGGGTGTGCAAAGGATGAGATGGCTACTCGTCTTCGTCGCCTGGTGTTTCGCCATCGGCTGCATATGGGCTCTCTGTAAGGCGGCTGGACAGGCCGATGATCGGGCTGGGAGGCCACGCGGATGACGCTCCTGACGAAGGACCTTCGAGCCTTGTTGCGATCACGGTATCTCGGTAAGAACGGCAATGGGATCGAGTGGGCTTACGTCGAGGAAGTCACCGAACACGTTCGGGGCGGCGGCCGCTTATGCGATGCGATAGCCGTCGGCCTGTGGGGTTCGCGCGGTCATCATTTCGTGGGCCATGAAATAAAGGTATCCCGGTCAGATTGGCACAGGGAGTTGGCACAGCCGGAGAAGGCTGATCCTTTCATTCGGTATTGCCACCGCTGGTGGATCGTTGCCGCTCCCGGCATTGTCCAAACGTCGGAGCTTCCGCCTAAGTGGGGACTTCTAGAACCGGGCCGAGGCGGCAAGCTCACCGCCACCGTTCAAGCCCCGCTCCTTAAACCGCTCGCCCCGGCGATGTCGTTCGTCGCAGCGGTGATCCGGCGATGTGTCGAGGTCGGTTTGCGTGGCGATGAGATCGAGAAGGCGCGAGCCGTCGAGGCCGAGAAGCACAAGTCGAAAATCACATATCTCAATCGGCTAGTGGAACAGGCCGAATCGCAAGCCAACGCGGATGCCGCGTCTTTCCGTGCTCTCGCCGAGGCCGTTGGCGACCGGTGGCTGAGCCATGACCCACAGAACATGGCAGCCATTGGTGAGGCGGCTAAGGCTGCCTGGAACGGCGGCAAGACAATCGAGCGTGTCCGTCACGACTGCGCCGCCTATGCCGCCCAGCTACGCCAACGGGCCGACGAACTAGACGCCATCGCCAAGGTGCCCGCGTGAACCCCGTCTCTCTCAACCGGAGTGCAAGGTGAGCTTCCTCGAAATCGCATGGTCCGACGACGGGCATGTCAGCGCCCGGCTTCCCTGCGGCCACACTGAGGCTGCTAGCGAAGACGACCCGGGTTGGGATGAGTCCCCCCGGCATCCTGGTCCCGATCAACTCTCAGCGTCGCTGCTTCGCAAGGTCGCCCGCCATGACTGCGCTGAACATGAGCGTCGTCTCACTGTCGAGGAGCCACCGTTTTGATGACCACCTGGCTTGTGGTCGCCATCCATCGGGACGGTCGTCTATGGGACGGCTCCCCTATCCACCGTGTGTTAGCTGACACGGCCGAGCAGGCGATGCACGAAGCCTTCGACCCTATCCCTGCTTCGACAGAGGCTTACGCCTTGTGGGCGATTGCTGTGGCCGACTGGGAGCCTTACACGGCCCGTATCCAAGTTCCTAGCCCGACGTTGGGGGAAGTGCGTCTGGCGATGCCCGCAGCACGGAGGGCATCGTGATTCAGCTCTATTTCACATCGACAGAGTTGAAGGCTGCTTTGGACGACCTCGGACCTCCTGGCAACCGCGCTGAAGCAACAGTCAAAGCTGCGGTGCTGGCCTTCGCTGACCTCATCGAGGCCGACGCTCGGTGGGAAGTGTCTACCGCCGCTGACCCTGCCGCTGCGTTAATGGCGGGCCTTCCAATGGTCTCGGTGTTCAGGGTCGACCTGCCCACGATCGAGGACGACTTCGCGTGACTTTTCTCACCGGTCACCCGGATAACCCGACTTATGAAGAGATCGTGGGTTCACCTGTCGAGCTTCTGGCCGATTCGTCGCGGCTTGCCGAGCTTCCCCGTCTTCCACTGTGGGCACGTTGCACATGGTGTTGGTCGCTCAACCAGGTCGGCTACTTCTACTGGCCCGACGATCCGATCAGCTTGGACGATGGGACTACCACCACGTTTACCGATTGGAAGGTGGAGGCGGAACGGGCCAACCATTTCACGGGGCGCCCGCGGCTGCTTCATTGCTTGATGTGTGAGGCGGTTACCGGGCACCTGGCGGAGAAGCGATGACCCAGGACATCCACGCCAAGCTCGCCAAGGTGGCCGGCGCTATCGGGCCAATCAACAAGGACTCGGTAAACAAGGAACAGCATTTCAACTTCCGGTCGATCGAGCAGATCACAGCCGCTGTTCGTCCCCTCTTCGCTGTAGAGGGAGTATCGGTAGCTCCGAAGATGCTCTCGATCGAGCACGCCGAGGTGGTCGCCAAGTCGGGCGCCCGCGGTTGGCGCGCTCTAGTGGTCATGCAGTACACCTTCACGGCTGGGTCGGATGGCTCGTCAGTTGAAACGTCGGTGCCGGGTGAGGCGGTCGACTACGGCGACAAGTCCACCTCTAAAGCCGTTCAGATGGCTTACAAATACGCCCTCACTCAGGTACTCCAGGTTGGGTCCGGTGAGGCCGACCCCGACGGGCAGCCGGTCGAGATCGGTGAGATTGGCCGTGGCCGCCAGGAACGGCAACAGCAGGCCCGGCCTCAACCTCCACCCGAGCCTGAACCTCCTATCGAAGAGGTCGCCCCCGAACTGTGGAACGAGTTGTACGCCCTGCAAGCCGTCTGGCCTTCCAACGAGGAGACGATGCCCGTCCTCGAGGCGCGGCTGCGGAGGCTGTACGAGTTGATGGAGCTGTGCGGCATGTGGCGGGGCGGTTCACTCCACGCCGCGTTGCGGCTGAAAGCCAAAGTTGAGCACGTCTCAGACCTTCGCAAAGAGGCGTTGAAAGACTTCGCTGTTGTCTCCTGGACCGCAGCCCAAGACGCGGTGAAGAAGTTGGAGACGGTTCAAGCATGACCCGCAAGAAGACTCGACGGGACTACAAGGTTCAAGCGGACAAGCTCTTCGCCGCCGCGGTCCGCTCGATCGGGTTTTGCGAGGACTGCGGGACTGACACCTTTTTGCAGTGTGCCCATGTGATCTCCCGGTCCTACTCGGCGATCCGGGTCGACTTCCGCAACGCCGTCTGCCTTTGCCGTGGCTGTCACATGTTCTACACCCCTCGGCCGTTGCAGTGGGAGGATTGGGCCAGACGACGGATAGGCGATGAAACCTTCGACCTGCTCCGCGGGCTGGCGTTGGCGTACTACCCGATCAAGGTCGATTGGAAAGCTGAAGTCGAACGGTTGAGAACCGACGTTCCCGAAGTTCGGGTTGGGCCGCTTGGCCGTCGGGATGCAGCATGACCGCGGCGAAGCCGAGGGTCCGCAATCCTGGCCCGGTCCGATCGTCGAAGGAATACCCACATGGGACCAAGGCGCGGTACAACCTCAACGGCTGTCGCTGTGACGAGTGCAGAGCCGACAACCGCCGGTATGAGAGGAAACGGCTGCTGTGGTTGTCAGGAGCGAAGGTAGGCGGGCTGGTCGACGCTGCCCCGGTCCGCCGCCATGTGATGAAGCTTCAAAAGAAGGGGATGGGCTACAAGAGGATCGCCGATCTGGCCGGAGTCCCACAGTCCGCGGTCGGCGCGATTATCTGGGGTCGTTACGACCGGGCTGCGAAACGGGTTAAGGCGACCACCGCGGCGAAGCTCCTAGCAGTCGGATATCAACCGGCCGGGACGATGAAAGTTCCGGGTGATGAAGCCCGGGCGATCATCGCCGAATTGCAGGCCCGCGGTTGGTGGAAGGCGGCGATAGGCAGACGGATCCACGGACCCCACGCCAAATCCCTCCAGGTGGCCAAAGTCGAGCATGTTGAGGCTTGGACGTTGGTCGCCCTCCGCGGCTGTCTCGACGAGCCGACACCGAAACGAAAGGCCGGCCGCGGTGGTGGCTTCTATCAGCCGAAGGGTCGCCCTCCGCGTCCGGTGGCTCAAAGAACCCCCGGCATGTACACGGAAGCCCCGGCGCCCGAACTGGTGGGCAACGGGTCGCTCCGCTGCAAGGCGTGCGACAAGCCTCTCGCCTTCCACATGCTCGGTCAGAGATGCGCATGACCGAGACACGTATCCGTTGTAGTGGTAAAGCCCGTCTTCACCGCTCCCACATCTACCACCCATCCCAAGAGCCACTTTTGATGCAAGCCCGTTGGACTTTGGATAAGGGTTGCCGTCCCTATGTGACCGAGCAACGTGAAGTAGGCCCGTGGATGTTGGTAGGTCAGCAAGAGTTGGAGGCGGCGAAATGAATGACGCCTCAATCGAAGTGAGCAAACAGAACCGTGTATGCCGGATTTGTGAACGCCAAAGCGGTCGAGTGTGGTATCAGAAACAGAAGGTCAAATGAACTCTTTACAACCCGAGACATGCGAAACGTGCGGAGGAACTGGCACCCTACCTGAGCCCCCAAAGGTTGGGACTGTGGACTTTCACACTGGCCTCTGCTCGAGCTGTCATGGCAGAGGCACCGTATACCCGACTGAAACGGTTGACCTGATCGCCGACGCTCTCGCAAGTAGCGCCTACAAGCAGGTGATCGCCCATCAAGAATCGACGTATAACCCCATCGTTGCCACTCGTCCGCGGTCGTACTGGCTGCATCAAGCTTTGTCCGTTCTCGACGCCCTCAACGGGGAAGCATCGTGAATCGCTGTGACGCCTGCGGAAAGTTCGCAGCATGGGCCGATCTGATCCCCTGGTCACTCACCTCAATGGATGGGTTTGGCTTTCTGACTGAGGAGGGCGGACTGGAACACCGAGGAGATTGCAACTCCAAGGACGACGAATGAGCGGGCAACTGTGGTGGCTGTGTCCGCACCTCAAGACGGAACCACACCGAGCGCCCGATGGTCGGTATTGCCCTGGTGGTCATGCTGTAACAGATATTGAGGCGTTTGAATATCTGTTGCAGTCAGGCGTGTTACGCCATCCCGTAGAGGGGGGCGAGGCTGTGCGGTACTGCGAAAAGCACAAGGCTCTCTCGCAAGGCGGGGAGCTTTGTCACCAAGCGTTTCTCGTCGCCTATCGCATTGGCAATCCGAACCCGTTCAAGAACAATAAGTGCGTAATGGTTGAGTGTTTCCTTACGAGCGTCTGCGACGCCTCGTCCGCTGACGCTATCCCCCTCTCAAACTCGGAAGGTGAGAAGCCATGAATCGTTGTGATGCCTGCGGCAAGTTCGCAGTATGGGCCGATCTGATCCCCTGGTCACTCACCTCAATGGATGGGTTTGGCTTTCTGACTGAGGAGGGCGGACTGGAACACCGAGGAGATTGCAACTCCAAGGACGACGAATGAGCGGGCAACTGTGGTGGCTGTGTCCGCACCTCAAGACGGAACCACACCGAGCGCCCGATGGTCGGTATTGCCCTGGTGGTCATCCCGTAGAAGGGGGCGAAAACGTCGAGGTCTGCATTGTTCACAGGTCACAACGGCTGGAAGGGACGCCTTTCTGTGGTCAGGGTGCGTTCCAGGATCAGCGAGATTGGCAGGCGCTCATGGCGGTGGCCTTCGCCCTTGAGGAGAATCCGAACACCTCCCTTGATGCCACTGGCTGCCAATTCGTTGAGCGTTTCCTTATCCCCCTCTCAAACCCTGAAGGTGAAAAATGAGCGCCGTTCAAACGATCGAAACGGTCGCAGTAGCCGATCTGCGCCCGACGAGGGCTAAGGATCTCCCTTGGACTTGGGCGGACGAAGACCGCAACACTCGCACCCGCCAATGCCTTTGCTGTGGGAAGCCAGGTCATTATCAGGAGATGCTTGAAGCCCACATCGCCGAGCACGGCGTCGACGGTCTCGGCATTCTCGTTAAGGATGGTTTTGTGGGAGACGGTCATCATCGGGTGGTCGCCGCCATCCGTCTCGGCATTGAACGACTGCCTTTAGAGACAGAAGAGGAAACACGAGCTAGGTGGGTTACGGACCACGGCTACGTCGACTGGTTGGCCCGAAAGTTCGGTGACCGATGACGAGTAATCCAGTCCAAGCTTTCATGGGGGAGACGGTCGATCACCTGATCCCTGAATGCCCATCGCTGGTTCGAAGCAAGGCCCCCGATGTTGGCAGACTCACCGCTGATTTGGTGGACGTAGACGGTCCCGACCTTTGTGGTTGGTGTGTTCGAGTATGGAAAGCGAGGCACCGAGAGTCTTGCCTTGATTGCGCTGGGACGGGCAAACGGTGGTCGGACGACGGTGAGCAAATACGCGCGTGTTTCGTCTGCAACGGCACGGGCCTTATCCCCCTCTCAAACCCTGAAGGTGAGTAAATGAAATACGTAGTCGAACTGCACATCATCGAAGAATCATCTAAGGGTCGAGCCACCATCCAAAGGTTCGCTGTTAGGACACCTTCGTCGTTCTTCGCTGCGATGGAGATAGCCAATGCCGCATCGGTCCATGTCGGTGGTGGTGAACTGTCGTTGGCGGAGCCCACCGAAGTCCTGCCGAGTCGGACTGTCACGGTTTCGGCTGGCCCCTATGCGACCGTCCGAGCCGTCGAAAGGGCGCAACAAGCCTTTGGCCCCGATGTCACGGTACGCGGATTGGTGGATGCCTCGGGACCATTGATTTACGAAGTGGTGTCCAGATGACAGCGATGAACCCCCTTATCCCCCTCTCAAACTCGGAGACAGAGAAATGAGCGAACCGATAGTCGTTTATTGGTGCGAGAAGCATCAATGCGCCAGTACCGACCCAAAGTGGTGTGTGATATCGGTCCATCCGATCGAACCCGGCGAGACGGTGCTAATGAAGATGCTTCTTGTGCCCGCTCCTGTGGGGGATAACTAGTGGCGCTCCGAATTCGTGCAGACGGTCGGGTTCTGTGTGCTGCGATGCATGAGGCAGAGCCCGGCGATACCTACATCGATGACCAACTGGCCTATTCGTTGTCTGCCGAACATCGGGTCTTGGGAACCGAACCGATGGACCTCCCCGGTGGTGGTGGTCACGCCTCACACGGTCAGTGGTGGTGGATGGGCAACGTTCCCGACGGAGTACAGATCGACCCTTTCTACCTTATCCCCCTCTCAGCCCCAAAGCCCGAAAGAGAAGGGAGCAGCGAGTGAGTCAAGTGGACAGAGATTTAGAAGCGCAGATTATCAATGAGTCGATCGACTATCTCCAGAACAGGTTTGAACTGCTCCTCAATTTCGATGACATCACGCCTTGGTCCCACGTCATGGTTGCTGCGGAGGATCGGGCTGATTCACTGCGGGAGTCTTCTGACATCATCCTGATCCGCCGTGACGCCGATGGGAACTGGCCGAAGAAGGTCCGGCAAACCGTCGCATCTGCCATAGGTCAAGCCGCTTCTACTGAACGGAGAGGTGAGCTGACCCCTGAGGTTTTCGTGGCGATACAAACCCGACTGCTAAACGAACTGGCTGCCTTAGCTGAATCTCTTAAGGGGGAGGAATGAGGGACACACTCGAATATCGCGACGTGCTGACGGTCATGGAGTGTGGAGAGTGCGGCATCAGCTTCGCTGTTCCAGAGCGGTGGCGACAAGAGCGGGAAGACACCGGGAAGGGTTGGTACTGCCCCAACGGTCACTCCCGGGTCTACCGCGAGTCAACCGTCCAGAAGCTCGAAAAGCAGGTAGAGCGGGAACGCGCGGCAAGGGTCGCTGCTCAGGACCAGGCCACAGCCGCGGAGCGGTCGGTAGCGGCGATCAAGGGCGAGCTGACCAAAGTCAAGAACCGGATCGCCAACGGTGTGTGCCCGGAATGTCACCGCCAGTTCCAGAACGTCTCCCGGCATATGGAATCGAAGCATCCCACCCTCCCCAAAGGGCTTGCTCCTTTGCTGTCCAAGCTGGAAGCCTGAATGACGTTGCAAGCCACCGATGATTGGAGGGCTAAAGCCGCCTGTTTAGGTGAGGTAGAGCTGATGTTCGACTCGGCCCGTTCAGAGGAGGCTCTGGGGCTCTGTGAGAGCTGTGTAGTGCTCGAACAGTGCAAGACGTGGGCCAGCACCGAACCTCTCATCCCTTATGCCATGATCGGAGTGGTGGCCGGCCGCCGCTACGTCAACAAGAAGGGCAGACGGAAACGGGGAAGCACACTCGATTGGCGGCCCTGTTCATGGTGTACGGAAACGTTCTTCCCGACCCATGGAGGTTTGAGGTTTTGCAGCCGGGAATGCCGCCTACGGAAGGAACGGTTCCAAGCCGACCAGCGGCGGATTCGGTTCCGGAGCCCGGCGTGAAGACCCGTCTACTGCATCCGTCGTTCTTCACCGACAACAAGGTGGCCGCCCTCTCACCGAACGCCAAGGTGCTGCTGCTGGGGCTGTGGTTGCGTTGTGACGATTACGGCCGGGCGCTCTACCTCCCCAAGCTGATCGCCGGGGAAGTGTTCCCACTCGAACAGGTCGACATCGAAAGCCTCCTCAACGAGGTCATCGGAGGTCAGTTCATCGAGGTTTACGAGGTTGCCGAACAGATGTTCTATCAGGTGCCGTCTTGGGAGCGTTGGCAGAAGCCGAAATATCAGGGCAAGACGACGATTCCCGCACCACCAACGGGATTGGACGTCATTGGGGAAACTTATTCCAACGATGGCGAAGGATTGGCACCTGTTGATAAAGATTCTCCCCCTGTATTTGTATTTGAATCTGAATTGTTATCTATATCTGAATCTGAAGCGTCAGCTCAACCACCCCGGGAGAAAATCCTCCGAACTTGGCCATGGAAATCGGGGTTCTCTGATGGCTGAGAAGACCTGCGACTTCGAGACCTGCAAGAACACCACCCACCGAGGTGAGAAGTTCTGCTCGCTCCACAACCACATCCTGGCGCTGCAACAGGAGATGGCCCGAATCCGAACCCTCATCCCCGTCGATCTCCGAATGCTCAAAGCCTCGATCGGCCCCGAGCTCGAGAACCTCCTCTCAGCCCTGGCCCGCCTGGTGGTGTGTGCCGACCCACTCCGAGCCTCAGCCTTCGGAGGCGGAAGCCCGACCGCTCGACTGCCCGACCGATGGACCGGCCAAAGCCAACTCGACGAGAGAGGCGACAACATCGTCACCCATCGAGGCGCAGCCTCCACCGCTTATTCCCGCCAGACCCTCATCCCCCGCTACAAGGACAAGCTCCAGACCATGGCCGATGACATCATCGATGCCCTCAATCCCAATGAGAACCCAAGGCCCAGGGTGGAAAAGCCGAGATGTGGGGTCCGCGAATGCAAGCGCTATGACAGGCGCCAAGACGTTGACAGCCTCTTCTGTGGCAAGTGTGGAACCCCCTTCAGCATTGATTCTGAACCGAACTCGTCGGAATCTCCCCGGATTAGGGTTTGAGGGCATGACCGACTTCCCCACCTGGTTCAGACGGCGCGAACACACCATTCGCCGTCAGGGCTTCGGGGCCATTGAGTCTGACCCCCAGTTCTTGTTTGAGAAAGACGGCGGGCCAGAAGGCATGACAGCCGATCTTTACCTGGCCCGGCTGATAGGCCCGAACGACGAGATCGTGGATGACACCATGAGTCTCCCCTCAGCCCTTCAGCACTTCAAGGTACCCCGCCGATTGAATGCTTCCGCTCTACACGGAGACGAAGCGACCATCCCCTTGATGCCAGTCGACCTTTACGAACTCCAATCCAGTTACGCAATCATGCACTTCTCGCCTGAGTTGGGATTCGAGGGGAAGCCTGTCACGGTGTTGTTCCTCCGGTATCGACGTCATCTCGATTACCGATGAGCCCAATCTCTGACGGCAACAAGCTCTAGGTGATTGCACTACTTACATGGATGTAGTTAGATACCCCTCATTACGTTCGCCAGAGGTGTCTCCCCGGTTAGGGTCGAGACCATGCCAGGAGGTTCCCCGATGACCGTCTACCTCGTGATGCAAACCCCTTGGGACAAGAAGGCTGAGATCGGTGGGGTCTTCACCACGGCTGAAGCCGCCCATGCTGCGATCGATCAACGGGATCCAGCCCACTCAAGCTATGCCGTCACCGTCATCCCGGTCGACCAGCTCTTCCCCGAAGATGGCGGCGTTTGGGCAGAGTCCTACTGGTACAACCCCGGCCGAGGCCGGGAAGAGATACCTCAAGAGGTGTGGGATTCACTAGCCGAAGCAAGTGCCAAGAGCTAACAGACCTTGCCTCACCTGTGGAACTCCATCCCCAGGCTCCTACTGCCCGATCCATCAACGCAACAGCAACCTGGCAAGAGACCAACTCGAAACCATCGCGCAACGTGACGGCTGGACCTGCCAACTCTGCCATGAGCCAGTAACCCACAGAGGCCGAGACGCCAAAGCCGCAACCCTGGACCACATCGACATGAACCCCCAGAACGACACAGAAGCCAACCTCCGCCTCGCCCACAACGCGTGCAATGTCGCCCGACAGCAAGCCGGATGGGCCGTATAACGCCTGCTAGCCCCCATAGGGGGGTCAAAATCTCAACAGGCGAAGCCCGGGTCTGATGAAGCCCATCGTTCTCGCAATGTCCACGGATTCCAGCCTCGCAAATTGGCTGAACCCGTTTCTGGGAGGTCCGAATGCCTGGTCCTGCCCCTCAGTCGTTGCGGGTCCGTCCGAATGTTCCGACCCGGGGCGACTGGGTGACGTTGCCGGCCGCGAAGTTCACGGGCGTCCAACCGGAGTTGAAGGGTTTGGATCTCGAGGGCCCGCTCGGCGCCAACGCAAAGAAGGCTTGGGAATGGTGGTGGGGTTCGCCGATGGCGCATCAGTGGACCGAGGCTGAATGGCCGATGCTGAAGCGGATGTTGCTGCTGACCGAGCTGATCAACCGGTCGACTCGCCGGTCTATTACCGCCGGGTTGGCTCCGTTGTTGTCCGAGCTTCGCCAGTTGGAAGACCGGCTGGGCATTTCGGAGAAGGGCCGGCGGGATTTGCGTTGGCTGCTTCCCGATCCGAACGGGGAAGAGGAACCCAAGGTTCGCCGGCGGAAGGCTTCCAGCTCGGAGATGAGGAAACGGTTGACGGTTGTCGATGGAGGCTGAACTTCCCAAGGTGACTTTGGGTTGGCAGGTTGCCCATTGGGTCGAAACGTTGCTTTGCCACGGCCCTGGCGATGTCGAGGGTGAACCGATCACGTTGGACCAGGACTTCCTAGAAGCTCTCGTCCGGTCCTACAGCCTCGACGCGAAGGCGGGTCGTCGGAAGATCCGCCGTTACATCCTCTCCAGGCCGAAGGGCCGTGCCAAGTCTGAGTTTGCCGGAATGGTCGGCTGTGCCGAAGCTCTTGGTCCGGTCCGCTTCGACCATTGGGCGGTCCGTGGGGAAACGTCCTGGTGGGGTTATGAATATGAGAAGGGTGAACCCGTCGGAAAACCGGTGGTCAGACCGTTCATCCGTTGCCTCGCCACCGAGGAACTCCAATCGGGCAACACCTACGACAACGTCAACTTCATGCTCACCTCGGAGCGGGCGCCGATCTCGACCGAGGTGCCAGGGATTGATGCCGGGATGACTCGCACCTTCCTCCCGAAAGGTGGGGAGATCCGTCCGTCGAGCGCATCGAACGCGGCGAAGGACGGCGGCAAGGAAACGTTCACCGTCTTCGACGAATCCCACCTTTACGTCCTCCCCGAACTGAAAGCCATGGCCGCCACGGTGCGGAGAAACTGCACGAAGCGGAACGGCTGGTCATTAGAAACGACCACCATGTTCGAACTGGGCGCCGGTTCCACCGCTGAGGAAACTTTCAAAGCGTGGGAAGAGGGGAAGCTCAAACGGGCCGACGTCATCTTCGACCACCATGAGGGTCCCGACCCTGACAGTTTCGACTACGACGACGACGATCAGCTACTCACCGCCCTGCAAGAGGCTTACGCCCCGGCGACGTGGCCCGACTTCCAAGCCCGTATTGCTGAGATCCGGGACCCGACCACATCGAAAGCCGACTCGGTCCGTTTCTTCCTTAACCGTTCCCACTCTGCCGCTTCTGATGTGACTCCCGCCGAGGTGTGGGCCAAGTTGAAAATCGACGCCCAACTCCAACCGGGCGACGTTTGCACTGCAGGGTTCGACGGGTCGGAACGGTGGGACTCGACCGGCATCGTTATCGTCCGCGCCTCTGACGGGCTCACCGTCCCATGGGCCCTGTTCGAAAGGCCCGCCGGTGTGAAGACATGGGAAGTACCCCGCGCCCAAGTCCTCGCCAAAGTCGATGAGATGTTCGAAACCTACCGTATCGCCCGTATGTATTTCGACCCGAGATATTGGGAATCCGACGGCGACGGATGGGCTGAGAAGCATGGCGATAAGGTCGTGTTGGAAGTCCCCAACTCTGACAGCCGCCGGGCCAAAGCATCAGACCGGTGGGAAGCCCTTGTCAACGCTTCGATCCAACGGATCGCCGCCGGTGAACCGCCAGGGTCGACTTCGTCGCTTTGCCACAACGGGGACCTCGACTTGGCCCGCCATCTGGGCAACGCCACCCGGGTCCGTCTCGGTGGCCGAGCCGGGAAAGACGGCGCTTGGCGGCCGGGTAAGAAAGCGGCCAGCCGCAAAATCGACCTGGTCGACGCTGCCCTCCTGGCGCATGAAGCCCGCGGTGATGCCATCGCATCCGGCGACTTGGCCGACGGGCCTTCGGTCTACGAAGACCGTGGCGTCCTGCTCGTTTAGGAGGTTGCCATGTTGCCATACGCCCGCACCCTTACGCGGAAACAGGTCATCGTCTCGCTTGTCACCGACAAGGCGTTCAAAGGAATCCTGTGGACCAAACGTGGACCGCTGATCGTGATGCGACACGCCTCGCTGCTGGCCCCGGACGGCCCGGAAGGTGGAGTGCCGATGGATGGTGAAGTTGTGATCGACCGACGGCAGATCGAATTCGTCCAGGTGCTGCCTTGAGCTTCGTGCAGTCCTCAGGCACGCTGGTCGCTCTCGACCGGCGACCCCCATACGCGGTGATGCCCACCTTCAACATGCGACTGTCGGAATGGTTCTCTCAGGACTACGCCGCTATCTGGCGAACGCAGCCGGCGGTCCGTTCGATTGTCGGGTTCATCGCCCGCAACATCGCCCAACTCGGCCTGCCCGTCTACAAACAGAAGCCCGACGGCGACAGGGAACGGGTCCGGGAACATCCGTTTCCGCGGCTCCTAGAAACTCCCATTCCCGGCCAGCGATGGATGACGCCCTATCGGATGAAGCACGGGCTCGTTGTCGACTTGTCGATCTTCGACTGGTCGCTGCTCGAGAAGGTCGTCAAGGACGGACAGTGGGCGTTGGTCCGCATCCCACCGACGCGGTTCACACCGATCGGGAAGCATTCTTACTGGCCCGAGGCTTTCGAGATCCGCGGTAGCGACGGTTCGAAGAAGAAGGAAATCCCCGCCGATCAGGCTGTCTTCTTCCAGGGTTCGATCGGGCTCGACGACGCGTTGATGTCGACCCCGCCGATCGAGTCGCTCCGCCAACTCTTGGCCGAGGACTGGGAAGCTCACCGTCAGCGGCAAGAGTTTTACCGGAATGGTGCCCGCACCTCGGCCGTGATCGAACATCCGAAGACTCTCAGCCCGGCCGCGGCGGAGCGGATCAGTGCATCGTTCACCGCCAAGTACACACGCGGCGGGACCAACGCCGGCGGAGTGCCCGTCCTCGAGGAGGGCATGAAGCTCAACCCGGTTGCGACCATGACCTCCCGCGAGGCCCAATACATCGAGTCTCGCAAGCTGACCAGAGAAGAAGCCGCGGCGGCGTGGCATGTCCCCCCGGCGATGGCCGGCATCACCGCCCAGGCGCCATTCGCCTCTATCCGGGAGCAGCACCAGATGCTCTATCAGGACACCCTTGGGCCGACATTGCAGATGATCCAACAAGACTTCAACGCCCAACTGGTCCCCGACTTCGAAGACGCTTCTGTTTTCTGCGAATTCAACATCGAGGAAAAGCTCCGCGGAGCCTTCGAGCAGCAGGCCGAGTCTTTGCAGATGGCGGCCGGGGCCCCGTGGATGACCCGCAACGAAGTCCGCCGGATCCGGAACCTTCCGGCCATCGCCGGCGGCGATGAGCTTGTCACGCCGCTCAACGTCCTGATCGGTGGTCAGGCCTCACCTCGCGACTCTGATCCGACACTCGACCCGAAAGCGGCCGAAGTGGTTAAACATCACTTGAAGCGTTGGGCTGATCGGCTACGCCGCGGCGGCACCCTGGAGGAGGGCCGCTGTGTCGCCGAGCTCGCCAAAGACTTGCCGGCCGAATCGGCATCTCTCGCATCGTTCATCTTCGCCAGGGTCGCCGCCGCGACCGACCTCCAGGCCGGCATCGCAGAAGCGGCCGACCTGGCCGCCGTTTAACTCCATCCCGAAGGGAAACCCCTCATGCTCCGTAAGAGCTACCCAGTCGCGTCGTTTAAAGCTTTCAAAGATGACACAGGCGAACTGACCGGCGAATTCGAAGCGATCGTCTCCGTCTTCGGGAACGTCGACCGAGTCGGCGACCGTGTGGTCAAAGGTGCGTTCGCCAAGTCCCTCGCCTTGTGGAAAGACTCAGGCGACCCCATCCCGGTTCTCTGGTCGCACGACTGGATGAACCCCGACAGCCATATCGGAGTCATCATCAAAGCCGAAGAGAGAGACGTCGGCCTCTGGGTCAAAGGGGCACTCGACATCAAGTCGAACGCGCGGGCTGCGACTGTCGCCAAGCTTCTCGCCGAACGTCGGGTCAAAGAGTGGTCTTTCTCCTACGAGGTCAACGACGAGAAGAAAGCCCGCGACGGCGCCAACGAACTGCTCGACCTCGGCATTATCGAAGTCGGACCGACGTTGAAGGGCATCAACCCGGCCACCCAAACCGTCGACGCCAAGGCGTACATTCCACTGGCCGGCTCCACCGAAGAGCGGCAGTCGGCGATCTCCGACGCCGTCCACGCCTGGGGTGCCGCCAACTACCCGTCCGACGAGAGTGACGAGGGCGGCATGTACGCCTACATCGAAGGCACCTTCGAGGACCGGGTCGTGTTCACGGTCAGCGTCTGGGGTGAGGAACCTTCCAAGACCACCTATCAGGCCGGCTACACGATCGGTGGAGACGGCGTCACTCTCGACGAGCCGGTCGAGGTCGAACTCCAGGCAGTCGTCACTGAGAAGTCCCTCGACCAGAAAGCCGGCCGCGTCCTCTCGAAGAAGAACGAGACCGACCTCCGCACTGCCGCCGACCTCCTCAACGCGGTGCTTGCCCAAGTTTCCGACAGCGACGACGAGAAGGCCGCGAAGGCCGCCGGTAACGCATCGCCAGATGCCGAGGCCAACGGTAAGGCCCGACCGACGCCCCTCTCGGTACTCGCCGCCGTCGGCATCGACGACGACGAGCTCTAGCCCGAAAGGACACTCCTGTGAAGGAACTCAAAGAGAAGCTACGCGCCGCCCTAAAGGCCGCGCGTGACATCGCTGCCAAGGCGGAAACCGAGGATCGGGATTTCACGCCGGACGAGCAGGTCGATGTCAAGAAGCATCTGGAGACGGCCCGTGATCTGAAAGCTCAGATCAAGAGCCAGGCCGATTCCGATGCCGGTATCCGGGAAGCGTTGGCCGAGTTCGCCGCCGAGCTGGTCGACGAGCCCGTCAAGGTTGACCCGGGACGTCCCGGTCGTGGAAAGAGCCTCGGTGAGCAGTTCACCGAATCGGCCGAGTTCAAGTCGTGGATGACTGTGGTCGCCCCGAACGGGCGTATCCCCGACTCGGCCAAGGGGCTCATCTCCCCAGCGGTCCAGTTCAAGGATCTGTTGACCGGACTGTCGGACACTTCCGGTGGTGCCTTCGTGGCTACCGACGTGACCGGCCTGGTCGAACTGTTGGGCCGCCGACCGTTGACCATCCGGGACATCATCTCGGGTCGTCAGACCGGCTCCGACACGGTCGAGTTCGTCCGTCAGGTGCTCCGCACCAACAACGCCGCGCCCGTCCCTGAAGCCCTGTCGGCCTATGCGATCGGCGCGACCGACCCCGGTGCGGTAGGCGTGGTCGACGCAGTCGAAGCCGGTGTCAAACCGGAGTCAGCGTTCACGTTCGAGAAGGTCACCGCCACGGTCCGGACCCTCGCCCACTGGGTGCCGGCCACCAAGCGGGCCCTCTCCGACGTCGCCCAGCTGCGCGGCCTCATCGACGACGAGCTGCGTGAAGGGCTCGAAGAAGAACTCGAGGACCAGATCATGGAGGGCGCCGGAACCGGTGAAAACTTCACCGGGATCGGGAACACCTCCGGCGTCCAGGCTCAGGCATGGGACACGAACATCCTGACCACGACTCGCAAGGCGAAGACCAAGGTGCGGACTGTCGGCCGGGCGATCGCCTCGGCCTACGTCCTCAACCCGGCGGACTGGGAGATCATCGACTTGTTGCAGGACAATGAGGCCCGCTACTACGCCGGTGGTCCGTTCAACACGATGACCCCGCGGTTGTGGGGTCTCCCCGTAGTCGAGTCCGAAGCGGTCACCGCCGGGATCGGCTACGTCGGCGACTTCAAAAAGGCGGTCCTGTGGGACCGTGAGCAGGCATCCGTCCAAGTCAGCGACAGCCACGCAGATTTCTTTATCCGAAATTTGGTGGCAATCCTGGCGGAAATGCGCGCAGCCTTCGGAGTGCTACGTCCCGCCGCCTTCGTCGAAATCGACCTGACCGCTTAGAGCGGCCCGAGCTGACCTTGCCCGGCCTCCGTCTTCGGATGGGGGCCGGGCCGCGTCCAACCCACACTGAAAGGAGCCAGCAATGGCATACCTAGACCCGACCAGGGGCGAAGCCCGCGAGGGCAGCCAGGCAGCGACGGTGGCAGCGGTGGCGACGGCAAACGCCGACGCTACCTACGGCCAGCCCGAAGCAGACCTGATCAATGAGGTGAAGGTGCAGTTCAACGCCCTTCGTACCTCGTTGCGTACCGCCGGGGTGGTCGCATGACCGCCGTGAAGATCTACGACGTCGTCGTCAACGGGGTGAAAACCCGGATGAAACTCGACGAGGCAGGAGCCAAACGGTACGGCGTCTGGCAGGGCAAGGCGGTCGACTCGGCCGATGCTGCCAACAAGGCGATGAAGGCGGCACCTCGTAAGGCTGCCGCCGGAAGAAAGAGGTAACTGATGGCCGTCATCGTCCGCCCCTACCCGACCTCTCAGAAGCATTTCTGGGCAGGGTCGATCGACTTCGACGCCTTTGCGATACATGTGGCGTTGCTGGACACGTCGGGCACCTTCGACGACACCCACGAGTTTCTGTCGTCGGTGATTGCCAACGAAGTAACCGGCACTGGTTACACCGCAGGCGGTGTTGCATTGGCGTCCAAAACCAATGTGAAGACCGACTCGTCGGCACTTACCGCCTGGGCGGCCGCTACAGCTTATGTGGTGGGCGATGTGCGCCGGGCGGTCGCAGACAACGGGCACGTTTTTCGTTGCACGGCGGCGGGTACGTCCCATGCGACAACTGAGCCGACCTGGGTGACCGGCACTTTGCGAGAAACCGTCGAAGCTACTGGCACTGTCAGGTGGGTCGAGTTCGGCGCCGGGATCGTTGTTATCTCGGCGGCCAACCCGGCGTGGGGTCCTGGTGCGACGATCACCGGGATCCGTTACGGGGTGGTTTACGAGCGGAACTCCGGCACCGACGCCGCTCGGATGCTCATCGCCCATTTGGATTTCGGGGCGACGGAGCAGGTGACGAACGGGACGTTCACCATCACCATCCCCGCCTCCGGGATTCTGCGGACCGGGCTCGGATCGCCCACCTGATAGATGGAGCCTTCGGACATCGCCGGTCTGGTGCTATGGCTGAAAGCCGACGCCATAACCGGGCTGTCCGACGGGGATCCGATTACCACTTGGGTGGATCAGTCAGGTGAGGGCAACGACGCGACAGCGACAGGTACGACCCGTCCCTCCTATCAGACCAACGAATTAAACGGGCTGCCGGTCGCCCGGTTCGACGGGGTCTCAGACGTGATGCAAATCGGAAGCCCCCTCACCCTGGCCCATCCGTACACCATCTTTTATGTAGGCAAGTACAACAGCGTCGACGATACGCAGCTTCGCCGGATCATCGCATCCTTTACGGTTAACTGGTTGATGGGGCCCTATCAAGGGGTTTGGCAATGGTATTCAGGCGACGGTTCCGGCTTTGCCGACCCCGGCCCGGATGCCACCGACGGGGCTTGGGTCATCCACGCGGTCAGAGCGGATACAGCTAGCGGAACCCATTTCGTGTGGGATCTCATCACTGAGACCGCGCCGTTTTCGGCTGCCCGGGCCACTCCCGACGCTGTTGGCAACATAGCTCTTGGGGGGGGGGAACCGGCCGATTCGGACGTAGCCGAAGTCGTCGTCTACGACACAGAACTTTCCGACGGTGACCGCGACGCAGTCGTCGCCTACTTCCGCGAGAAGTGGGCAGGGATCGGCCCTGTGGACTCGCTCATCACCCGTTCCGTCTTGATCGACTTCGAAAACCGTGAAGTCGTAATCACCGAAACCTCCTGAGAGGAGGCCACCCATGACACGTCGCCATATCGCCGCGGGTGCTCTGCTCGGAATCCTGGCCTTTGCCCTCTCAGCAGGTGGGCAAGCCCCACAGACCGACGCCGAAGCGCTGCGGGCCATCGCGGCCATCGTCGTCGAGCAGGGTTACGCCTTGCCGACCACACCGAGCACCATCACATCGACGACGTTGCCCCCCACCACGAGCACTTCCACTACGGCAGTGCCAACGACGGCGGCTCCGACCACTACAACCACGGTGGCGCCCACAACGACGACAGCCGCGCCAACCACAACCACCACAAGTCCCCCTTCGGGTCTCTACGGCGCCGGGGTTTCGGGTGCTTCGCTGGCCGTTCCTGTCGGGGCGGTGAGTGTCACCCCGGCCACCATTGTCAGCCAGATCAACAGCCAACCCGCCGGTACCGCCTTTGCTCTCCAGCCCGGTACCTATCTGCTTGGCGACCTTCCGAACAAGGCAGGAAACAGGTATTACGGCCCGGCTAATAATCATGGCGCGGTCATCTTTGATGGGCAGGCCACCATCGAGGTTGCCTGGCGGCTCCAGACGAACAACGTCTTTGCCAACATGACCATTCGCCGTTACCGGGGACTGGACGACGCTCCGGGTAATAGTCCGTTCCTGGCTAATGGGGCGAACAACGTCGTCATCCGGAACGTCGAGTTTAAGGACAACCGACTGTCGGGGTTGCGGTTCGGCGGCTCGGGCTGGCTCGTCGACTACATCACCTCGCAACAGAATGGCCAGTATTGCATCGGCGGGTCAGGGTCGAACCACACGGTTGACCACTCGCTCCTTTCCCAGTGCGGGGTCGACGGGCTTGCCTTCGCTCCTCGATTCGCCGCTTCCGATCGGGGTATCAGCAAGATCAACCATTCGACCGGCTTCACCGTCCGCAATTCTGAGATAAGGAGAATCGACAGTGGTGGTAACGGACTTTGGCTCGACGGAAACAATTCCGCCTTTCTCATCGAAGGCAATTATGTACATGACATCCAGCGCCACGGCATCATTGTCGAGTTGGGTGAGGGTGGGACAATCCGCAACAACACCCTGGTCAACACGGCTTACGGCTCACAGCCTCAGGACTATCGAGACGCCGCCATCTTCAACAACTACGGCGGAGCGATCCTGATCGAAGGCAACACGATCGACGGGGCCCGCAACGGGATCATCCTCTACCAGCCGAACCGCTCCTTTCCGGCCGACCATGCCAACTCGGTCTGCGGGACGGTGGTCCGCAACAACACGATCAAAGGCATCATCGGCAACGCGTGGACTGGTCAGCACATTGGTGTCACCTATGAAGGTTGCAACCCGAACTCCACGCCGAGTCAGGTGACATGGACTAACAACACCGAGGTCGGATCGGTGAACCATTGGTTGAATAACGATGCCACTCCGGCGCAGTGGGCGGCTCGGGGCTACTCGTGAAGACCTGATGCACCGTCGCCGGTTCTTGCAAATCCTTGCCGCCTGGCTAACTGCGTTGTGGGTTGGTCTGTTCCATCGAAAGGCGGAAGCCACTGTGCAAATCTCTGGCAACTATTCGGGGACTATTCCGTCGGGGACCACCGCGCAGATTGTCGGCGATGTGAATCTGACTGGCGATCTGATTGTCGAAGGTACGTTGACCGGGGTGGACACGTTCACCCTGACTGGGAACGGGTTTCAGATCTTGGTGCAGAATGGCGGGCGGGTCGATCTGACCGGGGTTGAGAAGACTGCCTGGGTTCGTTGGGATGATCTGGTGGTCGGCTGGCAGGTTGGTGACCGGCTCGCCGTTGCCCCTACCGCAGTTGGCGTCTACGTGCCTTCTGAGGCGACGTGGAGCGGTTCGTGGGGAACGATGACCCGTCCGACCAATTCGCCTGATGTGACGCTAGTGGATGGCTCTGTGGCGAAGCCGGAAGTGGTGAACCTTTCCCAGAGCATCGTCCTCCAGAATCTGCGTCGGGCGGTGCATGCCCATGATGGGGCCGGGGTGCAAATCCTCCGATGGTTGAAGGCGTTGAACTGTGGCACGATTGACGTTCTTGGTGATTACCCGATTCACTTCCACTTAAACGGCGAGACCAGTCGCGGCTCAGTGGTCGAGGGGGTCGTGGTTGAAGGCGGCAAGAACCACGCCTTTGTCTTCCACGGCTCACATGGAATCACCGCCATTGACTGTGTGGGCTACGACATCATCAACCATGCCTACTGGTGGGACCCGCCGCTCAACAACAACCAGCCCAGCACCAACGACTCCGACGACATCACCTACGATCATTGTCTGGCCCTAAAGGTGACTCAGACCGCCCCCCTCGGCGCTCGCCTGTCCGGGTTCACGTTGGGGAGGGGGCTCAGAAATCGCTGCGTCAATTCGAGAGCGGTGGGGGTGCAGGGCGGCAACGAGGCGTCTGGTTTCCAATGGCCCGAAACTGGTGTTGGCAATTGGATCTTTCAAGATTGCCTAGCACATAACAATAAGACGTTCGGGATTTTCGCCTGGCAGAACTCGAACCTTCCCCACGTCATCGAAGACTTCGACGCCTATCGAAACGGCAAGTCGGGAATCCAGCATGGCGCCTATCTCAACTTCTATACCTATCGACGTATCACGCTGACTGGGAACACAGTCGCGTCGCTGATAAATCACGCCCTGCCCCATACGGATCCAAACCTTCCCGATAAGCGGATCATCTTCGAGGATATCTTGGCCGATGGGCCACTTTCGATCATCAAGCACAACGCCCCTTCGCCGCGGCCAGTGATTTTCCGACGCTGCACTTTCCCCTCGGTCATCTATAACGAGGTCAACGTGGACCGGCCGTCGTACATGATCCATGAGGACAGTGGTCTGGTCCCCGCCGATTTCACGTTCATCCTGATCCAACCTCAAAGCACGATCGAGATTTTCGAGGACGGCGTGTTGGAACATCGGTGGGCGTCCGGCGTTTGGAGCTGACAGATGGCTATTGCCGCCGCCGCTCTAGCTGGGGCCGTATCGACAACAAACCTCACCTCGTATGCCACCGCTTCGATCACCCCGACCGCTAACCGGCTGGTACTGGCGGCCGTCATTAGTGGCAACGTTACGGGTGGAACGACTAACGCTACGCCGACCCTCACCGGCAACGGGTTGACCTGGGTTGAGGTTGCGACGATCCAGTCGGCCGATGCTGCTCCTGGTGCGAAAATTACGGTATTCCGGGCGTTGGGTGCGAGCCCTTCGGCGGGGGCTGTCACCATCGACTTCGGGGCTACGACACAAACTATGTGCGGTTGGTCGATAGTCGAATTTTCAGACATCGACACCTCAGGCACCGACGGTTCCGGGGCGGTAGTTCAATCGAAAACAGCGGCGGCTACTTCGGGCACCGCTGGAACCGCCGATTTCGACGCTGCCTTCGGTGACGCCACCAACAACGCCACCTACTCAGCCATCGGCACCCGTGTCAACGAAGCGGTTACCCATGAGGCCGGGTTCACCGAACTGCACGACCTTACCGGCGGTAGCGGCGTCCGCATGGAGTCGATGTGGCGAATCGGGGAAGATCAAACCCCGGCTCCGACTTGGACAACGTCGTCACAGTGGGCGCAGATCGTTGTTGAGATCAAAGCGTCGGCAGGCGGCACCGACTTCACCGGCGCCATCGTCACTGCTGATCTCAACGTCGATGGGATCGCTGCCACTCAGGCTGCAACCTCGGCACCGCTTGCCGTCACCGCCGATCAGATACAAGACGGTACCGCAGCAGTCCAGGCCTCAAGCTCACCGCTTGCCGTAACCGCCGACCTCTACGTCGACTCGAACCCTCTCGCTCAAAGCTCCTCCTCATCCCCGACTCTGACGGTCGCCGATCAGATAGTCGAATTCCCGTCACGGATCGACGCCCAAACCACCACCATCGCCGTCACCCGTCCAGGCGACCTATACGTCGACGGCATCCCCCTCACCGTCACCGCCCCAGTTGATTTCACCGGCGCATTGGTAACCGCCGACCTTTACCAAGACGCTCTGCCCGCCACCGTCACCGCCTCCACAACCACCACGGTCACAACCGCCGACCAGATACAGGACGGTCCGCCGTTCACCGTTGTCGCATCGACCTCGACCAGCCTCACCACCGCCGATCAGACAGTCGACGGTAACCCTCTCACCCAGACAGCCGATTCGACAACCACACTGAGCGCCGGCGACCTGGTCCAGGACACACACCCCCCGACGAGTCAGGCAAGCTCGGCACCGCTTGCCGTCACCGCCGACCTGATAGTCGACGGCTCCCACCTCGAAGCAGCCGCGGATGCCTCTTTCACCGGCAGCCTCACCACCGCCGACCTTTATGTCGACGGCATCGCCCTGTTCGCCACCACCGACCAAGTCATCACCGTCACGATCGTCACCGCCGACCTGTATGTCGACGGGACCAGCTCCACCCAGACAGCCGACTCCAGTCCCCAGATGGTCACAGGGGACATCGTCGGTGACACTCCGCCCCCGACTGTCACCGCCAGCTCCACCGTCACACTGGCCACCGGAGATCAGGCTGTAGACAGCGCCCCTCTCGCTGCCACTACAGAATCCGTCGTCGACTTCACCGGCACCCTCGTCACCGCCGACCAGATCGTCGACACGCCGGCCACAGCCTTCCAAGCATCATCCAACGTTTCGGCGACAACTGCCGACCAGGTCGTCGACGCTTCCCTGCTGACTGCCGCCGCGGCCGGACCTGAAACTGTCACCGTCGACCTGACAACCGGAGACCTTTACATCGACGGGGCCGCCCAAACATTGGAAGCGTCGACCACGGTCACAACGACCACCGGAGACCTCTACCTCGACGGTATCGAAGCTGCGGCCACGGTGGGAAGCCAACCGACCCTGGTCACCGCCGACCTTTACGTCGATGGGATCACAGCGGCGGCATCTGCATCGTCCACCGTTACAGCCGTCACCGCCGACCAGACCATCGACGCCGTCAACCTCGCCGTGTCATTCGTCAGGGCACGACGCCAAGAAGGCCACCTCGTCTCACACAGCCAGAGCGGCCACCTGGTCTCACATAGGCAGAGTGGCAGATTGCGGCGAGGCAACAGGCAGGAGGGCCACATCACATGACCGTCCAGCCAAGAGTCGACGTTCTAGTCGACTCCGGCCCCACCCCGTTGGACAAACAGTGGGATGTGAACGGCACCGTCGGCGACGTCGGCGATCTCACCTACAAGGTGGAGACCGCCAACGGCACCGTCCAAGTCCCAACCACTACAACGACCAAAACCGGAACCGGGACCGCAACCCTCTACTCGTTCGACCTGCCCGTTCAAACTGAGTTGACCCGGCTGAAACTGACCTACGCCAAGGCGTCCGACCCCACACAGAGACAAGTCCATTACATCGAAGTGTTCGGGTCGCAACTGTTCACCGAACGGGACGCCCGCGGCTCCCAAATCACCGGAGCCCAAACACCGTTCTCCGACACAGCCAAATATCCTGACGAGGTCCTCGCTGCTTGGCGGTTGCGGATCCAGGACCAGTTCGAGTCGAAAACGTACCGCTCGTGGGTGCGGCGCTATGCCCGGGTCCGGCTCGCACCCAACCACCCTTACCGGTTACGCCCGTTCGGTGGCCGTGCGGTCGACTGGGAAGGCCGGGGTCTCGCCGGCGAGGGGCGTTATGCCGACATTGTGCGGGTCATCTCCGTAACCGACTCGGGCACCGCCTTGGATTTGGCCGACCTGGTGTTGGATGGTGAAGTCCTCCATCTGGGCACCGGCTACTGGCAGGCACCCACCCAATCACTCCCTCTCAACGTCGTTCTCGAATATGAGTATGGGGTCGATCCGCCCGACTCCGAAGCGCACGGTCAAGCCCTGGCGATGCTGCACGCCAATGCCATCCCCAACAACATCTCCCAGGCCGTCGAGTCCTGGTCGGACGACTCCGGGTCGTTCCGGGTCTCACCTGATGGGTGGGCGTATCCGTCGAAGACGTGGGAGTGGATGAACCGGGTGCAGCTGCGGGGCAACCTCGCATGAGCTGGACCGGGCCCGAGTTCAAGAAGCTGTTCAAGACGCAGCTCGTAGCCGACCTCGCCGCCCAGGTCCCCGCTTTCGACCCGGCGGTGACAGTGTTCTCCTACTGGCCGGGGAAAGACGAACGGGTCACCGACGCTGTGATCCTCTACCGGATCCGCCCCGGCCGGCTCGACTCTGCCGCCTTCGGTGATGAGAACCGGTCCAAGGACGACATCTACACGCTGCTCGGCCAGGTCGAAGTGCTGCGGCCGGGTGCGGGCGAGGTCGAGGCGAACGCCGCCGCTGACGCCGCCGCGGCGATCTTCGACCGGATGTTGACGGTGGCGAACAAGCGGCCCCAGGTCGGCAACCAAACTCTCAACGTGACCGTCGGCGACATCGACCTGGGCGAGTTCCCCGCCACGGTCGGCGACAACACCCCTGTTCGTATGGCGGTGATCGCCTTCGGTATTGAAGTCGTCGCCCGCGTCTCGATCGCCACCTAACCCTATCCAGACCTTGGAGGTCCCTCTAATGAAAACAGTCGAAGTCGTTTACATCGGCCCCGCCGTCGAAGTGGAAGTGCCAGCTGCCAACCTCATCGCCGTCCACGGCTATCCGGTCACTGTCACCGCCGCCATCGCCAAGTCCCTCCTCGAGCAGACCGACATTTGGCGTCACGCATACCCCGACGCACCTAAAGCGGAAACTGTCAAGAAACCGGCTGTCAAGAAACCGGCCGGTAAGACGGCCGCGAAAGCGAAGGAGTAACTCATGGGTGCCATCGAACATCAGCTCGGCTGGAAAGCCGAAACCACCTGGGGGACACCGGTAACCCCCGACCGCTTCGTCGAGTTCACCGCCGAATCCCTCGGGTTCCGCAAGGCGACTGCCGGCTCCGACGGCATCCGCCCCGGAACCAAATACGGCCGCGGCTCAACCAGGCGCCTGGTCCACAAGTGGGCGGACGGGACTACCCAACATGAGGTAGCCACCACCGGTTACGGGCTGGTCTTCCACCACCTGTTGGGCACTGCCGCTGCCCCGGTGACAGTGGAGGTCGGTGTCACGTTGCATACCTTCTCGCCCGGTTCGCTGGTCGGCAAGGGCATCACTGTGCAAAAGGGTGTGGAGAAGGTCGACGGGACGGTGCAGCCGTTCACCTATGAGGGCGGCAAGCTGAAGTCGGCAGAGTTCTCCAATGGTCAGGATGAAGTCCTCAAGATGACCCTGGATTGGGACTTCCAACAGGAACTGACCGCCACCGCCCTGGCAACTGCCAGCTACACCGCGCCGACCGTCTTCCACTACGCGCAGGGGACGTTGAAGTTCGCCGGGGCCACCGTCGCCAACGTTCGTTCCCTCGGTTCGCTGAAGATCGTCAACAACCTCGACACGGAAAGGTTCTTCTTGGGGAACGCCGGGTTGAAGGGCGAACAGTTGAACCGGCCGCGGGACACGATCGACGGAAACGTTGAGGTCGAGTTCGCCGATTTGACCACCTCCCACAACCGGTTTACCGCCGACACAAGCTTCATCCTCGTGTTGGAATACATCGGCGATGTGCTGATCGGTGCGACCCAGTTCCCCAAGCTGACCATCACCCTGAATGACACCCGGTTGGAGGGCGACACTCCGGTGATCTCCGGGCAGGACGCATTCCCGGTCCGGACCACGGTGCCGTTCTCGGCGTGGGATCCGGCGGCTGGTAACGCGGTCGAGATTGCTTACCAGACCACGGACGCCCTGCCGTGAACCCGTGGGAGGTTGAGCGCGCCGACTACTACAAGAACAGCCTCATCAGAATCGCTCCGGCTCGTCGGCCGTGCTTAAGGGCGGCTGACATCTCGATCGTCTCCACGGCCCATGACCCGGCTCAGGCGGAGGTAGTCGTTCGACGGTGGAATGGCCATGAATGGGGCGAGCCGACACGCTTCAACTTCATCAGCGACGATGACCACTAGGGTTGAAGTCTCCGGGCTGGCCGAACTTCGATCCGCGCTGAAGGCGATCGATTCGAAGCTTCCCCGCGAGCTGACCAAAGCCCATCGCAAAGTCGCTCTGGCTGTGGTCGACGATGCTCAGGAGGAGATGGCCGGGCTGTCAACTCCGAAAGCGGACGAAGCCGCTCAGGGCATCAGGCCCCGTGCATCCCAGAAAGGCGCTGCGGTGGCCCTGCTCGGAGCCAACCCGTTCATCCGGTCAACTGAATTCGGGACGCTGATGCATCACGTATTCGGTAGGGAAATGCCGGTGGCGATGATGAAGCGGCCCGTCTTCGGTTCTCCGACCACCGAGGGTTACGCCTTCTATCCGACGCTTCGCACCTTCCTCGCATCACCCCGTTTCGAAGACACCTATTACGACGCGCTCGACCAGGTATACGCGGCGGCGTTCCCGAAGGGGCATCTCTGATGGTGGAGTTCCGTAAGCCGGTCCAAAGGTCGGAGAACATCATCGACCGGCGCTTCGAGGATTTTGGATCGTTAAACGATCGGCAAGACGTCCGGCGTGCGGACATAGCCGCTAAGGCACGAAACAAGCGTGAGGAAGAGTTGGCCCGTCTACGCCGCCTTCAGACGATGATGGACCAGGCTCTCGAAGACGCCGTTCGGACGTATCGGCGTTGGCACCCATGATCGGAGGATTCAATGGGCCGAACCCGTGACATCATCACCCGGTTCCTCGGCGAAGAGAAGGATCTGGTCCGGTCACAAAAGACCATCCAAGGGGAATTCGAGAAGACCGACAAGAAGGTCGGCGTTCTAGGTCAGAACACTGAAAACGTCCGCAAGAAGTTCCAAGCCCTGGCGGCTGGAGCGCTCCTGGCAGTGGTCGCCGGTGTCGGCTCCCTGATCGGCAAGCTCGACCAGCTCGCACAGAAGATGCAATCGACCGAACGGATGGCCGAGACCGTCTTCGGTGACATGGTGGAACAGGCCCGCGCCTGGGCCGCAGCCAACAACGAGGCCTTTGGTGTTAGTGAAACCGCTCTTCTCAGCCTCATTTCGAAGACGCAGGATCTCCTGGTGCCGATGGGGTTCACCCGTGATATGGCTTTCGGATTGTCAAAGGACATTCTCACTGCGGCCAATGCCCTTTCAGAGTGGGAGGGCGGCACCATCTCGGCGACGGACGCCCAACTTCGGATCGCCAAGGCGATGCTGGGTGAACGTGAGGGACTCGTAGAGCTTGGGGTCAAACTTTCAGACGCGGAAGTGAAGGCGCGGCTCGCTGAAAAGGGTCTAAAGGGTCTCACCGGTGAAGCTCTTGCCCAGGCAACAGCACTCGTCACCCTTGAGGCCATACAGGACAAGTCGACTGACGCCCTCACCGCCTACGAAGACCGGGCCGGTTCAGCCACCGCCGCTCAGAAGGAGCTCGACGCTTCGACGGCCGACTCTGCCCAGACCTGGGCGAACATGTTCAAGCCCGCGATGGATGCCGCCAAGACGGGACTAATCCAGATCGTCAACTGGGGCAGGAACGCCACCAACGTCGTCGGAGCGATCTTCGGAAACGACGAAGCCAAAGAGGCTCTCCGATTCAAAGAGGCGCTCGATTCGATAAGAGCCGGACTCAAGGCCGGACTCCAGCCCTCCGCTGCCTACGCCGAAGCCCTGTTCCATATCGCCCAAAATGGGGACCTCTCCCGGGGTGAGCTGGAGGAGCTCGCCGCGGCGGCCGGCATCGTCCTCGAGGAAGCGTCTCCGGAGGAACTCCGCGCCTTTGCCGATGAGATCGCCGTCACCGGCAAGAACGCCGGGTTTTCGAACGAGGCGATTCGTGAGGTGGTTGAAGCCTTACGGCTCATGGCAGCAGCGGAAGAGAACACCGCCGGAACCAACTCGGTCTTTGTCGAGGGAATGAAATCAACCGCAACGACCGCCGGTAGTGCCGCCGATGAAGTCAACCGGCTGCGCCAGGAAGAGATTGACCTGGCCAACACTAGGAAGGCGGCGCTGTCTCCAGCCCTAGCAGCTCTCAATGCCATCAAAGCCAACACCGCCGCGCAGGAAGCCCTCACCGAAGCCGGGGAGGAAGGGAAGTCCACGGCGGCCGAGATCACCGAACTTCAGCTCGAAGCCGCCATCGCCGCGGAGGAAGCCAAGGTCAAGATCGCCGAGTTTGGGGAGGTAGGCTACGCCTCGATGGTGGCTTTCGCCGAAGCGACCGGGGTCAGTTTCGAGCAAGCCGCAAACCTCTACGTCCAACTCGGCCTACTCGACGGCAAGACCGCACGTGTGTCCATCATTACCGATTACTTCGACCGGGGTGGGAAAGTCCACGACGAAGGGATACCGGCAGGGATGGACTTCGCCTCTGGCGGCGTAGTGCCAGGACCGCGCGGTAAACGCCAACTGGCCGTTGTGCATGGCGGGGAGGAAGTTGTCCGGGCCCAAGACCGCGGACGTGGCGGCGGGGCGGGTGGAGGTGTGGAGATCACCCGTCTCAACGTCGTCAACAACTTCAACAACTTCACAGTTAACGACGGCGCCGATTCTCAGCGTCGAAACCTGACCCAGACCCAACGTCAACTTGACCGGGCCGCCCGGGAGAAGTTCAACTAGTGGCCGTCCTCCAAATCGGCCGGGTCGGCCTCGACGTCGAATTGGCCACCCCCCGCACCTTCAGAGTCAACAGCCGGCCAGGTAACCGGGTTGTCACCATCGCCGGTGAACTAGCTTCGACCACCCTGGCGGAAACCCTGGCACTACAAACCGAGCTGGACAATCAGGTCGGTCAGGTAGTCCCACTCATCTTTTCCCACAACCCCGTCTGGGACGGCTTCTACGTCCAATCCGACGCCGACATCGACGCCTCCGACTATGCCTTCAACGACGGCGGTCTGCTCGACTTCTCCGTACAACTGGTCCGCATCGGCGGTCTCTCCCAAACCGAGTTCCAATCGCTCCTCACCGGGAACCTCCTCGCCAACGTTCACGGCCTGATCGACTCGGAAGTTCGCTACACCCACGCCCCGGCGGTCGGCGCTCTCGGCCTCGACCACGGCTCCACCTCACCGACCGCGCATTCCCGGGTCACCGCCGACGGGATCATCCAAGTCATCCTCGGGATGGATAACACCGTCGACCCGAAATGGCGGGTCGCACCCGCCGACTACTACAAGGGCGGCTGCGCCCTCACCGTCGACGGCCGGGTCCGAACAGGGCTCGACGTCCCACACGATGTACCCGACTGGATGCTGTCCAACGGTCTCATCCGAGTCACCCCTGGGGTGACTTCCGAGGTGAGCAACGGCCGGGTCGAGATCGCCTGTTTCGACGGCACCGTCTGGGACACGGCGAAAGCGTTCAGGTTCATCTTCGAACCGTCGACCACCAACGACACCCTCGACCTGTGGCATTTCATGACTGTCGAGCATTACACCCCGGAGAAGACGGTCATCAAACTGATCCGCGACGCCGAGGAAGCGCCGGCTTCAACCCACCGGTACGAACTCGACATCCACATGCGACGCGGGTTCCCGTTCGTCGCCTGGCATATGAAATGGACCGGAGCCGCCACCCAATTCAAGATCGCTCCCAACACCAACGAGGCGGCCACCGCAGTCACCCCTACCGGAGCTTTAGCCGCGGCGGGGATCAGCGCCACCGCCAACGACGCCTCCGGCAACAGGTACATGATGGCCACCCCCCTAGCCCACACCGCCGACACGGTTAACGGTGGGCTGACCTTCGCTTCGGTCCGCGAGTTCTGGGGTCTCCTCGGCTACGAGATCAACGGTTCCGCCGCGGCGGCGAACGACCTGGCCGGGCCGCTCATCTTGCAAGGCTTCGCGCGGCTAGAAGAGGAGCAGCGGGCGGTCAGGGGATGATCACCGAACGTTTTTCGGACGTGATGACCGACATCGGTTCCTTCGACATCCCCCTCGACCCGGACACTGTCAACTTTTACGACGCCCTCGAGCTGGTTGCCGAGTTCGGTCACATCTTCGTCCTGCCCCAACATTTCAAACATCCCAACGAGGTCGCCCTGGCCGACCTTTTGGTGTCGGCCCGTTACGGCGGGGTGGTCCTCGAACCGGAACGGTCGATGGAGGAGCATCACATCCGGGGGGCGGGGATGGCCTGGCATCTCGGCGACACTGCCGGTGTCGGTCCTGCCTACCCGGCGGCGTTCAATTTCGCTGCTGCCGCTCCCAGTGTGGTCCTCGACGATGTCACCGGACTCCTGGCTGTTAGTGGGATCGACGAGGGCACGATCACCGACACTTCCGCCACGGCTTACACGGTGACCGCCGCCCACAAGTTCGAGATGCCTGCCACCGCTATAAGAACCTATCTGCAAGCTGCCAACCTCCATGCTCGGATCAATCCGAACGGCACTTTGGACGTCTGTCAGAAGACTTTGGGCAACGTTTTCAAAGTCACTCCCACTGTGGTAGCAGTCCGATACGGCTGGGGTTCGGACCCTTCCTACGTCGGGGTTCACGCCAACCGGATGCTCACCCGCAAAGACGCCTCCGAGATGGCGTTCACCGCCTGGCTGGTCAACCGTACCGCGGGGACTTTGACCGACTCGGAAATCCTCACCTTCCCATATCGGGACATCCACGGGTCCACCCTCAACCGGACCGTCGTCTTCGATTCCCTACCAGCCGGGATCGACGCCGCCGGCACCACCCAGTTCCTCCTAAACGAAATCGCCGACCGGGGTTTCGTAGTCGAAGCGGAGATCGACACTGAACAGTGGGAGCTGTCCGCCGGCACTTTCAACGTCGGCGACTACATCTACATCTACTCCCCCCAGGACGGCTTCGTCGACTTCGCCAACGAAGTCCATTTCCGCGGTTCGGTCATCTGGCCGATCAAAGCCCGGGTGATCGAGGGGACCTGGCCGCTGACCAAAGGCATGGGTGTCTACTACCTCCCGTCGATCGGTGGTCCGACCTCGGCCGACGTGATCGACCTGACCAAATATGTCGACTGGGAATATCGGGGCGGCGAGTCTTACGGCCGGCTGGTAGTCCAGGCGGCGATACCGGGAACCGTCGGATGTTGATCGTCGTCAACGTCGACCAGAACAGGTGGCGGACGATCCGCCAATACTGGGAGAACCGCAACGTCGCCCCAGTCCGTTTCGCCGGGACTGAAGGGTCGATCCTCGACAGCAACCGGCGGTTACGACTCGCCGCTCTTGATGAAGGTTGGGACGAGTCGGTAGTCGTCACTCAGGACGACGTGTGGTTCCCTGACGGTATCCCCGCCCATCAGGGTTTGCTCTGTGTGTATGGGACGCAGCGGGACGACGGCCATGTCTGCCCCCGCGCCTTCTCAGCGACCCCCGATGGTTGGCAGGCGCTCGACGTGTGGGATCAGGTCGACGATGGTGAGCCGAACCCGTCCTGCCGGTATTGGCGTCCGGTAGTCGAAACGATCGGCACCGTCCTCAACGTCGCCGTTCACGCTTCGGGCTAGAACTTTCCGTCGAACCTCGACGGATCGACCAAGGAGAACCCATGGAAATTGGACTCACCGCGATCGCGCTCGTCGCGATCGCCGTCAAACTGCTCGTCGATGTAGTGAGGCGGTACTGGAAGGCCGGCGACGCCACTGCGATAAACGTCATTGCCTTCCTCTTCGGCTATGGCGCCACCTACGTCCCAGACGTGGGCGAGTTCGCCAACTGGACCGGTCGGGCTAACGCTGCTATCGGTATTGCCGGCATTTCGTCCGTCGTGGCCGAGATCACCAAGATGCTGAAGGCCCGCCAGCTCGCCCCGCTGGAAGTGTCGAACTACATCAAGGTCGACCCAGACCTCTAATGGCCCGAGCCCTGTATCTGCCTGACATCCTCACCGATGCGGGCTGCCGGGTCCGGACGGTGGAGGGTTGGGAGACCAGGGGCAAAGACTCCAAGTTCTTCCCGTTCCGCCCGGCCGGGGTCCTCGAACATCACACGGCCACCTCACGGAAGCTGTCGATCGTCGGCCTCCTGGCCCTGATCGTTAGGGGCAGGGTCGACCTGGCCGGCCCCCTCGCTCAGCTCGTACCCGATCGGACCGGGATCATCTACGTGGTCGCCTCGGGTATCGCCAATCACGCCGGTATCGGCAAATGGAACGGCCTGTCGGGAGCACGGGTCCTGTTCGGTCTCGAAGGCGCCAACGAGGGCACCGGCGAACCGTGGCCCAACCCCCAGATCGACGTCATGGAACGGTCCACCGCTGCCATCTGCGACTACATCGGGGCCGACGAATCCGATGTCGCCGGCCATCGGGAGTACGCAACGCCGAAGGGTCGGAAGATCGACCCGGTCGGTATCGACATGAACCAGTTCCGAGCCCGGATCCGTGAACGATTTGAGGAGGATGACATGGCACCGATCGTGAAACTTGGCGACGTCGGCCCTGACGTTGCCTTGTGGAAGAAGGCTCTCAACGTCGTCCACGCCAAGCAGGGTTGGGAAGAGACATACGGGATCAAACCGCTCGAGCCGGGCACCTGGTTCAGCCCGGAGATGGAAGCGATGGTCGCCTTCTACCAGGAGGCGGCGGGGCTGGTCGACCCGGCTACCAAGCAGGTCAACCGGCCGGGTGTGGTCCGCGGTCAGCTCGACCCTTACACGATCCTGCTGTTCGTCGAGTACAGCCGGGAGGACGGCTGACAGATGGTCGGCCCACATGAACGCATCACCAACGAGAACCTGGCCGAAACCCTCGAATTGGTCAAGCTCGAAGTCGAACGGACCCCCGACGTTGTCGCTGCCATCGTCCACGAGGCGATCACCGAGCACGCGCGTGTCCCCCACTCGGGGGTGGCGGCCCTCATCGCCGACTCCCTCGATGGTTTGAAAGGCCAGCTGGTCGACCTGGTCGACGGGCCCGAAGAGGCCGACTGGATGGCCCGGCCGATCCGCAAGAAAGAGAAAGGCCTCCTCGGCCAGCTCGACCAGGTCAAAGTCGACGTTGCCGCCGTCAAAACACAGGTTGACGCCATCCAAGTCCAAACCAACGGCGGCCGGAAACCCCATCTGCCGAAACCGGCCTGGATAGGCGGCGCCGCCCTGGTCATCTTCGAGGTCATCCAACTCATCCGACAGGGCTCATGACCTGTCAAACCCCGGAGGAGTTGCATTGCGGTGCCGAATGGTTGACCGATCTGCGGGTGTTGGGCTTCCTCATCCTCCTCTTCGTCGTCCTGTGGATCGCCGTGACGAGGATCATGAGATAGATCCCCGGGTTGGGCGTGAGTCCTCCCGGAACACTCCGGGCTGGCAGCCTCCTAGATCCTCCTCCGGGAGGCGAACCACCCGGTCGAAAGAACCCGTCCGTCTGCCCCG
>CAZCSK010000020.1:0-33243 GCA_964501265.1 uncultured Actinomycetes bacterium
CGACCGGAACGGAAATGGCCCACCCGTTGTTCTGACAGAAAAGGACCACGGGAACATCGAAAACGGATGCAAAGTTGCATCCCTCGTGAAAGTCTCCCTGCGAAGTTGCACCGTCGCCGAAATAGACCATGACGACAATGGGCTTCGAGTCCAACTTCGCCCCCAAGGCATACCCGACCGCATGAGGGATCTGGCTTGCGATGGGCACCGCCACCATCCCAAAACGGCTCTTGAGCGGATCGTAAGTCCCGCCGTGCCAAGTTCCTCTGTAGAAGTGGAGGTACTCGACAAGATCTATGCCCCGCGCCAGCGCAACCCCAAGTTCTCGGTACGAAGGAAAAACGAAGTCAGATTCCCCGAGAGCAAAGGCGCTCCCGATCTGTGCCGCCTCCTGACCAATTAGTGGCGGATAAACGGCAAGCTCCCCTTGACGCTGAAGGGCGGTGGCCTCCGTGTCGACACGCCGAGCGAGCGTCATGAGTCGGTAAAGTTCGAGAAAGTCTTCCTTCTTCAGATCCAGACCCGAACCGGCGGCCTCGTCGAAGTTGCCTTCCTCATCGATAAGTCGAAAGGCATCGGAAAAAGGGGGCTCCACGGATCAGACTCCTTTGAACTTCGGCGGGCGTTTTTCGCTGAATGCTGCGACACCCTCGATGTGGTCGGCGGTGGCTCCCGCGACGGCTTGCGCGACCGCTTCCGCCTCCAGGTGCTCTTTCAAATCGACTCCTGATGCCGACCAGATCAGACGCTTAATCTCTGCCAACGCCACAGTCGGCCCAGCTGCAAGCGTTGCCGCGAGATCCGCAACCCTTGTCTCAAGTTCCGCCCCATCAACCACTTCGTTGACAAGACCCAGCTCCGCTGCCCCTGAAGCCGAAATCGGATCCGTCGAGATGGCCATCTCAAAAGCCCGGCCCACACCAAGGTATCGAGGCAGGAGCCAGGTTCCCCCTGAATCGGGGACCAGGCCGACCTTGCTAAAAGCCACGACAAGAGACGCCTCCGCCGCCATCACTCTTATGTCACATGCCAGCGCCAACGAAACTCCGGCACCAGCCGCTACCCCGTTTATCGCCGCGACGACCGGCTTTCGCAAATTCTGAATCGCCTCGATCGCTGGATTGTAGCGGCGCCGCAGGATCCCCCCGAGATCGGGGACTCCACCTGATGCGTAATCCTTGCCGAGCGCACGAAGATCCTCGCCCGCGCAAAAGGCCTTCCCAACTCCCGTGATTACGACACACCGCGACGCAGGATCCGCGGCGCCTTCCAGTGCCTCCACGAAGTCAAGTCCCATCTGCTCGTCGAAAGCGTTAAAGACTTCGGGGCGGTTGAGCCTTATCCACATAACCTCGTCGCTTCGGTCGACGAGGACTGAGTCGCTCATCCAATCCTCACTCGAGGTTCGTCATTATCGGAGTCATGGGATTCAACTGCGCCAATTTCAAATGCCTGAAATCCACGCGAACGGATCACGTCCAACGCGTGGTTGGAATGCTTCGGAGAGACCACGGCCGCCATCCCGATTCCCATGTTGAACGTTCGGAACATCTCCTCACGGGGAACTTGTCCGAGCGACGAGATCAGCTCGAATATGGCAGGTGCCTCCCATGTGGACGCCTCGATAACGACCCTGGTTCCTTCCGGAAGAATCCTTGGCAGGTTGCCGGGCAGACCGCCCTGCGTAATGTGGGCAAACCCTTTCACGAGTCCCTCCCGGTGGAGTGCTGACATGACCCCTGAATAGATGATCGTTGGCTTGAGCAACTCCTCTGCAAGCGTGCGGTCAAAACCGATCGGGCGATAATCGAGTTCGAGCTTCATGTCGTGGAGCAAGACTTTGCGAACCAACGAAAAACCGTTGGAGTGAAGACCCGACGAAGCCATTCCGATTATCATGTCCCCGACTGCAATGGACTTGCCTGTGAGCAGTTCCGATCGCTCGACAACCCCGACGCAAAATCCGGCAAGATCGTATGAGCCCGGATGCAAGTGCCCGGGATGCTCGGCCACCTCTCCGCCAATGAGCGCGCAACCGGCGTCGCGGCATCCTGCGGCCACTCCCCGAACAATCTCGTCGACCACATGCGGGACTAGTTTGTCGATCACTATGTAATCGAGGAAAAACAAGGGCTCCGCGCCATGCGCCGCCACGTCGTTTACGGACATCGCCACCAGATCGATGCCGACGGTGTCGTGGATTCCGGCAAGCTGCGCGACGATCACTTTGGTTCCTGCGCCGTCGGTTCCCGAGACAAGAAGGGGGTCGCGGTACCGCGATTGATCGAACGCGAAGGCCCCTCCGAAGCCCCCGATGTCGCCGACGACCTCCGGTCTAAATGTTGAACGGACAGACTCCCTAAACATCTCCACGACGCGTTCACCCGCGCCGATGTCAACACCGGCATCCGCGTAAGTCGTGGGCTTGGACTTGGGGTCCAACGGCTTCAAATCGTCTGCTCGAGCATCTTCTTAGTTATCTTTACCTCATCGGGGATAGGGATTGGATACTCCGAAGAAAAACACGCGTGACAGAACTGCTGCTCGTCGACTTCGGTCGCGTCGATCATTCCATCCAGCGACAGGTAGGCCAAAGAGTCCGCCCCGATATGATCTCGGATCTCGTCCACTGACATCGAGGATGCGATTAATTCGTCCCGGTTTGCCGTGTCGATCCCATAGAAACAGGGCCAGCGAATTGGCGGTGAGGAAATGCGCAGATGGACCTCGCGGGCGCCAGCTTTTCGAAGCATCTTGACGATCCGGCGGATTGTAATACCGCGGACGATCGAATCGTCCACGACAACCAACCTCTTGCCCTCGATCATGTGCGCGATCGGATTGAGTTTCGCACCTACGCCCTGTTCGCGGATCTCCTGGGAGGGTTGAATAAAGGTGCGGCCCACGTAAGAGTTCTTCACAAATCCGTCGCCGTAGGGAATTCCAGACGTCTGCGCAAAACCTGCCGCCGCACCGCGGCCCGAGTCGGGAATTGGCATGACCAGATCGCCTTCGGCCGGGGCCTCCAGGGCAAGGCGCATCCCCATTTGATAGCGTGTTTGTTGCACGCTTTTCCCGTAGAGATTTGAATCTGGCCGAGCGAAATAGACAAACTCGAAGATGCACAGTTTTGGAGTGGCTTCCGCATAACGGTGAGACCGTAATCCATTGCGATCGATGGCGACCATTTCACCGGGCTCGATCTCGCGAATAAACGTGGCGCCGATGGCGTCGAGGGCGCAAGTCTCCGAAGCCATCACGTAGCCACCTGAATCAAGTCGGCCAAGGGCCAGGGGGCGCAACCCGAGGGGATCGCGAGTGCCGAAAACGGTCTGCTCATCCGCCATTACAAGAGTAAATGCGCCGACGAGTTTTGGCAGCGTTTCCAAGATTGCCTCCTCAACGGACTCCTTCCCGCTTCTGGCGATCAGTTCTGCGATCAACTCAGAGTCAGTTGAAGTTTGGCGGGCCCGGCGGGCCTGATTTAGGTCCAGGTTCTTCGCCAGGTCCATCGTGTTCACGAGATTTCCGTTGTGGGCCAGTGCTATCTGAAGCTTCCCTGAATCGCGGTGGATGGGCTGAGCATTGTCCCAATGCGAGGAACCTGTCGTTGAGTAACGGACGTGCCCCACCGAGAGATCGCCCGTGAGAGAACTCAGGGTGGCTTCGTCTCGGAACACCTGGGCCACGAGTCCCATTTCTTTGTAGACGACGATATCTGTCCCATCGGAGACGGCGATTCCCGCCGACTCTTGGCCGCGGTGCTGAAGTGCCAGCAGAGCGAAGAAGGCAAGTCGCGACACATCCTCGTCGGGGGCGTAAATCCCGACAACGCCGCACTTATCCTGGATGTGATCGTCGGCCCCGAGCATCTGTACCTCTACCTTAGCCGACCAACGGATCAATCGCTGCAGCGAAGGACCGTTCGTGTAAATCCTTTAGATCCGCGAGTGGAATCTGCACGATGGAGCCCATGTCCAACGACGATCCACCCACGCGTCCCAACGTGAAACATGCGACCCCAGCGGCATCGATTAGGGCCTGGAGCCGGTGAAGGTCTTGCTCTCTAATCGAGACCAAGTAGCGAGAGGAGGTCTCCGAGAAAAACCATGCGCAGGCGGTTTGCCCCTCCGGGAGATCGATCGTTGCCCCGAATCCTCCTTCGATGCATGCCTCGGCAAGAGCCACCGCGAGACCACCTTCGGAAAGGTCGTGGACGCTCGTCAATAGACCCTCGGCGATCGCCTTGCGTATCACGCCTCCCGTCGCGGCCTCTCGCTCAAGATCCAGTGCAGGGGGTTTCCCAGCGACCTTGCCGAGCAGGGTCCGCGCATACTCGCTTCCGCCCAGTTCCTTATCGGTAGTCCCGACGAGCAGGATCACATCGCCCTCACGGCGAAAGCCCAGCGGGGGAGGTGAGACCCCGGATGGCAGTATTCCGACCATACCTACAATGGGCGTTGGGAAGATCCCCGTCGAACCTGACTCGTTGTAAAAGGAAACGTTGCCGCCCGTTACCGGAACATTGAGCGAGCGGCAAGCGTCACCCATGCCCCGAACGGCTTCCTTGAATTGCCACATCACCTCCGGGCGCTCGGGATTGCCAAAGTTCAGGCAGTTTGTGATCGCGACGGGTTCGGCGCCTGTGGTGCAGATGTTGCGATAGGCCTCCGCCACGGAGTGCCCGGCCCCAACATAGGGGTCCAGCTGGCAATACCGGCCGTTACCGTCGGTGGTGACTGCAATTTTCGAGTTCGAGCCGGGCAGACGCAACAACGCCGCGTCGGCGCCGGGTTTCACCACGGTGTTCAGCATCACTTGGTGGTCGTATTGTTCGAACACCCATCGTTTCGACGCGATGTTCGGCGACGAAAGTACCTTTAGGATCGCGGTAGGCAGCTCCGCATCCCCCAGTTCCGGAATCTCTTCGGTTTGCAACGCATCCAGCCAGTCTGGACGTTTCGCCGGCCGATCGTAAACGGGACCGTCGCCAAGCGACGCGGCCGGAACGTCGGCGACAAGCTCCGTCCCCTCGAAAACCTGCAAACGTCCGGTCGATGTCACCTCGCCGATGACAGCGGCCCCGGCCCCGAGGCGCAAGCACTCGGCCAGAGCCTCGTCGACATCTCGGGGTTTGACGATGAGGAGCATCCGTTCCTGTGATTCGGAAGTCAATATCTCGAACGGTTCCAAACCGGGTTCGCGAAGCGGGACTCGGTCGAGATCGATACGCATTCCGGTTCCGGCATTCGCCGCCGACTCGGAAGTCGCGCAACAAAGGCCCGCACCCCCCAGGTCCTGCACGCCCACAACTAGGCCCTTATCAATCAAGGCCAGACACGCCTCGATCAACAACTTCTCGGTGAAAGGATCGCCCACCTGAACGCTTGGGCGTTTTTCCATCGCCCCTTCCTCAAGCGTCGCCGAAGCCAACACTGAAACGCCGCCGATCCCATCGCGCCCCGTCTTGGATCCCAGCAGTAAGACTTTGTTGCCAGGCCCGTGAGCACGGGCAAGCATCAGACGACCCTTGGGGGCAACACCGATGCACATCACATTGACCAGAGGATTTCCCGAATAGCAGTCTTCGAATTTGATCTCGCCGCCTACGGTAGGTACGCCGATGCAGTTGCCATAAGAGGAAATTCCCGAAACGACGCCGGCCGCAAGAAACCGGTTGCGCGCAGCGGTGGCGTCATCGACATCGCCTTCGGACACCAGGGGGCCGAAACGCAGGGGATCCAGAAGGGCAATAGGGCGTGCCCCCATTGAAAGTACATCTCGCACCACTCCTCCAATTCCGGTGGCGGCCCCTTGAACTGGCTCGACGAAGGAGGGATGGTTGTGTGACTCGAGCCTCATGGCGACGGCGACGCCGCCAACCTCGATGACACCCGCCCCCTCTCCGGGGCCGACCAATACGTGGGGCCCATCGGATGGCAGATTCTTCAAGTGCAAACTGCTGGACTTGTAGGAGCAATGCTCCGACCACATCACCGAGTACATCGCGAGCTCCGCGCGATTGGGGATCCGTCCGAGAATCTCCACGATGCGATCGTATTCGTCGTCGGTCAACCCCAGCCGAAGATGCAACTCTTGATCTAATTCTTGGGTGCTCAAACCGAGGCCGCTGCGGCCGACAACGCCGCGGTGATCGACTCGAGGATCAATCGGCCGTCGGTCCCACCGAGTTCAGGGTCGGCGGCCCGTTCGGGGTGCGGCATCATTCCAAGAACGTTGCGTTCAAGGCTTAAGACTCCAGCGATGCTGCCCAGGGCCCCATTGGGATTGGCCTCTTGCGTTACGTTGCCTTGCCCATCGCAGTAGCGCAGCGCGACGCGATCGCTCGCCTCGAGTTCCGCCAGAGTTTGAGGTGAACAGTAATAAGCGCCTTCGAAGTGGTTGATAGGAATTTCGAGAACTTGGCCAACCGATCCCAACGAAGTGAATGCCGAATTGGCAGTCTCGATTCGTATGTTGACAGGCATACATCGGAATTTGAGCCCACTGTTTCGCCGAAGGACTCCTGGAAGCAACCCCGACTCGCAGAGGATCTGGAAACCGTTGCAGATCCCGATCACAGGCTTGCCCTCGGCCGCCATCTGTTTGACCGATGCCATCACCGGGGAGAACGCGGCGATGGCTCCGGTACGGAGGTAATCGCCGTAAGCAAAACCACCTGGGAGCACCGCTGCGTCGAACCCGGAAAGGTCTGTGTCGAGATGCCAAACAAAACGCGACTCCGCCCCCAGCAATCCGAGAGCATGCGCCACATCCTGCTCACAATTGGAGCCAGGAAAAACGACGACCGCTATCACTTTGACTTCGGGGGGTTCGCAGCTCCTGGCGCGCGCGGTTCCGTACGTATGGGGGCTGCTACCCCCCCGAACCCCCCGACTTGAATTTCGAATTCCTCGATGATCGGGTTCGTAAGAAAAGTTTCGCAGGCCTTCGTAAGAAGAGCTTCGGCGGCGCTCAGATCGGGGGCCTCCAGGACCAGAGTTATCCGCTTGCCGACACGCACCGACGTCATCTCTTCGAACCCCAATCCGGGAAGCGCGTGTTCGATGGTTTGCCCCTGGGGATCCGAAATCTCTGAACGGGGCATCACGTTGATCGCCGCCGAATACCTCAAAGGGCCGTCACCAACACAATTTGCTCGCCTTTCTTGACCTTCAAGGCAATTACGCCCTGCGTGCGGCGACCGGTGCGGGGAATCTCTCCAGCCTTGAAACGCAGAGCCGTACCTTTGTTTGTGACGACCATTACAGTCTGAGCCGCTCTCTCGATCTCAACCATTCCTGCGACCTCGTCGCCCTTGCGAAGGCGCACCGCCAGGACTCCCCCGGTTGCGCGATGATGGGTTTTGTATTCCTTTACGTCGGTGCGTTTGACCAGGCCGCCCCTCGTCACTATTACAAGATCCGCCATGCTTCATCCTCCTTTGTCACGCAAACTTGCCAATCAATCTTTCGTGCGCCTCAACGTAGCGCGCCCGGGTGTTTTCAATCACTTCGTCGGGGAGATCAGGAGGAGGTGGCTCCCTGTTCCAATCAACGGACCTCAGCCAGTCGCGCAAGTACTGCTTGTCGAACGATGGCGGCGCCTTACCGGGCATCCACTCATCTGCCGGCCAAAAGCGAGAAGAATCCGGCGTCAGGACCTCATCCGCAACCGTCACTTGATCCCCGTTGAGACCGAATTCAAACTTTGTGTCCGCCAGGATGATGCCCCGCCCTTCGGCATAGGAAGCCGCCAGCGAATAGAGGTCCAATGCGAACCCTTTAGCCGTTTTCAACACGCCGGCCCCCAGAGCGTCGGCGGCCATGTCCTCGGAAATATTGATGTCGTGTCCCGTGGTCGCCTTTTTCGCGGGTGTAAAGATCGGCTCGGGCAGTTTCGCGCTCTCGGCCAGACCGGCGGGCAATCCGATGCCGCAAACCGAACCTTGTCCCAGATACTCTTTGTAGGCGGAACCGGCCAGATATCCGCGCACGACAAACTCGATCGGAAGCATCGATAGCTTGCGCACGATCATGAACCTGCCCTCTAGTTCCTGGCGACCGGCGATGGCATCCGGCAAGTCCTCCTCGGCGGCCGTCACGAGGTGATTCGGGCAGACATCTTTGATGAGGTCGAACCAGAAATGACTCATGCTAGTCAGCACTCTGCCCTTGTCGGGGATGCCCTGGTTCATCACAACATCAAAGGCAGAGATGCGGTCTGTGGCGACGAACAGGAGACGGTCGCGGTCGAGTTCAAAGACCTCCCTAACCTTGCCTGAAGCCACCCGAACGAGCGGAAGGTCGAGTTTCGTAACGGCGCCCTCGCTCAAATCTTTTCCAGGCGATCGACGATTTCCTGAGCGTGTCTCACATACCGAGCCACCCTGAAGCAAGCGTCGATTTCGTCCCCGGTCAGTCGCGACTTGATCTCGGCATTGCCCTTCAAAACCTCCTGCAGATGGGTGCGGCCATTCCAAGCATGCGTCGATGACTCCTGAACTATGCGATAGGCCTTGTCGCGAGTGCAGCCCGCGTCTATCAACTTGAGCAGAACGTTCTGAGAAAAGAGCAGACCATACGACAAGCCCATGTTTTCTTCCATGCGTTTGGCGTCGACGATGAGATTGCTTACGATGTCGGTACATTCGGCGATCATGAAGTCCAGGGCAAAGCACGCGTCGGGAAGCAGAACCCTTTCTACCGACGAATGGGAGATATCCCGCTCGTGCCAGAGGGAAATGTTCTCCATCGCTGGGATTACGCCGGCACGGACAATGCGGGCGAGGCCGCACAGCCGCTCCGAGCGCCAGGGATTGCGCTTGTGGGGCATGGCAGAAGACCCCTTCTGCTCGCCTTCGGTAAAAGGCTCTTGGACTTCGCCGACTTCGGTGCGCGCCAGATGTCGTATCTCGGTTGCGATGCGCTCGATGCTCGAGGCGAGCAGAGCGAGCCGGGCGCCGTACGCAGCGTGCCGGTCCCTGGCAATCACCTGAGTGGAAGACGGGTCGGGGACAAGCCCGAGCTGTTCACAAACGTACGATTCGATTTCGGGAGACAGCTGGCTGTAGGTACCCACAACTCCGGAGAGTTTGCCCACGCTCACCTCTTGCTTGGCCAGAAGCAGCCGCTGCCTTCCCCGGTACAGTTCCCAGGCCCACCCGGCGATCTTCAAACCGAAGGTCGTCGGCTCAGCGTGAATCCCGTGAGTACGGCCTACGCAAACGGTGCTGGCATGTTCACGGGCGCGACGCACAAGGACCTCTATCAGCCCATCCAACCCGGTCATCAGAAGATCCGCCGCATCGCGCAATTGCAGACTGAGCGCGGTGTCGAGTACATCGGATGAGGTCATCCCATAATGGATGTGGCGCGACGCGGGACCAACGTTCTCCGAAATGTTGTCGATAAATGCGGCGACGTCGTGTTGAGTCTTGCGTTCGAGGTCGGCGATACGCTCGATGTCGAAGGTCGCCTTTGCCCTTATCTCGTCAAGGTCTGCTTGAGGCACATCCCCAAGGTGAACGCGGGCCTCGACCGCAAGAATCTCGATTGCGAGCCAGTGCGTGAGCTTAGTTTCCTCGCTCAAAACCGCCGCCATTTCGGGACGCGTGTAACGATCGATCAAATCTTGAGCCCCTGCGCCAGTTCTTTCTTGAAAGTTCTTAACTGATCCTTAAGCCCGGGATCGCTGACGGAAAGAATTTGCACTGCCAGGATCGCCGCGTTGGCGGCTTGGTCGATCCCCACCGTCGCAACCGGAACACCGGAAGGCATCTGCACCGTCGAATACAGCGCATCGTTTCCTCCAAGATGCCCTCCGAAGATCGGCACTCCAATCACCGGAAGGATCGTGCCTGCGGCGAGAACTCCGGCCAAATGCGCCGCTCTGCCCGCGGCCGCGATGATCACCCGCAGCCCTCGATCCTCCGCAAGTTTCGCGTACTCGTTGACTTGATCGGGCTGGCGATGTGCGCTGAGTACGTTTGACTCGTAAGGTACGCCGAATCGTTCCAGGATGAACTCCGCCTCCTGCATCTTGGGATGATCGGAGGCCGACCCCATCAAAATCCCAACCACCGGTGGTGCGCTCGTAATTTCGTCTTCCATCTTTCTCCCTAGTTCTCTGCGGCAATGTCGGACCGGAATTGCATCCCTTCAAACGAGATCTGCTCCACCGCCCCGTAAGCATGCTTTCTAGCCATTCTCGCATCCTTGCCCGTGGCAGTCACCGCAAGTACACGCCCTCCGGCCGTAACGAGTTGCCCATCCAACCTGGCCGTACCGGAGTGAAAGACTTGTCCGCCCGGTGCACTGGCGGCCTCAAGGCCGTGAATCGGCAGCCCCATCGTAACTGGGGCATCGGGATACCCCCCCGACGCAAGCACAACGCAGACGGCCGCGTCGGCCGACCAGTCCAGATTAATCGTCGAAAGGGAGCCATCGACGCAAGCGCACATCACTTCCCCAAGGTCAGATTCAAGTCGCGGAATGAGTACTTGCGCCTCAGGATCGCCAAAGCGGCAGTTGAACTCGATTACCTTGAGACCTTCGGGATCAAGCATCAGTCCCGCGTAGATAACGCCGACATAGGGCTCGCCCTCGTCCTGCAGGGCCGCGGCGATCGGCTCGAGAATCCGGTCGATGGCCTGTCCGAAGACCTCATCAGTGCAAATCGCGACCGGTGAGTAAGCGCCCATACCTCCGGTGTTGGGACCCTCGTTGCCGTCGCGAATCCGTTTGAAATCTTGTGCAGCCTGCATCGGCAGGATGGACTTGCCATCGCAGAACGCAAGGATGGAAAGTTCTGGGCCAATCATCCGCTCCTCAATCAGGATGCGCGAGCCGGCATCCCCAAAACGGCCTTCGGTAATGGCCGCCTGGATCGCCCTGCGCGCCTCGGAGGCGTCGTTGCACACTGTGACGCCCTTTCCGGCGGTCAATCCGTCGGCCTTTACCACCACTGGGCCGTCTATCTGTTCCACGTACCGGATCGCGTCTGCAGCCAGTTCAAACTCTTGCGACTTGCCCGTTGGAATACCCTTCACTTTCATGAGTTTTTTCGCATATGACTTGCTGCCCTCAAGGAGAGCGCCGCGCGCCCGGGGGCCGAAAACGCGAATGTTGGCATCTGCAAGGGAGTCGGCGAGGCCGGCGACGAGTGGTGCTTCCGGGCCGACGACTACAAGGTCGGGCTGAGTACGCTTTGCAAGTTCGACTATTGCCGGTATATCCGTCGCGTCGACATCGAAGCATTCGGCAATCTCGGCGATCCCAGGATTGCCCGGAGCACACAGAATTTCATCGACTGACCTTCCTCGCTCGAGCCCCCATACCAAGGCATGCTCTCGGCCGCCCCCGCCGACGACCAGGACCTTCACCGGCGGGCGCGAGTTACTGTTTCGGTGGCCTCCGGCCCGACCGAAATTCGTTCGATCGGGACGCTTAGAAACTCTTCCAGTCTCGTCACGTAGTTTTGTGCGGCCGTCGGGAAGTCATCCCAAGCCCTCACCCCGCTGATGTCGGTGGACCATCCCGGAAGTTCCTCGTAAATCGGTTGGGCTTTGTGGAAGATCGTCTGATGAGGCGGGAATGTCTCGTACTTCGTCCCCTCGAATTCGTACGCCACGCACACTTTGATCGTGTCGAATGCGCTGAGCACATCGATTTTGGTTAGGAAAATCTCGTCGAGCGAATTGAGGCGCGCCGCATATCGGCCAATGACCGCATCGAACCATCCGCATCTTCTCTGACGCCCAGTTGTGGTTCCGAACTCCTCGCCGCGCGTGATCATCTCCAGTCCGTCGGGCCCCAGATCCTCCGTGGGAAATGGACCCTCGCCAACGCGGGTCACGTAGGCCTTTGTCACGCCGATGATGCGTTCGATCGCATGGGGGCCGACACCCGCGCCGGCGCAAACGCCTCCCGCAACGGGATTCGACGACGTAACAAATGGATACGTGCCGTGGTCGAGGTCGAGCAGAGTTCCCTGGGCTCCCTCGAACAAAACATTGCGACCGTCATCGAGGGCAAAGTGAACTGCGGCGACGGTGTCCGTGATGTGACGTGCAAGGCGGTCGGCGAAGCCCAGGTACTCCTCCAAGATGGCGTTCATCTTCATAGGAAGTCGCCCGTAGATCTTGGTAAGCATCAGGTTCTTTTCTCGCAGGTTGACTTCGAGCTTGGCCGCGAAGATCTTGGGATCAAGCAGGTCCTGAACTCGTATGCCGATGCGCGAGGCCTTGTCGGCGTAGGCGGGGCCGATGCCGCGCTTGGTTGTGCCGAGTTTCATCTTGCCCAGTCGCCGCTCCGTCAGGCGGTCCAGTTCGCGGTGATACGGCATGATCAGATGAGCGCTTGTCGAAATCAGCAGTTTCTCGGTCGGGACGCCCCGTGCCCCGAGCGCATCCATCTCATCGAGGAGAACTTGGGGATCCACGACAACGCCCGGCCCAATCACGGGCGTGATGTGCGGATAGAGGACTCCGGCCGGCAGAAGGTGGAGCTTGAAAGTTTCGTTTCCGACTATGACGGTGTGTCCGGCATTGTTGCCGCCGGAGTATCGAACCACCATGTCCATCTCGTCGGCAACGAGGTGAGTGACTTTGCCCTTGCCTTCGTCACCCCACTGCGTCCCGACGAGCGCAATGCCGGGCATGACTCCCGCCTTTGTTCGACTTTTAACACCCCTTGCGGGGAGGAACGGACCTTAGGACTTTTCTAGGCGGAACTTGATCCTGACGTGGGTCAGGTACTCCTTGATCTCGTTCTTTTCTACATTACACGACGTTTCAAGAACCTCCATGGCTTCGATCCCACGAAGGGACTTGGCCGCCTCGGCGAGAGCCTCCTGAGCGGCGTGCCGCCATGAATCGGTTGAAACCCCAACAAGATCGATGGTCTTAACAACAGGCATACGTCCTCCTTAGTTCGACAGAAGGATTCTAGTCGGTAAGGGGCCCTCGAAGGAAACGGGCTTCTCGGAACTGGCGTCGCTAGACTTCGGGGCGTGACGGCCCCAACCTTTGGCATCGTGCTACCCCCCTCTACTTCAAGCGGCGTTCCAACGGCCGACGAGATTTTTGGCTTCTCCCAAGCTGCCGACGAATCGTCCCTCGAATATCTATGGGTCCCCGACCATATTCTTTGGTGGCACCCGATGCACGAGTGCCTGACGATCCTGGCCGCGCTCGCCGCCCGAACCAGTCGGATTCGCATCGGCTCCGCCGTGCTGCTGCTCGCGATGCGCAACCCCGTCGTCGTGGCGAAGACTCTCGCTACCATCGACCAGCTTTCTGGTGGAAGGCTGACGGTCGGCGTGGGCGTCGGCGGCGAGTTCCCACCAGAATGGGAAGCCGTAGGAATTGACTGGAAAACGCGCGCGGCAAGGACCAACGAGATGTTGGAAGCCCTTGCGGGCCTGTGGGCCGAGGGCCTATTCACGATGGAGAGCAAGCACGTGAAGATCGAAAACGTCGACCTTCAACCCAAGCCCGTGAAGAAGCCCCCGATCTGGATCGGGGGCCGCTCCGATGCCGCGCTCGCGCGCGCGGCCAAGTACGGCGATGGCTGGATGGGAATTTTCCTGACTCCTGAACGCTACGCCGACCAACTAAGAAAGTTGGACCCGAACGTCTACCCTTCTATATACGTTTGGACCTGCATAGCGGACGACACCCCCACCGCCCGAGCCCAGGCGTCCTCGATGTTGGGCGCCTTCTACAACATCCCATTCGAAAAGCTAGAGAAATTTACGATAGTCGGCTCCCCAGAAGACTGCGCCAAAAGATTCCAAGAATTCGCCGACGCCGGAGTAAAGAACTTCGCAGTAGCGCCGATCTCCGCCGACGCCTCTACCGACCAACTAACACGCCTAACGAAAGAAGTAATGCCTCTGATCTAAAGCCGAGGAAGGAGGCCGGAGGTCTCCCGAAGGGCCACATGAGACCGCCAACCGAGAGCCCGCGCATAGCAGGCACGCGGTGGCCCGCAGGGAGACCTCCGGCCGAGCGACGTCCGCGGTGGCCGCAGAGACGGCCTCCGACCGGAGTCTGCGACCGGAGCCCAGCTAAGAACGGAGAGTCCGCGCGACTTCCCGGATGGCTTCCTGTGCGAACGCGAGATGCTCCAGCCCGGCGATAGGCGCGAGGTTCGAGAGGGTCACGTGCTGCAAGCCTGCGTCGATCAGTGGCTCGATCGCCGACACCACTTCGTCGACCGTTCCGTGTACAACGTCGTCGTGAACGACGGCGATGTCGAACTGAGCTACGGCCTCTTCTATTTCCTGGGGCGTGTACCACTCCGGGACGTAGTCCCGCAATCCCTCGAAGCCGCTGCCGAACGGGTGCTTCAATCCGGCTTTCTCCCACTGCGAGGACGGCGCTACCAGCGCCATACCTGCGGCAAGGGGTGAGCTCATAATGACGTGCGAGGTCTCGTGGTCGGGCGCGAGCACGACGTACATCTGATACCCGGCGGTGATGGCGTTTGGATCTCTCCCTGCCCTCCCAGCCGCATCCCGAATCGTTTTCAGTTTGGACTTGTACTCAGCAGGGGTCATTGGGTAGGAGGGATACCATCCGTCGCCATACCTACTCGTAATCTCGAGCATCCGTGGTCCGTGCGCGCCAACCCAGATTGGTGGAGAACGGTCCTCGAATCCCTTCAAATCAAGCACCGCCCGGTCGAGTTTGAAAAAGCGCCCCTCGAAACTGATTGGGCCGCTCGAATCCCACAGCATTCGGATTACATGCAGCGACTCTTCCAGACGAGAAACCTGCTTGCGGTAGTCGAGTCCGTAAGGCACCACGTTCTCGCGTTCGCCAGCCCCGATTCCAAGAATGGTCCTGCCCGCTGTCATTTGCGACAATGTGACGAAGGTGCGAGCCAGCTCGGCGGGGGGACGCCGAATCGGATCTGTAACGCCTGTCCCTATCAGGATCTTCTGCGTCGATCGACCGACGACCGCCATTACCGCGATGGGGTCCAAATAGAGGTGGGGACTGGGCAAAATCGTTGCGATTGACGAGTTCTCGGGGGTCCAGAGGGATTTCGGGAACCAACCCATCAGGTGGTCTGAGTACCAAATGGAATCGAACCCATCGGCCTCGGCGGCTACCGCCTGCCCGAGGGTGAGATCGAACGGGGGGAGGGGCTGGGAAGCCAAACCGACTAGGATCGACATTGGCAGCATTCTATTTTGTTGGGAGGAAAAGCCGTGGCCAACAAGTCCACAATCAAGATCGCAGAGTTGACAGTTGACGTTTACGAGACACCAGGCGCCGGCGAAGCAGGCACTCTGATGCTGTCCCACGGGGCATGGGTCGGCGGTTGGATTTGGGAGAAGTTCGCCTCATACTTCGCCGACCGTGGCTACAAATGTTACGCACCCACGTGGCGGGGCCACTACGACTCCAAACCCGTTGCGGACCTAGGGGCGGTATCGGTCTTCGACTTCGTCGAAGACGCCATGTCTGTGGCTCGCGCAGTCACTCCCGATGTCGTGATTGGCGAATCGATGGGTGGCCTCATCGCGCAAAAAGTGGCCGAAGCGAGCCCAGCGTTGCGGGGTCTCGTCTTGATGAACCCGGTCCCGCCTTTCATGGTGCCTGCAAGCCTCAAGGTGATGAAAGCTCAGTTCAAGTATCTTGGCGACCTCATTCGGCGCAGGCCGAACATGCCGAACAAGGAGGATTACAAAGAGCTCATCTTGAACAACGTGGACGAACCCGACGCAAGCGACTTCTACGCGCGCATATGCCCCGATTCGGGCCGCGCTCTCATGGAAATGTCTCTCGGCAAGATCAAGGTCGAGGCAAACAAGGTGAAGTGCCCCGTTTTGGTAATCGCTGGTCATCTCGACGTGATCCTCCCTGTCAAGGTGCATCGCAAGATCGCTTTGAAATACGGCGCCGACATCGCCGAGTACCCGAGCATGTCGCATCACACATTCAGCGAGACTGGGTGGGAGAAAGTTGCTGCCGAACTCGCCACCTGGCTGTCAGGCAAGCTCCAACCAACCGCATAACTCATAGGTGCCGAACAAGTTAATCAACGAAACCAGTCCTTACCTTCTTCAGCACGCTCACAATCCGGTCGACTGGAACGCCTGGGACGATGACGCATTAGCCCGCGCACGCGAGGAGGACCGTCCGATCCTGCTTTCGATCGGTTATGCCGCCTGCCACTGGTGCCATGTGATGGAACGAGAGTCCTTCGAGGACCCGGCGGTCGCCGCGGTAATGAACGAAAAGTTTGTCTGCATAAAAGTCGATCGCGAGGAGCGGCCCGAGATCGACGCGATCTACATGGACGCGGTCCAAGCAATGACCGGCCATGGTGGGTGGCCCATGACGATGTTTCTCGCACCCGACGGAACACCGTTTTACGGCGGCACTTACTTTCCTCCAGACGACCGACACGGTCTGCCAGCGTTTAGAAAGGTCTTGGAGGCAGTACACGACGCGTGGCTCACCAAGCGCGACACAGTTGTAGAGCAAGGAAGAAGTTTGATTCAGCAGATCGATAAGCAATCCCGCCCAGTTCCCTCTCGTGAACCGATGACTAACTCGCTGATCACCCATGGAGTTGAACACCTCGCCCATTCATTCGATGCGGTCAACGGTGGGTTCGGCGACTCGCCCAAGTTTCCGCAGGCCCCCGTGCTTGAGTTTCTATTGCGTGCCGCAACATTGGACCTAGGACGCTCGCGCGAAATGATCGACACCACATTGACGCGTATGGCAATGGGTGGCATCTACGACCAGCTGGGCGGGGGATTCGCCAGATACTCAGTAGACGAGACCTGGCTTGTTCCGCACTTCGAGAAAATGCTCTACGACAACGCGCAGTTGGCCCGCGTCTACACGCGAGCGTGGCAGCTAACAAAAAAACCGCTGTTTCGAAGGATCGCGATAGAAACACTTGATTACCTACAGCTAGATATGCGGTCCCCCGAAGGAGGCTTTTATGCGAGCGAGGATGCCGATTCCGAGGGCGTTGAAGGTAAGTTTTACGTTTGGTCTCAACAAGAGTTCGTATCGATCGCACCCGAAGCAGCCTCGTATTACGGAGTAACTCCGGAGGGCAACTTCGAGGGGTGGAACATCCTGACTGGAACCGGCGATGAGGTCCCTGTCGACCAGCGAACCCGGCTGCTGCATACGCGCTCTTCGCGACTGCGGCCTGCCCGTGATGAGAAAGTGCTCACCTCCTGGAACGGCCTTACAATCTCGGTCCTGGCGGAAGCCGGCGCTGCCTTCGGGCGGGAGGATTTCGTGGAGGCGGCGCGGAGGGCTGCGACAATGCTCATACCAAAATCAAACGAGCGCCTTCATCATTCCCATAAAAACGGGGTCGTCAAAGGGCTGGGGCTGCTTGAGGACTACGCCTTCCTTGCGGAAGGGCTTCTCACCCTCTGGGAAGTCACTTTCGAACCGACATGGTTCGAGGCGTGCAAGAAACTCTGCGAACAAATGATCGAACTCTTCTGGGATAAGGAAGAGGGCGGCTTCTTCACGACGGGCTCTGACCACGAGCGGCTAATCTTGCGCCAGAAAGAAATAGTCGAGTCGGCAACTCCATCTCCAAACGCCGTCGCCTCGCTGCTACTTCAACGAATGGCCGTCCTAACAGACAACCAGGAGTGGGCCACAAAAGGAGCAACCGCACTGAGGCTCGCCCACACCTACATGGCCCGCGCGCCACAAGCCAGCGGAACCTCCCTATGCGCCCTCGACTTCTGGCTAACGGGAGCAAAAGAGATAGTCCTAGTGGGCGAAGACGTAACAGCGTTCAAGGAAGTCATCTGGACCAGATACATACCCAACCGCCTGATAGCAGGCTCGCCCCCCGGCATAGACTCCCCGATGCTAACCGGCAAACTCTCTCCAGGCGGCCAACCCACCGCATACATCTGCAAGAACTACACCTGCGAAGCCCCAACAACAAACCCCGGCACCTTGGGAGAACAACTAGATTCGCCCTAGGGGCTTAGAGGAGGTCTAGATTCGCCTTAGGGGTTGGGGGAGGTCAGAGGTCTCTCTGCGGCCACGTGAAACCACGAACCCTGAGTCCGCGAACGAAAGCAACGAGGTGGCCGCAGAGACGGCCCCAGACCGGAGTACCGCAGAGACGGCCCCAGACCGGAGTACCGCAGAGACGGCCTCAGACCGGAGCCGTGCCCTACGCAGGCAGAGCGTCGAGAATCTGTTTGTTCTCCGGGAAAGTTTTCGTCTTCTTCTTTGACCAGATGAGCTTGCCGTTAACGGTGACTTCAAAAGTTCCGCCCCCGGACGGAATCATTTTGAGCTCCTTGATTTCGGTTCCCCGTTCCAACAACTTCGCCGCCAGACCGACGGCTCGATCAGTGTAGTCTCAGACTACGCAGTATTCGATTTCGATTTTCATCTGTCCACCTCTCCTGAAATAAAACTTTAGAAACCTACCGGCCTTCGACACTGTAACCCGCCTCTTTCAGACTCTTAATCAACGCCTCGACGTGATCGGGCCCCCTGGTTTCGACCTGCAGGCCAACTTCCACTTCCCCCAAATACTCCAGCGCCGCCCCTTCACGGTGATGCTCAACTCCCGCGACATTCGCGCCGGCATCGGCAATAACGCTGAGCAACTTGTGCAGCTCACCTGGACGGTCTGGAACTTTCGTTCTGAAAAGAAAGTATCTTCCCGCCGATCCCATACCGAACCTGATCACACGAAGCAAAAGCAGTGGATCGATGTTCCCCCCTGAAAGATGAACGACCACCGGAAACTCGATTTTGGCAACTCCCGTTAACACCGCTGCGACGCCCGCAGCTCCCGAGGGTTCCACTACAAGTTTGGCCCGTTCCAGTACAAACACCAATGCCTCTGCGATCTGCTCGTCGGTCACAGCAACGACCTCATCGACGAACTTCGCCACGTGCGCCAGACACATTTCTCCGGCCTGGCGGGCCGCCAGACCGTCGGCGATCGTGGAGATCGAATCCAACTCGACCGGGCGTCCCGCCTCGAGTGCGCGGGACATATTCGAAGCCCCGGCAGGCTCAACACCCACGATCCTGATGCCCGGTTTCAGCGCCTTCGCACCTGCTGCGATACCCGATATCGAACCTCCGCCGCCGATGGGCGAAACAATTGTCCCCACGTCCGGTAGCTGATCGAGAATTTCCAAGGCGATCGTTCCCTGACCGGCAATCACGTCCTTATGCTCGAAGGGATGGACCATCACCGCGCCCGTCTTGTCGGCAAAGGCCTTGGCGGCTGCGTATGCGTCGTCGTAGACGGATCCACCCAGGACGACCTTTGCACCATATTTCTCAGTGGCCGCGACCTTTGGAAGCGCCGCCCCTTCGGGCATGAAAACGGTGGAGGAGACGTTTAGCAAAGTTGCACCGAGTGCCACTCCCTGCGCGTGATTGCCCGCGCTTGCCGCGACGACGCCCCGGGCTCGCTCTTCGTCAGTGAGGCGAGCGATTCGGTTGTAGGCGCCGCGGATCTTGAAGGATCCGGTGCGTTGCAAGTTCTCGCACTTCAGATAAACCTCGCCGCCGACACGATCGGAAATTGCGCGCGAATGCTCAAGAGGAGTCCTGACGGCAACACCTTCCAGCGTGCGCGCAGCTTGCTTGATCTCATCAAGGGTGACGAGGTCCACTAGAGATAAAGGCCCGTCTTGCCTTCCGCCCGCTCGGACGCGACCGCATGGATGTCACGCTCTCGTAGCACGATGTAATCCTCGCCGCGGACCTCCACTTCGTAGGCGGCTTCGGGTGAAAAGAGCACAAGGTCACCGGCCTCGGAGCTTCGCACCATCGGGCCAATCGCCACGACCTCGCCCCACATCGCCCGGCGGGATTCCGAGTCCACGGTGGCCGGGATAACAATGCCTCCGCGGCTGCGGCGCTCGCCCAATTCCTTGGGGCTAATCACCAGTATTCGGTCGGCAGTCATGCGGATCGAGTGTTTAGGATCCGCTTCGAACTTTCTCAACTTTCCCTTCGCGTCGGCCAAATTATGCTCCTTTATCTACGCTCGAAAATATTACGCACGTCGGAAAGACGGACGGGGAACGCCCGGCCCGACATCCAGTTTCGCTCCGCAAGATCCTTTTGTACTTCGGCCAAGCGTCGGTTCGCCGCGGTCAGCCGTTGCTGGGCCCGCGCCAGCTTATCTTCCAAATCAAGAATTACGCTCACCCCGGCGAGATTGACTCCTGCCTGCGTCAGTTCCTGAATCCTAACCAATTGGTCCAAGTCGGATTGAGAGTATCGGCGCGAATTGCCCGCCGTGCGCTTGGGTTCAAGCAATCCTTTCCGTTCGTACATGCGTAACGTCTGCGGATGCATCCCGGCCAAGTCGGCCACTACGCTGATCACGTAGACCGCTCGGTCGGCAGCGTTTGGATGTTGATTCATTCTCCCTCTCCCTTCGCGTCGTCTGCAGCGTCGAGTGTTGCTAGCTTTTGGATGAGATCTCTTTGTTCCTTCGAGAGCGCCCTGGGAACCACGACGTGAACGGTCGCGAGAATGTCAGCTTTTATGTCCTTGATCGACGGACCCTTTCCTCGGATCCGAAATGTCTTTCCCGAAGATGTTCCTGCCGGAACCTTGAGCTTTACCGATCCCCCGTTAAGGGTCGGAACGCCAATTTCGGCCCCCAGGGCGGCTTCTGCAAAAGTTAGCGGCACGGAAACTGTCAGGTCGCGCCCGTGTCGGCCAAAAACCTGATGAGGCGCGACTTTGACCTTTATGTAGAGATCGCCTCGGCCGCCGCGGGCCGCTCCACCCTTTCCTGCCAACCGGATTCTCGCTCCGTCGGGTACACCCTCGGGGATCCTCACCCTGATGGAACGCGGGGCGGCCCCAGGCTCAGCAACCTGCAATGAAACGGTGGACCCGTTGATGGCATCCTCAAACGAGATCGTAGCTTCGGTTTCAAGGTCGGCGCCTCGAGTCTGTTGGCGACTGGATCCAAAGAAACTAAAAATGTCGTCCACATTCGGGCCGAAAATATCGGAGACATCGTCAACTCTCACGTTGTGAGCACCGCCTCGAAAACCTGAGAACCCAGGACCCGGAGCCTTGTACATCTGGCGGAAGCCATCGTATTCGGCCCTCTTCTTCGAATCCGACAGCACGTCATACGCGCCAGAGATTTCTTTGAACTTTTCCTCAGCCTTCACATCACCGGCATTCGTATCGGGATGGTGCTTTTGGGCGAGCTTGCGATAGGCCTTCTTGATTTCAGCCTGGGACGCGCCCTTGCTGACACCTAGAACGGCGTAGTAATCCTTCTCCACCCACTCCTTCTGATTCATTCATTCTCCGCTTGATCTGCCGCACTCTCGACCTTTTCTTCGGTAACTTTGACCATGACAGGGCGGATCACCCTGCCCTTGAATCGATATCCGGAACGCAGAACCTCCTCTACAACATGCGAGCCCGACCCGTCGCCCGAATCGGACATCGCAGCATCGTGCAATTCGGGGTCGAACCTCTCGCCCTTCGCCAGGATCGGCTCAAGCCCCTCTCCTCGTAACACTTCCGTCAGCTCAGAAAACACAAGTCGTATTCCATCGAGCATCGACTCAAAGTTTTTCGACTCTCCCGAGGCGCCCAGCGCCAATTCAAAGTGGTCGAGGACGGTGATGAGGCGAGACACCAAGCCCGCCGATGCGATTTCAATCAGGCGGCTCTGCTCCTTGAGCGTGCGTTTGCGATAGTTGTCGAACTCGGCCTTCAGACGCTGCAGGTCATCCAAGTACACTGCAGAATCAGCGCGGGCCTTTTGCAATTCAACGAGCGGATCAGGGACGGGCTCCGGAGCGACGGTCTCACCGTCATCGTCTTCCCGAAACTTTCTTCGGTCGTGGATGGGGATGTGGATTTGGCTTTCGGGGTTCTTTCGAGGCTCCAAAATCACGCCCCCTCTTCCACGATCTCCGCGTCGACCACGTCGTCATCTGAGCCTGCCTCGGTCGCGCCGTCCGGGCCCGAGTCGCCGCCCGAGTTCTGTGCCTTGCTATAGATCGCTTCGGCCAGTTTGTGTGAGGCCTGACTCAGCGTCTCGGAGGCGGACTTGATCTTCTCGGTGTCTTCGCCCTTCAGCGCCTCTTTCAACTCTTCTAAAGCGTCCTCGATGGACTTGCGATCTTCGTCGGAGACGACCTCTGCATGCTCCTTGAGGGTCTTTTCGGTTTGATAGACGAGGTTTTCGCCCATGTTACGGGCCTCGGCCGCCTCGCGGCGCAGTTGATCCTCATTGGCATACTGCTCGGCCTCGCGCATCATCTTGTCGATCTCTTCCTTCGGAAGCGCGGACCCGCCGGTGATCGTCATTGCTTGTTCCTTGCCGGTCCCAAGATCCTTGGCCGAGACATGCACAATGCCGTTGGCGTCGATATCGAATGACACTTCGATCTGCGGCACCCCGCGAGGGGCCGCAGGAATCCCCACCAGATCGAATTGTCCGAGCGATCGCACGGCAGGGGAACTGATCATTTGCCCCTCACCTTGAACGACATTGATCGTAACCGAGGGCTGATTGTCGTCGGCAGTTGAATAGATCTCACTCTTTCGAGTTGGAATCGTGGTGTTGCGCTCGATCATTCTTGTGAAGATGCCACCCTTGGTTTCGATCCCCATCGTCAAGGGTGTGACATCGAGCAGAAGAACATCTTTGACTTCACCCCGTAGGACGCCTGCCTGCAAAGCCGCTCCCACGGCGACGACCTCATCGGGATTGACGCCCTTGTGAGGCTCCTTGCCGCCCGTGAGCTTCTTGACGAGGTCCTGGATCATCGGCATGCGGGTTGATCCGCCAACGAGCACGACGTGGTCGAGAGCAGAAATCTTCTTGCCCCAGTCGGTCAGAGCTCTGTTGAAGGGGCCCTTGACGCGCTCAAGTAGGGCCTCGCTCATCTGTTCGAGCTGTGAGCGCTTCAGATTGAGCTCAAGATGGATCGGCCCGGCGTCTGTCGCCGTCAGGAACGGGAGATTAATGGTGGTCTCGGCCGCTTGCGAGAGTTCGATCTTCGCCTTTTCGGCGGCTTCCTTCAGTCGCTGCAGCGCAACGCGATCCTTCGACAGATCGATCCCGTTGTTGTTTTTCACTTCCTTCAAGAGATGGTCGATGACCAACTGGTCCCAATCGTCGCCCCCAAGGCGCGCGTCACCGCTGGTGGACTTGACGTCGAACACACCCTCTGCGATCTCAAGAATCGAGACGTCAAACGTGCCTCCGCCAAGGTCGAATACCAGAATCGTCTGCTCGGCGGACTTGTCGAGGCCGTACGCCAGCGACGCCGCCGTGGGCTCTGCTACGAGACGCAGCACCTCGAGTCCGGCGATCTCACCGGCCTCCTTCGTTGCTTGGCGCTGCGAGTCGTTGAAGTAGGCGGGGACGGTGATGACCGCCTGGGTAACTTTGTCGCCGAGATACGCCTCGGCGTCACGCTTGAGTTTTAGAAGAATCTGCGCGGATATCTCCTGAGGCTTCCAGGCCTTCCCGTCGACCTTGACGGTCCAATTCGTCCCCATTTCACGTTTCACAGACCGCACCGTACGATCGGGATTCGTGATGGCCTGCCTCTTGGCGACCTCTCCTACAAGGATCTCCCCCGACTTCGAAAAAGCGACAACGGAAGGGGTAGTGCGTGCGCCCTCCGCGTTAGGGACGACTACCGCCTCCCCACCCTCCAAAACACTGACGACTGAGTTGGTGGTCCCCAGATCGATACCTACTGCTTTCATTTCGTCCCTCCTATTGGCCCACGGCCACTTTAATTGAGTGAACCACCATATTAAAAGTTGAGTCCCCTTCTGTCAAGTTCGAGACGAGAGTTCTGCCATAACCCATTGAGGAAGGCGGCCTCGCTGGGAGTCCTCGACCCCAATTCACTGGGAAGCAGCAGGATGCGATGATTAAGCTCATGCCAAATGAGTACACCCAGAGTTAGCAAGACCGGTTTCTCAGGCCATCTTCTGACAGACATGCGCCATCTCGATACCTTGCAAAAGGAGTTCGACGCCGTCACATGCATGTGGCAGAGCTTCGGCTATTTCGATGAAGACACCAATCGAGAAGTGCTCGCCAAAATGGCCGAGGTCGTTGTTCCCTCGGGCCGGATCATTCTGGATCTCTACAACCGCAAATACTTCCAAGCGGTGGGATCGAACACAGGAGGACAGCATTGGACAGCCGGGAGGTGGGATTACAGTGACCTAACCCGTTACCGGGACGGACGTCTGGTGGTCCAAATCCAATTCGCAACCGGCGACGTAGATACCTTTGACTGGCAGCTCTATTCCCCGCAGGAGATGAAGGCCTTGGGAGAGTCGGTCGGGCTTCGGGAGCTAATAACATGCGCCGAACTAGATCCAGAACAAGTGGCCGGTAACCGTCGACGAGTCTTCCAGATCGTATTCGAGAAACCGTGATGGCCATCCCCAATTCGGACCGCGGGCGCGGCGGGCGGGCGGCGAGGTGCCGCAACAACCGTTAGAATCCCCTGCAATTCTTTCTTGAGTAAGGAAGCCTGAGCACATGGTGCAAAAGATCGCAATGACGTTGATCATCCTGGCGTCGCTCGGGCTGTTCTCACTTCGCGCGTGGCAGCTTCTCGAATACCTCATGCTCGGCAAGCCCGAGAACCGCTTCGACAACATCGGGCGGCGCATCGCGCGAGACCTGCGGGTGGCATTCGGTCAGCAAAAGATCCTGCAGTGGTCATTTTCCGGTGTGATGCACGTGATGATCTACTGGGGATTTCTCGTTCTGTTCACCACGATCGTCGAGGCCTTCGGTAGCGTTTATGTAACGGGCTTCGCGCTTCCCTTCATCGGTCGTTGGGGCCCCCTCGGCGCGATGCAAGACGTTTTCGTCGTCGCGGTGCTTGTGGGGATAGCCATGGCCTTCTACATCCGACGCGTTCAGCGGCCGGGACGCTTTCGAGGATCGCACCTTAAAGAAGCCGAGTACATCCTGTTCGCTATAACGGGAATCATGGTGACGATCCTTGGCCTTCGCGCAACGGAAATCTCACTCGGGCACTTCCCCTACCCGCGCAATGCCGCTTTCGCGTCCAACGCGGTTGCCTCACTGGCGTTCGATCGATTGGGCGCCGAAGCCGGAAGGGCGTGGAACACGATCTTTTTGTGGTGGCACTCGCTCATCATCTTGGGCTTCCTCGTCTACCTTGGCTACTCGAAACACCTTCACATCATCACGTCAACTTTGAACGTTTTCTTCTCGTCAACAGCATCAAGATCCCCGGGGGCCTTGCGCAAACTCGACATCGACATGGAGGCGATGAGCGAGACCGATGTCTTGGGCGCGGCCAAGATCACCGACCTTTCATGGAAGCAGCTGCTCGACACCTATACCTGCACCGAATGTGGGAGGTGCCAGTCGGCCTGCCCCGCCTGGAACACCGGCAAGCCGCTCTCACCGAAATTGCTGATCATGGACCTGCGGGACCACCTCTTTGAACAAGGGCCGGGGCTCCTGCGAGCCAAGCGCGACGCCGAGGGTCCTCCGCTTCCCCCTTGGCTGCCCGTGCGATTGCGACGATTCATCCGCAGGGGTCCTCCTGCCAAGCTTCGCAAGAAGCTGCTCGAAGTACGCGACTCGGTACTTGGGGCGCCGACGTTCGAAGACAAGCCGCTCAACCCCGACGTGATCGACGACGAGGTTATCTGGTCATGCACCACCTGCGGCGCTTGCGTCTCCAGCTGTCCAGTCGACATCGAGCACATCGACGTCATCATGGACATGCGACGCAACCTCGTGATGATGGAATCTCGTTTCCCCAAGGAGATGCAAACCGCTCTCACCAACCTTGAAAACTCGGGCAACCCATGGGGCCAGTCGCAGCAAGCGCGTCTTGATTGGACCGAAGGGCTCGACATCCCCGTTTTGGGTGAAGACGGCGCTGGCCCGTATGAGGTCGTCTACTGGGTCGGCTGCGCGGGCGCTTTCGAGGACCGGAACAAGAAGGTCGTTCGCTCGTTCGCGCGACTGATGAATGAGGCTGGCGTTACCTTCGCCATTTTGGGAGGAAAGGAACAGTGCAACGGCGACCCGGCCCGACGTCTGGGACAGGAACACCTATTTCAGACGATGGCGCAGACAAACATCGAAACGCTTGATGGATTCGGAGTGAAGAAGGTCGTTACCGCCTGCCCCCACTGCTTCAACACGTTGAAGAATGAGTATCCGCAGTTCGGCGGCAACTACCAGGTCAAACATCACACCGAGTTCTTGGCCGACCTAATCAAGGAGGGACGCCTAAAGATCAAGCGGGACTTCGAGCAGTCGGTCGCCTACCACGACCCCTGCTACATGGCCCGTCACAACTCAAGCGTGAAGGCGCCTCGCTCGATCCTAAAAAGCGCGGGCGCGCCGGTAGTCGAGATGCATCGTCATTCAGAGAAGACTTTCTGTTGTGGCGCGGGCGGGGGCCGGATGTGGCTCGAGGAGCGCATCGGCAAGAAAGTGAACATCGACCGCACCGACGAGGCGCTAGCGCTTGGAGTGGACGTGATTGGCGTCGGATGTCCCTTCTGCCATGTGATGCTCGACGACGGCGTTAAGGAAAGAGGCGCGGATGACCGCGCTAGCGTCAAAGACCTGGCGCAGATCCTCGAGGAAGTTGTGATACCCGACGGGGCGAAGATGCTCCCTCTCGTCGGCGTGCAAAAGGCTCCTTGAACCTCCCCGCCCGACGACTCGATCCTAAGATTCGAACGCTATGGTGGGTAACGGGCGGGATATTTACGTTGATCTTCGCGATCGCGGGTGCGGTCGGGGTGGCCTTGGACCTGCTGAATCCGTTTCCTCGTTACCTTCCTCTCCTGCCTGCTGCCTTCTCGGGAGCAATCGCAGCAATTCTTCCGCTTCTTCGATATCGGAGGTGGCGTTACGAGTTAAGGGATAAGGACCTGTTTGTTTCCAAAGGGGCCATATCGATTGAGATTACGGCGATTCCCTTCGATCGAATGCAATTCTCGGAAACGAGCCAGGGCCCGCTCGACCGGATGTTCGCACTTGCGAAGCTGACCGTTTACACAGCCGCCGGGAAGGCGGGGACCATTCCAGGATTGAACGAGCACGAAGCATCGGAGCTACGCGATGAACTCTCAAGAGTCGCAGGGCACTCCAGCGTCTGAACAACGCAAGCTGCATCCGTCGGCAATAGTCATTTGGCTGGTCGACAATACGCGCAGTCTATTGACTGCGCTGTTGCCCTTCCTGTTTGGGAGGACTTTTCCCTTCGTGTGGCTTCTGTTTATCCCGTTCGGGCTCTCCGTGGTTGGACCGTTCTTCAAGTACCTGCGATTCCGCTATGAAGTCACCCCACAAACCCTCGTCGTTGAAGGTGGGGGCATCTTCAACAAATGGCGTCGGGTGATTCCTACAGAGCGCATCCAGTCAATCGATGTAATTCAAAAACTGCGGCATCGCGTCTTTGGGGTCGTCGAACTACGTATTGAAGTCATCGGAGGTTCCGCCACCGAAGCGCAGATGGTGGCTCTGAAACCTGCTGAGGCCGACAGGGTGCGTTCAATCGCCACACAGGGATCAGCCTCCGGGCAGGCGCTGGTTGAAGCTGACGCCCTCCCGCCCGCCCTTGCGCGACTTGCCGTGAAAGACCTGGTGTTAGCTGGCGTCACCGGGGGCCGCGTTGCATTTCTCGGACTCCTATTCGCCAACTTAACTCAGATATTTCCTGAAGAGCAGATCTTCAAGCGTGCTTTTGACTCAGTTGCCGCCGGGCGCGCTGCATGGCTTGGCGTGGTGGTAGTTGGGGCGATGGTTCTGCTCGCTGCGCTTGCCGGATCTCTGATCTTGACGGTGATGACCTACTGGGAATTCACAGTGAGCCGCGTGGGCAGCAACCTACTGGTAACGCGCGGCCTGCTGAGCACACGCCGATCGACGATTCCCTTGAGCCGCATCCAGGCGATTAATTTGAAACAGAACCTCGTGAGGCGCCCCTTCGGCCTTGCTTCGCTTTCGGTCGTAGTCGCTGGATACAGCTCGGGGCGCGGCCAAGGCAATCAGTCGGCCGAAGCAGAAGTGAGCGCGACACTCCTGCCGATCGCACGGCTTCGGGACGCCTATCGAGTCGCCGAGCAGGTGCTCGATACCTCCACGCCTTTTGACTCCATGACCTGGAACCGCGCGCCGGGTCGAGCCTTTCAGCGGTCCATGCTGAATGTCGTGGTCTTGTCGCTGATCGTGGCCGCAGTCGGGTTCGCGATTCAACCGTCGGCCTGGTGGGGAGGCCCCAGCGTCTTCGTGCTCGGTGGGGCGGCAGCCTACCTTTCGTGGAAAACTCGCAGGCATGCATTTACGTCCATGCACGTACTCAGGCAGTCCGGCGTTCTAGGACGAAAGACCACGATCGTTCCGCTCGCCAACCTTCAGCACACCGGCCTCAATATCGGTCCGCTTCAGCGGGCCATGCGACTAACTACCGTTAGGTTGACCGTACCTAAACTCAAACTGAGACTGCACAATCTGGACCAAGCGACGGCCGACGGCATATTCACTCTATTGAGTCGATAGGTCGAGCACCGCAGCCATCTGGGCTAACCGGGCCAGACGATCATCCAAAGACAGCCCTCCCGGATCGACGGTGATGAGTAGCTCATCCGGATTGATTGTCTTCGTGCTACGAATGATCTCAGTCGCCAGATTCTCTGGAGCGCCGCAAGTAATGTGCAGTTTTTGACGCGCTGCGATCGGATCGTCCGGTAAGGAAGCGCGGCCCCGTGTTACGAGATATGCGCTATGGCGGTCAAGACCTTCGAGCAAGGCTGGATCGTCCGCCCGACCAACCCATACGTTTCGCGAGGTGACCACCCTGCCTTGAGGATGGCCGAGCCGATACTCTTGGGCAGCGATAGCCTGAGATTCCGTAGGATCGCCAAATCTTGGTTCGGAGCGCCCCTGCAAAAGTCCCAACCCCAACGATGCCGCAAAACCGGCACCGCGAACCGACTGAGCCCCTACGTAGATCTTGGAGCGCGCTCCGGTGACTTGGGGATAAAGCGGGGAGCCTCCCGAATCAACCGGGGCACCCTCTAACAATTCAATGAGACGAGGCAGGAGGTCGGAGTTCGTTTGTTGTCGACCTTCGAAGTCGACGCCGAAGCTGCGGAACCCTAAAGGATCGTCGCCGCTTCCGACTCCAAGATGCGCACGCCCCCGTGACAAAGCGTCGAGTGTCGCAAAATCCTCAGCCAAGCGAATCGGGTTTTCCAAGGGAAGGGAGACAACTGCGGTTCCCAGTTCAATGCGGCTAGTCCGGGCAGCGACTGCGGCCAGGACCAGAAGGGGCGACGGCGCGGCCGCGTACTCGGGGGAGAAATGCCGGGATGCAATCCAAAGCGAATGATATCCAAGACTCTCGCAAGCCTCGGCGCACTCGACGACCCCCCGATACTCTTCCGACGCCGACCGCGTCAGAGGTTCGAGGGGCAAAAAAACCCCAATATCCATCTACGGGCGAAAGTTTTCCCAGTAGCGCGACGGGGTTGGGCCAGTTTGACCCTTGTACTTGCTTCGCAAATCCGTCGACCCGTAGCCACGCTCAGCCGGCGACGAGAGTCTGAAGAATGCAATCTGCCCAATCTTCATTCCCGGATACAACGTAATCGGCAGATTAGCGAGATTCGACAGCTCCAAAGTCAGATGCCCCGTGAAACACGGGTCGATGAATCCGGCAGTGGAATGGGTGACGAGGCCCAGTCTGCCCAGGGATGACTTCCCTTCGAGTCGCCCGGCGATGTCATCGGGAAGTTCTACCCACTCCTGCGTCGAACCCAAAACAAATTCACCAGGATGCAAGATAAAGGCTTCGTCGCCTGGCACCTGGATGAGTTCCGTCAAATCATCCATCTGCTTCTTCACGTCAATGATCTCGTAGCGGTGGTTATGAAAGACGCGAAATTGATCATCGATGCGAACATCGATCGAGGATGGCTGAATCATTGCCCGATCGTAGGGCTTGATGACTATGCGATCAGCGTCGATTTCGGCGCGTATGTCTCTATCGGAGAGAATCAATGAGCGGCCTCCCGGATTCCCGCAACGAACTCCGATTCAACAAAGGTCCTCCTCAGATTTTCGTCGCTCAAGGTCGAGGCGATTCGATCAATCTCCGCCAGTGCCTCGCTGTAAGTTGTCTTCGCCTCTTCTTCTCGTCCTTGTCCCCGTCGCAGATCGCCCATCGCTACGAGCGTCTTCCAAAGCTGCGGTGGGTTGGCAACTTCACGAGCGATTTCAACCGCCTCGGTCAATGCGCCCTCAGCATCATCCAACTTTCCCATGGCCGCAAGCGCTTGACCTTTCAGGCGCAGAGCCTTGACGACGTTTTTTGCGCTTTCGGTGCCAGTCGATGCTTCATAGCACTCATCCGCATACTTAAGGGCTCTGTCCGCGTCGCCGCGCGCAAGCCAGAGTTCGCCGTAACTGTGCAGCATGTGTTGCGAATACCTCCAGAGCATGAACCGCTCTGCCGGCGTGGGATTGCGATAGATCTTTTCGACCCATTTCAGATGTTCCTCGGCTTCGTTGTATCGCCCGAGAGCAATGAGATTGTCAGCCAGGTTAAGCCGGGCGTTGCTCTCGACCTCGGGGTCCGGGGCGGGAATCTCGGTGCCGACTTCGATGCTTTGCCGGTTGAATTCAATTGCCCGTTCGTAATCCTGAAGCTCGGCGTAAATCCAGCCGAACGTGTTCAGTGCTCTTGCCCGAAACAAGGAATCACCGATCACCACGCTGAGTCGCTCGGCATCCGCAAGCCGTTCAAGGGCCTCCTCGTAGCGACCGAGCCCGGAAAGCGCTAAGCCCATATCCCAGGAATGGGCAACGACCATATAGCCCTGCCCGCTTTTCTCCGCGGCATCGCGCCACTTGGTCAGATGTTCTAGAGCTAGATCAAACTTCCCGGCCCACAATGGCCAGTACTGTCCAAATATCGACCAAGTGGCGCGTGCAAAGTGATCCTCCACTCGATCGACCAAAGCGGCCGCCTCGTCGCGATAGGGCGTGGCCTCAGTCCGGCGACCAACGACTATTAGAAGGGTGGCCAACACCAGGAGCGCCGAGAGTCGAACCTGGTCACGTCCTTCGGCCCCGATCTCTAGTGCTTCCTTGCACAGCTTCTCTGCAGCCTCAATATCGTGGTCAAGAAAGGCGCCGAGGGCTTCGTAAGTGATTGCGAGTCCTTCGGTAAGTCGATCGCCGAGGGAAACAGCAAGCTCGCGGGCCCGCCTGAAATCGGATTGACCCTCGCTCAGGTCGCTTAAACTGAAGTTAATAAATCCTCTCGCAATTGAGATTTCGATCGCGGAACCCGCGGCGGTCTCTCCGATTCGACCGGCCACTTCCAGGGCCCGGTCATAGAAAGCAAGCGCTTCACGAGTGGCAAAGGCTGCGGTCGCCTTATTCCCCGCCTCGTTCAGGTACTTCAGCGCCTTGTCCCAGACTTGGGCTTCGTAATTGTGGTGCGCAAGGGTCTCGTAATGCTCAGCCAGGCGATCCTCGTACAGTTCCTCGATCGCTGAGGCCACGAGGCTGTGCAGAGACTTCCTTCGCTCGAGCAGCAAAGTTCCATAAGCAACATCGTGAGTAAGTGCGTGCTTAAACATGTAGGCCAGCTCTGGAAAGTAGGACTTTTCGTAGATCAACTCGAGTTGCTTGAGGTCTCCAAGCAGGTCGTCGAGGTGACCCTCCTGGGAGATCCTGTTTAGAAGCCGGACGCTGAATTCTCTGCCTATCACCGACGCTAGTTGCAAGGCCCGCTTTGCCTCCGCGGCCAGGCGGTCGATCCTTGAAAGGATCACCTCAGTAATGGTGTCGGGAATACGGACCTCCGTCAGTGAACGCCCTTCGCTATGACCGTTCGCAGATGACGCAAGCACTCCGAGTTCAACGAGCGACTTGGTAACTTCCTCAATGAAAAATGGGTTGCCCTCAGCCTTTCGCACGATCATCTGCTGAACGTCGTCGGGAAGAGAGTCGGATTGAATCAAACGCCGGGCGATGTCAGCAGTTTCTCCCGGCTCAAGACCCCGCAGCGTTATCTGAGAAAAATAACTGCGATCGCCGAAGGGCTGGCTATAGCCCGGCCTGAAGCTGCAGATAATCAGCAGCGGCAGTGACGCGGCAACGTCGATCAAGACCCTCAGGGCCTCTTCCGACTTCTCGTCGATCCAGTGAAGGTCTTCGATAAAAAGAATCAGGGGTGCCCTTCGGCTCTCTTCAGTCATCAGCGCCCGCAAAGCGTCGAATAATCCCGCCTGCCTGATCTGGGGATCCATTGTGACTATGGACTCATCGCCGGGGTCAACACTCAAAAGAAACTTGAGGTAGGGCGCGGTTCGTTTGGTCGACTCATTCCAAGGCGAGATCAAGTCGTCAATCTTTCCGATAATCGTGGAATCGTCGTCGGACTCTTCGACTCCGATCGCATTCTTTACAAAGTCGATCACGGGCAGGTAGGGGATGCTTCCCCCGTATGAAACACACTGTCCCCGTAACCAACGGGCACGGTCGCCAAGCATCATGCCCAGTTCCGTGATCAGCCGACTCTTGCCCATTCCCGCGTCTCCGGCCAAGAACGCGACTCGGCCATGCCTCTGTTTCGCCTGTTCAAGCAAGTCCACAAATGTCTGAAGTTCTTTCTCGCGTCCGACGAATGGAGTTAGACCACGAACAATCGCCGCTTGAAATCGGGACCTTACGGATTTTTCCCCAGTGACCCTGTAAGCCCGGACCGGCTCGGCCTTGCCCTTTACGTCGAGCAGGCCGACATCCTCTAGTTCGAAGTAATCGCGCGCCGCCTTCTGGGTATTCTCGGAAATATAAACTGCGCCCGGCTCGGCAAGACCCTCCATCCTGGCCGCCAGATTTACGGTGTCGCCGACCGCCGTGTAGTCCATCACCAGATCGTCTCCCACGTTACCGACTATGACGGGACCAGTGTTGAGGCCAACACGAAAACGATAGACCGCCTGAGGCGAGTCGAGGGCAACCTCCCGGCCAAACTCTTCGAGTTCCCGCTGCATCTCTAACGCAGCCGAGACCGCGCGCCTGGCGGAGTCTTCGTGGGCAATGGGGGCGCCGAAAAGTGCCATCACACCGTCGCCGCGGAATGTCGTGACCGTGCCCTCATAACGGTGGACGGCGTCCATCATCCGCTTCACCGCTCCCTGGGTGACGGCGTACACCT
>CAZCSK010000020.1:33343-39442 GCA_964501265.1 uncultured Actinomycetes bacterium
CGGTGGACGGCGTCCATCATCCGCTTCACCGCTCCCTGGGTGACGGCGTACACCTCTTCCTCGTCAAGTTTTTCCGCGATCGCGGTCGAGCCCACCGCATCGGCAAATAGTGCCGTCACCGTCCGCCGCTCTCCGCCCACCATGGCTCGATCGCTGAGAATCTTGTTGGCCAGATGCGTAGGTGTATGAGATTTGAGATCGGCGGCCGAGGCGACGACTGAACCGATTTCAGTTCCGCACGAGGCGCAGAAAGCGCTGCCCGGGGCGTTGGATGTTCCACAGCTTGGGCATGCAGGCTCAAGATTCGTTCCACACTTCGTGCAAAAGCGCGCTCCGGTAACGTTGTCTTGAGTGCAATTCGGACAGACCATAGACGCCTAATCTATCCCTTGAGTCCTTACGACCAGGGCTGAAGTTAGTATGGGGCGCTGTTGCGGGTGTAGTTCAATGGCAGAACGGAAGCTTCCCAAGCTTCAGGCGGGAGTTCGATTCTCCTCACCCGCTCTTCAATATCAGTCGGCACGGAAGCTTCGCCGTCAAGGGGCAACAGGGGGGAGGAAAGATTCTCCTCACCCGTTCTTAGGTGTGTCCTTGCGAGCTCGGCGGATGCCCCGGTACGCGAACACTGCGATCAAGGCGAGAAGCCCAAGCGGAACGACCGTTCCCGCTGCCACTATTACCCAGGCTAGGACCGACTGGAAGGCATCGATTGCCTCGCGCCAGGCCTTGCCGAGTCCTTTGACAGGGCCGGGTTTTGCGCCGGGCTCGTAGATTCGCGCGGTGATGGTCGAGAAGTCCGTCTGATCCTTCAAGAATTGCAGTTGCCCCTGGAGTTGCTCGATCTGCAGCTGGATGTTGCCCAGTTGCTGCTGAACTTGAAGCAGGTCGGCAATCGTCTTGGACTGGTCAAGGAGCCTTAGAAAGAAGGCTTCCTGGGCCTTGGCGTGTCGAAGGCGCGCTTCCAAGTCAACGAATTCGCGAGAGACATCCTGGCCTGATTGCTCTTCGGCCGTCACCTTACCAAGGGCCTTGAGGCGCGCGACCGCTGTTTGAAACTTGTCGGCGGGGACACGCATCGTAATAACTCCGGACGAAATCTTCCCGCTTGTTTCAGAGACGTTGGAATTGGAAATAAATCCACCGAGAGTCTCGGCGATCACATTGGCCTTGCTGAACTGGATTTGGAAACGGTCTTTCGAGACCTTGATTTCGACACTAGCGGTCTTGATAACTTTGGACGGAAGACCCGGCAGCGGCGGCAGCGGGGCCGACTGTGCAGGTGCCCCCAACGCGGCTTCGTCTCGAGAGATGCCCTGGGCGTCTCCGCCCGAGATGGGCGCGTATTCGGCAACTGTATCCGGACCACCGAGTCTCTGGCTCTTTGGCTCCACTCCCGCGGGACCGCTTGAGTCGAGCTGATTCTTCTTGCCGCACGCCGAACCGGCAACCAAAAGAACCATCAGGGTCGCTACTGCTGCGATGCGCTTCATGATCTGTCTCCTCGGGTCTTGGTAATCATAAGACGGCCGCCGCATCCCCAAAGTTCCCGTCCCGTGACTCGATTGAGTCAGTCCTGCGAATCGGCGCGCTAGATGCCCTTCGCGAGGTTCGCGAACTTCGTGTAGTGATCGAGGAAAGCCAGTTCCACCTTCCCTACGGGTCCGTTGCGGTGCTTTGCGATATGGATCTCGGCGATCCCCTTGCTAGGCGAGTCGGAGTTGTAGAGCTCGTCTCGGTAGATGAACATCACGATGTCACTATCTTGCTCAATGCTATTCTCCACGACTATTCCGTTCGCGACAAAATTGTGCGTCCCTAGAACGGTTGCATCGAATACTGGCTCTTCACCAAGCGGGTCGATCCCTGCAATTGAGTCCCAGAAAAGATCTGACTCAGCAAGGGTCTGGAGCGCTTCGTCTTCGAGAAGAGTGGCAACGCGCCCGAGCTTTTCCCGACTCACAGAGGGCTGATACGAAGTGTTTCCATAATAGTCGGTGCCCATGGCCTCCTCAAACTGACTGTGCGTTATGCCCTTCTCTTCCATCTTTTCTTGCACCGAATTCCAGACTCTCGCTGGAACGGTGTCGAGGCTGGGGTTGCTCCGGAGCCCTTTCAACCGAGCGATCAAAGCGGGGGCCTTTAGCCCCCTCTCGCCATGAACTCCAATCGTTTCTAGAAATCGGATCTGGTTGGCAGCGGCCGTAACGTGAAGGCCAAACGTGGGCTTGTAACCTTTTTTCGGCATTGTCCTGACAAGGCTTGGAATTCCGAGACGGAGCAGCAGCGTTTGAAGATCGTCGATTAATCGTCGGCTTCCGGAGCCGTAATAAAGGACCACCCCATTGTTCGGAACGTAAGACAAGTGACCATCAGTCGCCCACAGATGGCGGACAAACAGAGCCGCCTGATGGTTGGGCAGGCGAAAGACCTCCTCCGGGATGAACTTCTCCCGGCTCCGTTTGCCATAGAGTCCGAGCTGATCCAACCACTCGCAGATCGGATTTCGTTTCCCGTGAGTAAGATGATACGGGGCTGGGAGATATTCATGCCACCAATTTTTCTGTTTCACTCGCCGGGACGTTACTCCGAAAAACTTGGCGGCATTCGCAACAGCGTCGAGGTTTAGCGGATCCGCGTTCGTATAGTGAAGGGGCTGTCTCCTTACAAAACAACCGTCGCCTATAAGGTGGGCTAACAGAATTATCTTTTCGTCGGGCCAGGGCCGGACCGCGACTGGCTCAGGTATCAACCTTGGGGTTGCGATCCTGTCGCCAACAGACAACTCGTCGAGGCGGCGCCAGCCGTCAAATGTTAGGAACGGGTGGTTCGCGCTCGCCTGAACTTCCCTGCCCGAGCGAAGCCTCAGGCGGTAGACCTGCTTGACCCCGCTCGCAAACACGTGCGTCATGGTGCCGACGGTCATCTTCAGGTCGTTGTCAATGGTCCAGACCGGGACGTTGCGCTCGTCTCGCAAAAATAGCTCGCCCATTGAAACCGTCGCTCCTGTATCTGCGCGGAGCACCTTGGTATCCGCCGTCAAACACCCCGAATCGCGCAGGTCAGCAAGCATCGGGCGTTTGTCGGTGCGGTGCTCGACGTTTCGCGAAAGCTGACTTACGGCAATCACAGGAAGATCAAGTTCGCGGGCAAGGATCTTCAGCGAACGGGAAATGTCGGCAACCTCTTGAACGCGATTGTCGCTGCGACGGCCCATTGGCGGTTGCATCAGCTGAAGGTAGTCGACGATTATCAGGCCGAGACCGTGCTTGGCCTTGAGCCTTCGGCATTTGGCGCGCATCTCCATAATCGTGATGCTCGCCGTGTCATCGATGAAAATCGGCGCTTCTGCCAAACGACCCAGAGCGTGAGAAAGTTTTGGCCAATCGGAGTCGGTGAGGGCACCGCGGCGGAGTCGGTTCGAGTCTACTCGTGCCTCGGAGCACATGAGCCGTTGGACCAACTCCATCTTCGACATCTCCAGCGAGAAGATCACCGCCGGTATCTGCTCTTCTACCGCGACATGCTGAGCCATCGAAAGGGCCAGGGCAGACTTTCCCTGGGCTGGCCTGGCCGCGATGATGATGAGGTTGGAGGGCTGGAGTCCTGCCGTGATGTTGTCGAGCTCGGTGAAACCAGTAGGAAGACCCGTGATCGACGAACCGCGCTCGTAGAGCTTCTCGACCATCTCCATGTTCTCTGTAAGGAGGTCCTTGAGGGCCGTGAAGTCCTGCGCCTCCCTGCGCTGCGAGACGTTGTAGATCAGATTCTCAGAGAAGTCGACCACCTGCTCCACGTCCTCGGGGACCGAGAACGCCAGCCCGGATATCTCATGAGATGCCTCAATTAACCGGCGAAGCAAGGCGTGCTCTTCGACAATGCGCGCGTAATGAATCGCCGAGCCAGCAGTCGGCACCGTTTGAACAAGAGTGAAAATGTAGGGCTTGCCTCCAACGGAATCGATCGTGCTCCGCCGGCGCAACTCCTCGACAAGCGTGACTGAGTCGATCGGCTCGCCCTTGCCATATAGCTCGAGCATCGCGTTGAATATTTCTGTATTTGCTGGCTTGTAGAAGTCTTCGGCGCCTACGAGTTCCAGAACGTTGGCCATTGCATCCCGCGACAACAGGCAGGCGCCCAGCACAGACTCTTCAGCCTCCAGGTTATGAGGGGGAACTCGCCCAGCGAGGGCGATGTCGGGCCCCCCACGGGGACTAATTCGTGTGGCCATGGCTCAGTCTATCGAACATATGTTTGGCATTATAGCGATGGGTGCCGACAGAAAGCCGGTTGGGGACAACTCTTGTCCCCAGTCTGGTCACACGCGTTATCCATACTTATGCCCCCCGTTTCCACATCTAGCCCACCGGTTTTCTACAGGATTTGCTCAATATCTCGCGTCCGATCACAAAGTCGACGCAATATATTGTGGTCTCAGGTCCCGGTCAAGGTCTTGAGTGAGATTTGTTCGCGGCCTTACAAACGTGGCAGTTTCTGGATGCTGCGCGGTTACTCGGCTGAGCTGTCTGCGGTAACTTCGACCGTTCCCTTGGCGGTCAAGTCCGAGGCCAAGTTCACCTCGAACTGGTGGGTACCAAGCGATTTGATGGGGTCGGCCAAAAGCACCCTGCGGCGATCGACCTGCTGGCCGAGGGCCTTTTCCAGCTCATCGGCAATGTCCGCGTTCGTGATCGAACCGAACAACTGCCCCTCGGCCCCCGCCCGCGCCGCGATCACCAGAGGGGTGCTGCTGATCCGGGAAGCGAGTTCCTCGAAAACTGCGTGCTCTTTGGCGTCCCGCTCCGACCGTGCACGAAGTAAGGATTCAGCCTGCTTGAGAGAACCTTTGGTTGCGAAGATTGCAAGGTTTCGAGGCAACAGGAAGTTACGCGCGTATCCCGCGGCCACCTCGACTATGTCCCCCTTGCGGCCGAGCTTGTCGACGTCGGAGTTGAGAACAACCTTCATCGCATTACGTACGGCAGAAGTGCGACTTCGCGCGCATTCTTGACGGCGGCCGCCACTTCATGCTGATGGCGAACGCAGGTGCCGGTTATTCGCCGTGCCCGGATCTTTCCTTTTTCGGACACGAACTTGCGCATCAAGTTCAGATCCTTGAAGTCCACATAGACAATCTTCTCCTTGCACATGTGGCAGATCTTCTTGCGGTACGGGCGCAGAGGCTTTTTTTCCGCGCGTCTGGGCTTGGCCTCGGCCGAGCCCTTTGAGTTACGTCCCAGCGTGGACCTCCTCTTCTTGCGCCGCCGGGGCGACCGACTCGTCGGCATCAGATGATTCGACACTCACAGAGGTGTTCCATTCGCCGGGACCCCCTCGGGTTACCTTCTTTACCTCCGCAGTGGCCCACCGAAGCGAGGGACCGACCTCGTCGGCGTCGATCTCGACCGCCGTGCGCTTCTGGCCCTCTTCGGTCTCCCAGGAGCGAGATGTGATGCGGCCGCTTACGACCACGCGAATACCGGTCTTGCAGGACTCGGCGATGTTCTCGGCGAGGGTTCGCCAAGCGGTTACGTTGAAGAAGTCGGTGTGCTCGACCCTCTCGCCTGCCCGGTTGTTGTAGGACCGGTTGACGGCGAGCCCGAATTTCACGACCGGCGCCCCCGAGGGCGTGTAGCGAAGCTCGGGGTCACGAGTAAGGTTGCCGACCAAAGTTACATTGTTGGACATTTTTCTTTCCTCCTACAGTCAGGGCACTCGAACGATCTTGTGCCGGATGTATTCCTCTCCTATCTTGAGCAGACGGTCGAGTTCGGTGATCAGGTCCGGCGGGGCCTTGAAACTGGCCACGACGTAATGACCCTCGGAAAGGTGGTCGATTTCGAATGCGAGACGGCGCCTGCCCCATTCATCGAGTTTGGCCACTTCACCCTTTGAGTCAATAACCTTGGTGAACTTTTCCACTGCCTGTTTGATGGCCGCTTCTTCAAGCCTCGGGTCAACTATGACCACAGCTTCGTAGTTACGCATTCTTACTTCTCCTTTGGACATCCGGTTTCCCGGAAGGCCCCGAAGGGGGGCAGGTCTTTTGTCGTGGTCTACCGTACCAGCGACTTGTCGTAGCGTCCATCGAAGCCACTATAA
>CAZCSK010000021.1:0-35277 GCA_964501265.1 uncultured Actinomycetes bacterium
TGTCGTGGTCTACCGTACCAGCGACTTGTCGTAGCGTCCATCGAAGCCACTATAAACAGGGGGTCTGACAGAATCGAACGGGTCTGGGAAAAAATCTTTTCTGGTGTACAAAGGGGCAAAGAAAACGGCTGTCCGAACTAGGGGGCCGGCGCGGAGAACCACTTACTAAGGCGCTCCGGGGTAGCAACTGCCGACGGCCTGTTCAGCCGAGTAAAAATGTCGAGCCAGTCCTGTCTCGCGACTGGGTCAGCCGAAAGCCCTCTTAGGTACGGATGTGCAAAATCGACAACCGGCCGGCTCCCATATCGGAATGACGTTTCATAGTGCTCGAGGCTGCGTTCGTGTCGCCAATGATGGAAGCCCTCCAGCTCTGGATCATTGTCGCTAAGCGCATCGGCTACGTAGATCGCCTGCTCGATCGCGTCCGAGATCCGCTCCGCCTTATCCAGCTCCGCGGCATCCAGAGACCCCGGGAAGACCTGAAGGCCACGGGCATATGCGCGTTCGCGCTCGCTGCTCGGGCCACGTGTTATTTCGGCAGGACCAGCAACGGACAGAAGCTGGACGCCGTCCTCGCAGGGATTGCGCATCATTGAGTTGCGGTTTTCGTCTACGTCAATTGTGGCGAAGTCGGGCTCTTGCAGGCCACGCCAATAGGCAAAGAGGAAAGCCATCTCTCCCGCCATAGGTTCCGTCTTGTGCAGACCCAGAAGGCTCGCTACGGTCGAGGCTCTGCCGTCGGCGCCGATTACCCATCGGGAGTAAATCTCCTCGCCATTCTCGAGAACGACGCCTCGCGAAGGGTCGCCATTGGCTCCGCTTCCGATCAAGTCCGCGACACGAGCTCCGAAGCGGGGACTCGAACCTGGCAAGTTGGGGAACATGAAATGCGTGGACACCGTGTCGCTCGGGAACCGAGCCTTGTCGACGAGCAGCACTTTCCAGCCATGACGTGCCAGTGAGCCCGCAACAACCGACCCGGCACAACGAGCGCCGACAACGACCGCGTCGTAAGTAGTCATGGCCGCACTCTTGCGGAGATTGTCGCCCCTTCTGAGTTTTGCGGATGTTTGTCGTCGGGAAGCGCTCGCTCCGCCGACCAGGCTGAGGCGGCAAGGCCCGCGAGTGCCAAAGCGCGCGCCCAAACCGCAATCTCAAAGACTCCCATCCACCCCGGGGCGGCGCGGTCCATCACGGTGAAGTAGTAAAAGCCCGACACAAACACGCCAAGGTCCGTGGCCATATAGAAAAGTACGTAACGCCAGGGAACATTTAGCATCGCCACCAAGGGAATCACCCAGAGAGCGTATTGCGGGGAGTGAACCTTGGAAACCAACAGAAAGACCGAGACAATCCCGAGCCCCACGGCAACAACCGGGTAACCCTGCGGCTCATTGCGCCTCATCCATCCCCGCCGAAGGAACATCACCGAGCCCGCTGCAAAAAGCGCAAGGCTGGTCCAGGAGACAACATCCCGATAAGCGGCCTGGCCCACCTCCCAACCTTTCCACGGCAGCAACACCCTGCCGTGATGGGCGATCCAAAACCAGACCGTACCGAAGTCGGGATAGCGATCGGCGTGGAAGAGCCAAACCGACATCCATCCATTTGTGCCCGGTTTGCGCAACGAGACCTCGTTCGCGAATGCAGGCCAGCCGGGAATATCGAGATATCCAGGCAACCATGAGGAGGCGAGTATCCACGGAACATTGATCAGGGCAAACGCGATCGCAAAGCTGATGATCAGTCGCCTGACAGAACGCGCGTCGCGCTCCGACATACGCGCAAGGATCATTCCGGGCAAGAAAAAAGATGGATACAGTTTGGCGCTCGCGCCCGCTGCCAGAGCGGCCCCCGCAATCTCCGGGCGGTTTCGCTCGTATAGCACCAAACCCCACACCGCTCCCGCGACCGCGAGCAGGTCCCAGTTATGAAATGCGTAGAGGATCAGGGGCAGCCCGATCGCCCATAACATCAAGCGCGCTGCTGTGACTCGTTTGCGAAGAAGCACCGTGACGACAAGCGCGAAGGGGGCCAGGAAGAACGCGCTGACCCGGAAGTAATCCTCGTTGCCGAATTCCGCCAGGCCGACCGACGAGAGCGCCCGCAAGATTCGCCCGGCAAAGTCCATGAACATTCCCGTCAACACGGGGTACTCCACCTCGACATCGACGTAGGGGATGAGCCCGTGGCTGATTCCCCTTACCCCAAATAGAGGCTGAATGTCGTTGTAGCAAAGATGGGAGTACTGAAAGTTGTCCATCCAGGGATTGACGATGCACTGCCGCTTCAACATGTACGCGGCGCCAAGCCCAACGGCGGTGGCCAGGATTGCGGCCCAAAGCGGGGCCGGCCGGCGCAACCTCCTCTTTAGGGCTTGCAGGTCGGCTGGGGGCTAGGCGCTGCCGGGGACGGAGACGGAGACGAAGAAGGGGTCGGGGTCGGCGAGCACTTCGGCAGAGGCGGGGAGGGGTGGGGCGGCGGCGAGGGTGGCGCTGGAGGCGGGGACGGGGAAGGGGACGGGGAAGGGCTGGGAAGGCAATTCGAGGTGTCAGAGCCCGGCGTGGGGGCTGGCGCGCAGGGCGTCGGCGACGGCACGAGTACCTCGCCGCCAAGAGACGGCGCCGCGAAGCCCTTCGACTTTGTTCCCTTGACGGCTTCGGTCATGAATTTCTTCCAAATCGTCGCAGGAAACGCCCCTCCGGTCACCCTCTTGCCGCGCACGTCGGTCATCTCGGGGATCTTGCCGGTTTCGTCGGGAGGAAATCCATTCCAGACGATTGCGACCAAGTCAGGCGTATAACCGGCAAACCAAGCGTCGACGTGATTTTGAGTCGTACCTGTCTTGCCCGCAGCAGGGCGGCCGATTTTGGCGCCGGTCCCAGTGCCGCGCTTGATGTTCTCCTCCAACGCGAAGTTGACCGTATCGGCGATGTTTTCGTCCATGACTTTCTCGGACTTGGGCTCGAACTCCTTGATGACATCGCCTGACGAAGATAGGACCTTCGTGACGATCAGTTGATCGGGTCGGTTGCCGCGGCTGGCAAAGGTCGCGAACCCTCGAGCCATCTCCAATGGAGTGACCGGCGAGGTTCCGAGTGTCAACGCACATACTCGTTCCGCCCGTGGAATTCCAATCCCCGTGCTCTCGATCATTGCCGCCATTTTCTTTGGTGTCACAAGATCCGCCATCTGGGCATAGACCGTGTTGACGGAACGGACCGTGGCATCGATCACTTCGCTCACACCATACGCAGCGTTGTCAAAGTTCGAAATCTTCCACGGCTCGCCCTTTTTGCTCCGACATTGAGGCGTGTTGATCTCCAACTGTCCGGGCGCGACGAACTTGGAGTGAATCGACTTTCCCTCCTTAAGGAATGCGGCCAGGGTGAAGGGCTTGAACGCGGACCCGGCCTGGCGGCCCCCCGAGTCCGACGCCTCCACATTTGCAGCAAAGTTGGAACCGCGGGCGCGTTTTAGATCGCTCACATCGCGGCCGCCGACCATCGCAAGAACGCGCCCTTCTGTATCCATCGCGACTAGCGCAGCCTCCGGATCGGTGGGCTTGTCGAAGGTCGTGGAAATCGCATTCTCCGCGGCGTCTTGAAGGCGCAAGTCCAATGTCGTGTGGATCTTTAGACCCCCGCCCAGCAGTTCTGCGTCGCTAAATTTCAGCTCCTGGGTGAGATAGCGCCTCACAAATTCTACGAAGTAGGCTGCCCGCGGAGAATCCTGCTCGACACTTGCACCCGGCTTGAAGCTCGCCACAAGATCCTCTTTGCTCGCCAGGGAGGCCTTGGCTGCATCGAGGTATCCAACCTCGGCCATATCGCCAACCACTTTGTTACGGATAGCGACGGCCTGATCCTTTGCCCGGTCGATCTGATACTTCTCCGGCGCACGGATCACTCCTGCGAGATAGGCAGCCTCACCGACCGACAATTCCTTGGCGGATTTCTTGAAGTAAGTGCGAGCGGCGGCTTCGGCGCCGTAAGCGCCCCGGCCGAAGTAGACGGTGTTCAGGTAAAACTCGAGAATCTTGTTCTTCGAGTACCGGCGTTCGATCTTGACTGCGAGCGTCGCCTCACGGATCTTGCGAAGGATCGTGCGCTCCTTGCCAACACCGTAACGGGCGTTGCGGACGTACTGCTGGGTGATAGTGGAACCGCCCTGCTGCACGCCCTTTCCTCGGACATTGCTGAAAGCCGCGCGCAGGATTCCCTTGAAACTAACTCCAGGGTGTTTGTAGAAATCTCGATCCTCGGTGGCGATCACCGCCTGCTGCAAATCTTTGGAGATGTCGGCAAGTCTCACGATAGTGCGATTTTCTTCTCCGTGAAGTGTGCCGATGATCTGACCATCCCGAGCCAGAATCACCGATGACTGTGCGCCCGCGGCGGCTTCAGGAAGAGGAACCCGCCCGAGTGCGAGGCCAACCAATGCGATGGCGCCGACGGAAACAATCAGCGCCGCCACCAGCCACCATTTGCGGCCGATCGCAGTTGCTCCGCGACGAACGGGCCCACTCTTTCGTCGTGCTTTAGGCGCGGATCTGCGACCACGCGCTTTGCGCTTAGCCACTAGTACTCATTCTCTTTGGGCCTGACCACATTCGCAATTTACAGGAAGCCAGTGCCAAGACCGTAAACAGTCAGGCGTACTCCCATAATCAAAGCCATCGCGACAATCGCCCATGCCCCGATCATGACACGCCGATGCCGGGGATCAGGAACGGAGCTCGGACTTGGCGCGAGCACGATGAGTGGATTTGGACGGGTGAGGAAATGGATGAGAGTCGCGGCCGCTCCGGTTGCGAACATGAGCCAGACGATGCTGCTCTGATTGAGCAGGAAGACTCCGCCGATGGCCGACCCGGCTGCGACCAGCCGCCCGCTCCAGTGCGACGGTGGTCCAAGAGGCTGAGTAAGCTGTTGCCCTGCCCCTAGCATCGCAGCAAGCAACGCAGCTGCGGCAGCGACCGTCAAACCTCCGAACGGAACTGCGAGTCCGGTGGCAACCGACAGGGGAGCAAAAGCCAGCGCGAAAGTCGAGATGGTGCGCTCTCCCATGAAACCCGCGACACCGGCGAGCGCCGCAACCACGATCGCCGTGGTAGTGCCCCCGGCCGCCGATACAAGGGCGATCATCCCTCCGGCGACCGCTAAATAGCTGGGGCCCCGTCCCCTGTTTCCCCACGCGCAAGTTGCCCACAGGGCGAGACCCCCAACAGCCAAAACTAAGGGAGCCGATGTTCCCGCCAACCAGGCAAGGGCGACCCCCTGCCACCACCCGACCAGGGCTGCTTCGGGTCGATCGTCGGTTCGAATTGATCCGAGCCGCAAGATAGATGCAACTCCCAGCAGTACCGCGGCGCGCGGCGCCCACCCTCCCGCCGCCGGAAGCGCCCAAGAGACGGTCGCTCGCTGCTGAGCCGTCACTGCCAGCGCAAGAAAGAGGTCGGAGGCCGCAAACAGAGCAAAGCGGCTCGAAGGCATCTGGCCGCGGAGGGCCGCGACCCCCAGGATCACAGTCGCACTCACAAAGACAACCAGAAACACGACACTCGGTTCGCGTCCGATCGACAGACCGAAGGCGCCGAGCGCGGGGATCGCCCATACGAGCCACCCGCGAGGGGGCAGTACGCCGGCGGCGGCTATCGTGAGTGCGGCAACGACGACAAGAGCGATCAGTTCAAACCACTGCAACCTTGCCTTGCGTTTGAAACGCTAAACCCCGTCGCTGGACCAGGCCTTGCGCAACTCTTCGATGCGTTTCCAGTGGAAGAGGAAGAGCAACAACGCGAACACTCCCATCAAAAGGCCCGTAATCAGCCGACCAACGGGGGCCAGACTGGAGGGGCCGGGCACGAGCACCTCGCGCGGCTCGGGTGCACGCGGTCTCCGTTCGTCACCAAGCCGTTGCTTGGGCTTGTCTCTGCCGGGGGTCAATTGCTCTATGGCCGCCGACCCATACTGATCTTCCCCGGACGACGCGATTAGGTCTCCTAGACCGCGGGCGATCGTCATGGCTGATCCGATCAAAACAATCAACAAAAAGAGTGAGGCCCCATGTACATAAAGTTGATAGAGGCGCTTGCCACCATCTTCGGGGCTTCGCGCAAAGACATAACCAATCCCAAAGGCTAGCAAGAGCCCGACGATTCCAAGCAACCCGCCGACATGAGGTACTCCTCCGAATCCGAACATGTGATGCCCCTTTCGCTAGTGGACTGCTCAATCCTAATCCGGGGGGGTTCGGGGGGGTAGCAGCCCCCCTTACGTACGGACTCGCGCGCGCCAGAAGCTGCGAACCCCCCGAGGTCACATTGGGGGATACAACCGTGGGTTGTCAGACCCATCCTGCATACTTTTGCGGACATGAACATATTTGAGGGGCTCAACCCGCAGCAAGTCGCCGCTGTCTCGCAAGTGCGCGGTCCGGTGTGCATCCTGGCCGGCGCGGGGACAGGCAAGACGACCACGATAACGCGTCGGATCGCCAACCAGGTCACGACCGGTGCCTACTCCGCAGGCCAGATCCTGGCCGTGACCTTTACTGAGAAAGCCGCCAAAGAAATGGCTTCGCGCTTGGAGCGGCTCGGGGTCGCAGGAGTCCGCGCTCGCACGTTTCACTCGGAGGCTCTCGCTCACTACAAGAGGTATTCCACCGACGAGAGCGAGATCCTTGGGGCCAAAGCGCAGATACTGTTCGGTTTGATCCAGCGCCTCCCAATGCCTCACAAGTTCGTGGCGGTGCGCGACATCGCGACGGAGATCGAATGGGCCAAGAACCGAAGGTTGGCTCCTTCGAGGTATCTGTCGGCGCTCGGCCCCCACAAGCCTCCGGTCCCCCCGGAAATCATGGCCGGTTTGTACTCGGCGTATGAAGACCGCAAGGGGCGCGCCAACCTCATGGACTTCGAAGATCTGCTGGAGCGCACGGTCGAGATGCTCTCGACCAATGGTGCCGCGGCAACGGCCGTCCGCGACCGATATCACTCGATAACCGTCGATGAATATCAAGATGTCAACCTGCTGCAACAGAATCTGCTCGACGCTTGGCTCGGCACGCGCTCCGACGTGTGCGTCGTCGGCGACGACTATCAATCCATCTTTGGATTCACGGGAGCAACGCCCGACTATCTTTTGAAGTTTCCCGATAAATATCGCGACTGCCACGTCGTGCGCCTGACGACAAACTACCGGTCCACACCGCAAGTCCTGCGGATCGCCAACATGCTGGCGCCCAGTTTGGGAGGAACATCTAAGACACTTCGTACGGAGAAGCAGGCCGGTCCGGCGGCTGCGGTCCGCGGTTTCGACTCTGGCGAAGACGAGATCGCCTTCATCGTCAAAGAGGCGGCGAATCTGAATGCCCAGGGGACCCCCTTAGAAGAAATCGCAGTGCTATTTCGGATCAACGGCCGGTCGGAACAATTTGAAGAGGCTTTCTCGCGGGCCGGTATCCCGTATCAAGTGCGAGACTCGGCATTCTTGCGCCGCCCTGCCGCTCGCGCGGTTCTTGCGCGACTTAAGAAAGCAACTGGGAGAGTGGACGTGGCGGTGGAGGCGATCGTCGGGGCTCTTGGCCATCGGCCCGACAGCGAATTCTCGGGTGACGAAGCCACCCGGCAGTCGGATCTCGGGCGAATACTGAAGTTGGCCCAGGAGTTCGGTGCTGGAGAGATTCCCGGATTCATATCAGACCTCGCGCGACGGTTCAGCCCCGAAGAAACGGGGCGCGGCGTTCAACTGCTCACCTACCACCGCGCCAAGGGCCAGGAGTTTGAAGCCGTCTTCCTACCGCGTTTGGAAGAACGAGAATTGCCGTTTGCCCTCGCGAAAACCGACGAAGACCTTGCCGAAGAACGGCGGCTCCTTTACGTGGGGATCACTCGTGCCAAACGCCACCTGAACATCTCGTGGGCGGCATTGCGTGAGGGCGAACGTCGCCGCAATTGCCGGCCATCGCCTTTTCTTTCGGAACTTGGACTCAATGCAACGCCCGCGAATCAGCGCCCAGCGCCCACCGGCGCGCCCCGGCGCGAGAAGGTGGCGGTCGGCTCGCAGGATCAGGCTTTGTTCACCGCGCTCAAAGGATGGAGGTTGCAACGATGCCGGTCGGATGAAGTGCCTGCCTTCGTCGTTTTTAGCGATCAAACGCTCGCCGCCTTGGCATCGGCGCGACCAGGGGATTTCGCGTCGTTACTGGATGTTCCTGGCATCGGACCCGCCAAGAGCGCCCTGTACGGCGTCGAAGTCATCGAGCTGATCCGGGGCCACGACTAACCCATCCGTAGGGACGTGATCGCAGGCGGTAGCTATAAGCCGGACTAGTCACTCGACCCAAAAGATCACTAAAACTAGTCATGCTGTTCGAGCGCTCTCGGTCCGATAAACGCGCTGTAGGTGTTCAAACCATACGGAGGGGATCTAGGTGAGGCGCATTTTACGGATCAGCAGCCTAGTGCTGATCATCGTTGTGATGATGACCTCTGTCGCCCTCGCAGGAGTAGACGTGTCGCTCGAGGTCGAACCAGGCACCGGCGGGCCTGCGGAAGCGCAAGGGGGCCCTGGGCCCGGATTTGACTCGAATCCGCTCCCCCTGACCGGTGTCGACACTCTGCGCCTCTTCGCCGCCTCGCTGACTCTTATCGCAATTGGAAGCGTTTTCTTAAGGAACCGTCGAAGGGCGGATGAAAGGAACGGGACATGATTAGGACAAAACGAGCAGTTGCAGTTTCATTGGCGATGGTGCTTCTAGCAGCAGGATCAGCCTTTGCGCAGACCGCGGATGTGACCGTCGTCACTCTGGCAGGATCGCGCATTATGTCGGTGAAGTCTCTGACCGGCGATAACTTGACGGCGTTGTCGATGGGCACGGCGAGAGAAGCGGGCTTCCTCGTCAACGTCACCGACCTTGTGTACGACCGCAAGGGTTACCAGGTGACTACAATGTTGACGAACCTCTACAAGTACGCCGCCGCTTATGACTGCGGCGCTCCGGCCATTGCCGCCGGCAAGTTGTCGATCGGCTATCTTGCAAACCCGACGAGCATTAAGGACATCGCCGCCGCGGCCGCCCCCGTCCTGAACTTCTCCGGGACGATTTCGGCCACGTCTCCATTGTTCGCAGCGCTCGGGCTGACCGGCGCCAGCAACGTAAACGTTGCCAGTAACGTCACTCAGCAGCTGATCGACTACTCCACGAGCACCGTTTACTCGGGAGCAGAAACCCTTCTTCCGATGAATGTGGCGACCGGCCCCTCCGGGGCCGCGTTCACCTCAGCCGCTGCACATGCCTGCGGAGGCGGCGCAGCCACACCCACGACGATCAAGGTGCAACAGGGGACTGTCAACACACATGCCGATTTCCTCAACTGGCTCAAGAGCCGGGTGCAGGCGGGCCACGCTACCGCTGCCGGCCCCGGCGGTGTCTTGAGCGCAGCAGAAGCGGCCGCGGGAGCGATCATCACCCAAGCGGGTCTAGACGACTCAGTGCGCACGGCCCTCATCGCTCTCGGCGTGAACTCGACAATCCTGAACGCCACTCCGAGCCTGATCTCAGATGTCGAGGCGCTGATGAGTGCCACTCCGATCTCGTCGATTTCGACATCAGATGTGCTGCGCCAGACGGGGACCTACTCCACGCTTCCCAAACTGATCGTCGGAGACCTCACAGGTATCCCCACCGGCGCCTACAAGGGGACCATGACGCTGACTCTGGTAATCGATCCGTAGAATCATCAGCATGTGGGTTTCAACTGGAGGCCGCCCACGGGCGGCCTCCCTCTTTCTGATCCTTTGCCTGCTTTCAATCCCGGCAGCGGCTGCGGAGACTGAGAACTTCGGGATCGATCCTCACCCATTGGCGGTGCAGAGCAAGTCCCGGCGCGCGTACGACCTTGGCGTGTCCGCGGGGGCCGCGGTTCGCGACGCGGTTCGGGTCTACAACAAGACTCGCAAGACCATTCGACTCAACGTCTTCGGTGCCGACGCCGAGCGTTCGGAGGACGGAACCGTCGGCGTCCAGACTCTCGGCGCCAACATGACAGGAGTGGGGGCCTGGATCCGACTCGACAAACTTCAGGTGACGCTGGGGCCCAGCGCCTCCGAGATCATTGAGTTCTCGGTCGCGCGCCCCAAGGGGGCTGGCCCGGGTCTCGGCGCGATCGTGGCTCAGGAGGCCATTCCTGCCTCCCAGCAGGGCCCGATCGACCTGGTCCAAAGGATTGCTCTTTTGGTGCAGGTGAGCGACGGCAATCTCACGCCGGCATTGCACATCGAGCGAGCCAAATTGGATGTCCCTTTGTCCTTTATCCCGTCCGCAGGATTGGTTGAGGCAGTTCTCGTCAACGGTACCTCCACAACCGTGAGGACCCAAGTGAGCATCAATGTCCGAACGCTCACCGGGCGGACCTTCGAGCTTGCGCCGGTCATGATCGGACTGCAAGCCGGCGAGAAGCGAAGGATCCTCGTGCCTTGGGAATCGGTGCCGCGGTTGGGTGGACTGGTGAGGGCGACGGTCCAAGCAAGCGGTCCGACCGGCGACTCCCTCCTGAAAACTCCGCGTGAACTAATCGTTCCCATATGGCTGCTTGTGTTGCTGGCTGTGGTTACGGGTGCCTTGGTATACCGGCGTCGCAGGCGACAAGCTCGGGTCGAGGAGCCTCGAGTCGAAGAACCTCGGGTTGAAGAGCCTCGAGTCCAAGAGCATGAGGTCGACCGCCTTGCACTGTCCCTTACGAAGCTGGACGCGGGGATTCGTCGAGCGCTTGATGCTGAAACACCTCAGTCGGCCACCGCGATACTCGGAAACTTCGCATCACATCTTGCCCAAGCACAGTCGCTCGCCTCCGGAGTTTCCGAGTTCGAGGAAACGATTACCGCCTACTCTGCGGCGCTCGACGCCGCTCGGGTCGCCATTAGAAGTTGGAGCGAAGCAGACGACAAGAACGCTCGCAGCAAGCTCGCCTGGGCGGGCCGAAAACTGAAGGCTTTGGAAAAGACCGCGGCGCGGTAGGCGGCCGTCGGCCGATGTTACTCTTTCCCCAATTCGTCGAGCTAAAGGAGTTGCCAATGTCGGAACACCCCAACGTAGAGAAGGTAAGACAAGGATTCGAGTTGTTTGCCGCCGGCGACGTAGGGGCAATGACAGACTTACTGGAGGATGACGTCGTTTGGCATCACCCCGGCAACAGCCCGCTGGCTGGCGACCATAAAGGTAAAGAGGGCGTCATGGGCTTTTTTGCAAAGATCATCCAGGAGACCGGAGGTACTTTCAAAAACGAGGTCCACGACGTCTTGGGCAACGATCAACACGTCGTTGCCATGGCGCGCATCACGGCTGATCGCAATGGAAAGCGTTTGGACCAAAATGTCATTAACGTCTTTCACGTCAACGAAGGCAAGCTCACTGAGCGCTGGCTATTGGCGGAAGACCTCAAATCCTTTGACGACTTCTGGAGCTGATCACCCGGCACCGCGCTTTCTTCCCTCCAGGTGGCGTAGAAGTAAAATCGACGCAGCGCATAACAGGGTTACGGCCACGGACGCCCCGGCCACGGCAATGGAGGCAGAGTTTCGGGGGCCGTAAACCACGCTGCCTACCGAGGGACCGAACAAAGTCGCCGACACCGCCGCAGCAGCAAGGGCGGAATGGCTCCATCGCATAAGATCTTCGAGGGCGCCCGGGTCGCCGGAGGCGACCCACATCGCGGGCAAACTACTCACCCAGCGCGCCGCTGCGACAGTCCCGGCAACCAGAGCAGTCAGTCTGAGGAGCGCACCCGGCGAGCCGCCGCCGAGCGGCCCCAAGACTGCATACGCCGCCTGAATCCCAAGGACATCGAATGTTCGCAAGGTTAGGGCCGCGGGAAGAAGACTCCACGACACTGCCGCCACCCAAACAAAGGATGCTGAAGTCCGGGTTCCAGGAAGCGCGAGGAGTGCCCGGCCCCAGGTGATGGTCACAAGCGCGCCGGCCACAGCGAGAAGATTGCCGGGCATCAATCCCAGCGCGGCAGGAATTCCAAGCAGCGTCGCCACAACGATCAGTCCCAAGATTCCACGCCCGCCGCTCGCGACAAGCGTTACTCGCCGATCAGCACTCCATCGGAAGATAGTGGCCTATCCCATTCTCCGCCGGCGTCCGGTCGAACCCAGCGGGCGCGGCTCGAGGGCGTATCGCTTACCCATCAGATAGCAAGCGGCCAGATGATTCCATTCACACTCGATGCACACTTCTACCGAGTAACAACGAAACTCGTCGATCCTCTCCGCCAGTTCGGCTTCCCACCCTTTGGGATATACAGGCCGGCCCGACAATTCCTTGAGTTGATCCCCGTAAACGTACCGAACCAGTTTTAGCGAATCGTGCCCGCAGACCGGACACGGACGCGCGATTGAGTCCCCAATGTTGCGGGCGGCCCGGATGAGCTCGGGGTGAGCGTCGCAAACGTCGAGCCGACGAAGGCCCCCGCGGCGCAGTGACTCGATGACTGCCCTCTTTGCCAAGGTGTAGTCCGTGAATCCATGCATGGGAAGAACATTGTAGGCTCCTTCGCTCTCAGTCGGGCCGTCTCGCCGGCCACTCGGTCGGAAGCCCGTCCCTGCGGCCACCGCGTGGCCGTCGTGCGCGGGCTCCAGTCTTTTGGTCTCATGTGGCCGCAGGGAGACCTTCCGACCTCCTCACCGCCGCGACTCGAGGGTATTTAACATGGAAGGTGTCTCGCGTCTTTGGTCTCATGTGGCCGCAGGGAGACCTTCCGAACCTCCTCGCCACCGCTAACTGCCTGGGCTTACTTGACACGGGGGGGGTCTCGCGGTTAGATATATCGGAGCGATATATCTAGGAGATACACGCAAGATGATTGAAATGGCAGTGCTGGGTCTTTTGAAAGACAAGTCCATGCACGGGTATGAACTGAAAAAAGAGCTTACCGCCGGGCTGGGGCAATTTTGGCAGTTCTCGTATGGAAGTCTGTATCCATCTATCAAGCGCCTGGAAAAGTCGGGTGCGGTCGAGCGCATCTTCCCGAAGCAAGACGTTAAGCGCCGCCTCAACATCTATCGGGTGACGAAAAAAGGTGAGCAGATGTTCACCGAGATGATGGCAGAGCAATCCGCTGTCGACGATGCCCGATTCTCGATGAAGTTGTCGTTCTTTCGTTACATGAATGCCACCGATCGGGTGGAGTTTCTGGAGCGCAGGCGCGCCTATCTCGCGGACAAACTCGTGGACCTGCGCTCGAAACTGAAGGCCTATAAGGAGCGCATGGACGCCTACACCTACCGTTTAGTGGAACACGGGGTGGACACCACTTCCGCAGACCTCAAATGGGTCGACACATTGATCGCAGAAGAGAAATTGCACACAGACATCAAACCTTCAACCAGCTAGGAGATCTTTCATGGCCAAGAAAATACGAGTCGGACTTATCGGAGCAGGAAACTGCGCATCAGCTCTTGTTCAGGGAGTCGAGTTTTATCGCGGCGCAACAGAAGCCGATGACATCCCCGGACTCATGCATGTTCGCGTCGGCGATTATCACGTTTCCGATGTCGAATTCTCTTGCGCGTTCGATGTTGACTCAACGAAAGTCGGAGTCGATTTATCAAAGGCAATTCAGGCGCCTCCCAACAACACGATCCAATTTGCGGAAGTCCCCGATCTGGACCTGGAGGTTCTTCGCGGCCCCACCCTGGACGGACTCGGACAGTTCTACCGCCAGGAGATAACGGAGTCTCCGGTCGCCCCGGTTGACGTCGCGCGCGCGCTCAAGGACACCGGAACGGAGATTTTGGTCAACTATCTTCCCGTCGGAAGCGAGAAGGCAACCCGCTTCTACGCCGAGCAAGCTCTTGAAGCTGGCGTCGCGTTCGTCAACTGCATTCCTGTTTTCATCGCTTCGCATCCCGCGTGGGCGCAGCGCTTTGCCGAGCGCGGTATCCCGATAATCGGCGACGACATCAAAAGCCAAATCGGCGCTACCATTATCCATCGGGTGCTCGCGAAACTTTTTGAAGATCGCGGGGTGCGGCTCGATCACACTTACCAACTGAATTTCGGCGGCAACATGGACTTCATGAACATGCTGGAGCGCGATCGGCTGGCTTCCAAGAAGAAATCGAAGACGCAGTCGGTCACCTCGCAGATTCGCCGCGGCATCGACGCCGACGACGTGCACATCGGACCCTCCGACCATGTGCCCTGGCTGCAAGATCGCAAATGGGCGCACATAAGGCTCGAGGGCCGTGACTTCGGTGACGTGCCGGTGTCGGTGGACCTGAAATTGGAAGTGTGGGACTCGCCAAACTCGGCGGGGATCGTTATCGACGCCATCCGGTGCTTGCGCCTTGCGCTCGACGCCGGCGTGGGCGGGCCACTGCTGGGACCTGCGGCCTACTTCATGAAGTCGCCGCCCGTCCAATATTCAGACGACGCGGCGCGCCAAATGGTCGAGGAGTTCATCCACTCTGTGGGACCGAGGACGAGAGTCGAACACACTGTCAACCTCTCGACCTGAGGTAGCCCTAGTTGTAGATCGAGGCCTAGAACAGCGCCTTGGGGCACTTGTTGGGCAACGGCTGAGGTAACCCTTCCGTGCTCATATAAACGCCTTTGCGCCACGCGTTGTTCCCCGGCAAGTTCGTATGCTGGATCTCGATGCAGAAATAGTTTCCGCTGTCGGATTCGATCTTGAGAGACTTCATGTACGCGGGCATTACAAAACCGTTGTCCTTGAGTTTTGTCATGTAGTCCGGGTAATCGGTCGTGTCGACGCCTGAATAACTCCCCCCGGCATCAACTGCGTAAGACTCAACGGCGCCGGCGGCGTTTTTGAGAACGGACTTCATTTGCGCCTCCCAGCCCTTGACCCTCTGGCTCAAGAAAACCGGAATGGCGATGGCGCTAAGGATCGCGATTATCAGGATCACGACCAACAGCTCGATGAGGGTAAATCCCTGCTCGTCTCTAGACACCTTCAAAAACCTCCTAATTCTCTATCGGTCCAAAGGGCAAGCGGTCTTGACTACCGGCAGGATCCCCCAAGTAGGGGATCAATTCGCGACTAATAGTGGCCGAGCAGCCCTCGGGAGCGAGCCATCCGTTCGAAATACTTAAAAATGACTAACCCAAGTACCAGGTAGACGGTCGCATGCAACACCAGAAACCACACGTCGGCCGCAGGCAGGCTGAGAAGCGATTCCCCGTCGATCATCACTTTGCCAAGCAGGCGGTTGCCCCACGCTAGCGGAGCGAACTTGAGTGTAGGCACCCGGCTGATTGGCACCGCAATACAGGCAATGAAGGCCATCTGCAGGATCTGGAGCGCCGACTGAACTTTCTTGAACACCACTGCCAGCCCACCCATCATGAAACTCAAGCCCACGATCGGACCCAAGGTCAAAATCGCAAGGGGGAAGATGCTAAATGCATCAATGTGCAACCACTTTCCGGTCGACGCCATCATGAGTGTGGTGATCAGGCAAATCATCACGAATTGCCACACGAGCCCCGACAGGACCTTTCCCATGAGCACCTTGCGCAAACCCAGCGGCGACATTGCCAACTGTTCCAGAGTACCTTCCTGTGCCTCGCGCACCAATTCCTCCGACATCGACGAATAAGTGAAGATCGAAAGCGCCCAAACGGCATATCCGACCACCAATCCCTCCAACGCATTCCCGAACTTCGGCGCGCCTGCGCCCAGTGCTTTCGCCCCATGGAAAAGAACAAGGAAAAACGCGAACAGCGTGATGGTGCCTGTCAATGTATTGAAAAGGTATCTGCGCAGACCGATGATGTTTTGCTTGAACATCGTTCGGTAAAGGATCAGCGTTTTCAAAGCACACTTTCCCCCTTAACGACTCGCAAAAAGATCTCTTCCAAGTTGGGATCTTGTCGGTCGATTGACTCGATCGAGGCGCTTGTGCGCCGGAGACCCTCGACGAAATCGTAGATCTGCCCGGCTTCGGTGAGTTCGGCCTCAACGATGGTCCTTGGTTCATCGGTGTCGACTCGCATGTGCGGAAACTCTTCACGGAGCGAGGCAAGCGCATCCTTATCGATCGTTCCCGAAAGCGTGAATCGGTAAGACTGAACCCGGAACAGCTCCAGCAAGTTGGAAACGTTGTCGTCTGTGACGATCCGTCCCTTGTTGATGATGAGCACCCTCTCGCACGTTGCCTGCACCACGTCCATGTCGTGACTTGACAGCAGGATCGTTCGCTCCCCGGTTGCCGCTAGCGTCCGCAGCGTTTGACGCAACTCGAGCGACGTCTCGACATCGAGTCCCAAGGTGGGCTCGTCGAGCAGCAGGATGGGAGTCTCCTTCACCAGCGCGCACGCAACTGCCAGTTTTTGCTGCATTCCTCGAGAAAGCGTCCGCGCTTCCGCCTTAGTTTTGTCGGTGAGATGGAATCGCTCGATGAGTTCGGCGATCAACGGGCGGGCCCGTTTCGGCGCGATGCCATGAAGGCCCGCGAACAATTCCAGATTCTCAGCAACAGTTAGGCGCCAGTAGAGGTTGCGGTTGCCCTCCAGGACGGCGGCGATGTTGGCCACCGCGGCGCGCGGCTTAGTAGATACGTCGATACCGTTAATATGGATGGCGCCGGCGGTAGGAGTTACCAACGTACAGATCGACTTGATCGTCGTTGTCTTCCCGGCCCCGTTGGGACCCAAAAGTCCGACGATCTCGCCTCTGCCGACCTCGAAACTAACGTCGTCGACCGCCACGGTCTCGCCTTGCCTTCGGCTTCTGTAGACCTTACGCAGGCCCTCGACTTTGACCACGGGGGCCCCCGGGGTCGCCGAAGAATCGCTATCCTTTGTCATGCCGGTGATACACACTACGATGTATCGGTTGGCAAAGAAGGGGTTCATGGCTACAAGAACACGCAAGTTTGGCGCCGGAGGTCGAGAGGGACATGACGCATCCCCCTTTTACGAGCGGAAACTACGGGAAGTAGTGCAACATCGATCTCGCGAGGCCGTCATCTCGCCAGTACGCAATAAACTATTCGCCAAAAGCTCAGAGACGATGGCGGAGCTACCCGACGATTGTGTCGCGCTTATGGTCACTTCGCCGCCCTACCACGTAGGGAAGGACTATGACTCCGACGTTACTTTCGATGAGTACCTGAAGTTACTTAGTAACGTTTTCAGTGAGACCTATCGAGTGCTTGAGCCTGGGGGCCGTGCGGTAGTGAATGTCGCCAACCTTGGTCGCCGCCCCTATATTTCGCTTGCGGGATTCGTCGCCGAAATCATGGACAACATCGGATTTCTACCCAGGGGCGAGGTGATTTGGGCTAAGGGAAAGGGGGCCTCGGGCTCGTGCGCATGGGGCAGCTGGAAGTCGGCGAGCAACCCAACATTCCGAGATCTCCACGAATACTGCCTGTGCTTCAGTAAAGAACGCTATGACCGGGCCTTAAAAGGTGAGAGCACAATCACGAGGGACGAATTTCTTCAGGCCACTCTTTCGATCTGGGAGATTCCAGCAGAATCCGCCAGTCGAGTGGGACACCCAGCTCCCTTTCCTGTAGCTCTCCCCCGCAGATTCATCGAGCTTTATACCTATCTTGGGGATTTGGTGCTCGATCCATTCGCAGGGTCTGGAAGCACCGCACTTGCGGCTGCAACTACGGGTCGGGACTATGTTGGCTACGACATTGACGAGAACTACATAAAGATCGCCGAGAATCGCCTGTCAGAGCTCGGGCTTGCCAAGGCTCTTCCGAAAAAGCCCGCACGCTCGGCCAGCAAGAAAGCGGTTTAAAGGCATCGTCATCTAGCGAAAACTGTCGAGGAATGCCCGCACTTTGATCGCCACGCTGAACCACTATCTCGTGCACTAATAACTAATGATCCGTCTACCGGATCTGCGATCCTACGCGGCTCATCGGAGGGCCACACCCAAAAAGTATGGCCAGATGACCAGACCCAGGACCGCTCTCCAAAAAGGCAGTCCGACGAATCCAATCGTGAACAGCCAACCCAGAAACCAGAACGATCCACCCAACACATCAACGGTAATCGATCTTCGCCCCTCTCTCGAATCATTACTCAATCCAGGCCTCCTCTGTGACTTTCGGTCTCTACAACGATAGTGCGCTTGGAGCGAAACAAAGGGTTGGCCTAATTCACTCGCTTGGAGGTTTCTTGGCAATCAGGAGGAGTTCGGGGTGGTCGAAACTGGCCGCCTGCTGCGAATAGGCCCCCGGCACCACCCCGTACACGACCTGAGGGTCAAGTCCGGCGCCGTTCGCGATCCAGGTTAGCTCGCGCGGCGTGTAACAAGAGTTCCACATCGAAAAGGCCTTAGTGGTCCCGTCCTCTCCTATGACGGGGGCCTCAGACTCGCAGAACAACATCGTGGCAGGATCGAAATTGCCGGACTCGGCCATGTGGGCTAGGACATAGAAAACGTTTACCGCAGCCACCGCCAAGCCGGCCCCGGGCCTAGCGGCCCGAGTCATGGCTTTTAGGATCGCGAGATCATCGAGGCCCAGGCTGAAAGCGCCTTCGCAGATGCTCACGACTGCGTTGAACTCTTCATCAAACGGCATGTCCAGCGCGTTCATCTCAAAAAACGCAACATCAACTTCCTCGCGCTTGGCCCCCGCGCGCGCCACCGAAATGAACTCCGGTGACAGATCTATCCCCACGACATCGACACCCCTTTTCGCGAATTCAATTGAATGACGGCCTGGGCCGCATCCCACGTCAAGAAGCCGGTCTCCCTGTTTCAAACGAAGGAGGTCGAACAGGAAGTCCACTTCCTGCGCCGTGCCTTGAGTAAAGGAATATCGCAGGTAAGCCGAGCCCAGATGCCCCGCTAAGTCTCGGTACCAATCCCCCGCCGGAGGGGGCACCTCACCCATTTCGTCCCTTGTACCACTCGTCGAGCCGTGCCAGGGCATCGTCTTTGTCGATCTCACCTTCATTCAGCCTTATCTCCATCAGGAAGTCCAAAGCCTCACCGATTACCCGGCCCGGACTGACTCCCAAGCGCTGCATCACTTCGTTGCCGTCAAGGGCAGGGCGCATGCGGGCCAGTTCCTCCTTGGAGGCAAGTTCACGGATTCTTGCTTCCAACTCGTCCATCCGTTCGGCAAGTTGGCGCGCTTTGTTGGGATTTCGCGTCGTGCAGTCGGCTCGCACCAAAGTGTTCAATTTCCCAAGCAACCCACCGGCGTCCCGGACATATCTTCTGACCGCCGTGTCGGTCCATCCCATCCCGAAAGTATGAAATCGGTGGTGGAGATAGACGATTTCTCGCACTTCGGACACTAGCCTCGCCGGATAACGAAGTTCTCTCAAGCGATTCTCAACCATCGTCGCCCCCACGACTTCATGGTGATGGAAACTCACGGCCTTGGAAGTGATTTGGCGCGTCTTTGGCTTGCCGATGTCGTGAAGCAGCCCAGCAAGCCGCAGTGCAAGGTCGGGGTCGTCAGCGTCGAGAGTGCACACATTGTCGAGCACCGCGAGAGTGTGACGAAAGACATCCTTGTGCTTTTGGATTGGATCCTGTTCGAGCATCAAGGCGGGGAGTTCCGGCAGAAACTCCTGGGTGAGCGACGCGTTTGTCGCAAGGTCGAGCGCGACCGATGCGCTTGCACCAAGCATCAGTTTCGTGAACTCGTCACGAATGCGTTCGCTCGAGATGATCGAGAGGCGATCGTGCATCTGCGACACAGCGGCAAGGACCGCGGAATCGACTTCGAAGCCCAGTGTTGAAACGAAACGGAACGCCCGAAGCATCCGCAATGGGTCGTCGCTGAAGGATACCTCCGGAGATAGCGGCGTGCGGAGCCGCCGGCGCGCCAGGTCGTCCAGACCTCCAAAGGGGTCCACGAGAGCCGCATCCGGGAGCGTTATGGCCATCGCATTGACAGTGAAGTCTCGGCGTGAAAGGTCGGTCTCCAGGTCACCGGCGAAAGTGACCTCCGGATTCCGGGAGCCGGCCTGATAGACCTCGCTTCTAAAGGTGGTGACCTCCACTTTTATGTCGCCGCGCTGCGCCCCTACGGTTCCAAATTCAATACCGGTAGTCCAGGGCACCGTCCTCGACCATTCTTGGAGAACCTTGAGAGTCTCTTCGGGCCGAGCATCCGTGGCGAAATCGAGATCGGTGTGGACGTTGCCCAAGACTGCATCGCGCACCCATCCGCCAACCAGCCACAACCCAAAACCCGCCCGAGCAAAGGCCTGCGCCGCATCGAGCGCAACACGCGGCGGGGGGCCCGGGGTGATCTTGCTCACTTTAAGAGGGATACGAGCTAGGTAATAAGCGAAGCTTGGCGCAGCATGATCTGGAAGTCGTGGGGACTGGTTGCCGCCTGAGTCGCCTCCTCTATGGTCACCAACCCCTTTTCGAACATCCCCACCAGCGATTGATCGAAGGTCTGCATCCCGTAGAAACCGCTCTCGGCCACTACGTCGTGTATGAGATAGGTCTGCTCGGGATTGACGACGAGATCGAAAACCCGGCCGTTCATGACCAATACCTCCACCGCCGGCACCCGCCCCTCGCCATCCTTGCGACGGAGCAGCCGCTGGCTGATGATCCCCTTGAGCGTGCCCGCTAGCGATATTCGGATCTGCTTTTGCTGATGCGGGGGGAAGAACTCGATGATGCGGTTCACCGTCTCGGTGGTGTCGATGGTGTGAAGAGTTGAAATGACGAGGTGTCCTGTTTCGGCAGCGTTGATGGCGGCGGAAACCGTCTCCTGGTCGCGCATCTCACCAATGAAGATCACGTCGGGGTCTTGGCGCATTGCGCGCTTCAAGGCCTGAGTGAAGTCGGAGGTGTCGATACCGATCTCGCGCTGGTTCACGATCGATAGCCGGTCGGGATGCAAGATTTCGATCGGGTCTTCGATCGTGACGATATGAACACTGCGTGTCTCATTAATGTGGCCGATCATGGCGCCAGTTGTCGTCGTCTTGCCCATACCGGTCATCCCGGTTACCAACACAAGTCCGCGAGGCTCTCCAGATAATTTCTCCACTATGGGCGGCAGCCCCAGTTCCTTAAACCCAGGAAAACCAGGAATGACGCGCCGGATAGCCAAGCCGACTGACCCCCGCTGACGAAACACGTTGCAACGGAAACGGCCGAGACCCGGGAAGGAGTAGGCGAAGTCCGCCTCCCCCAACTCAGTGAAATCCCTAGCCGCCTTTTCATTCATGATTTCCGTCGCGCAACGCTCTGTGTCGTTGGGTCCCATTTTGGCGAACTCCGACCTGATGAGGTTCCCATGCACGCGAATAACCGGCGCGCTCCCGACCTTTAGATGAAGGTCCGACGCTTGACGTTCGACCATGTACCGCAGCAGGTCATTGATTGAAGACTCAGTCACCACTTGCCTCCTAATTACGATTGATAGGAAGGATACTTCCCTTCAAGCATGCAAACTTTCCTTTATGTAGTTTCCGGCCTCGCGGCGGGAATATTCTCGGGCGGTTTCGGAGTGGGCGGCGCCGTCCTGGCGACTCCGCTCATTCGCCTGCTGGGGACCAGTCCCTACATTGCGGTGGGAACCACCGTTCCGGCGATCCTGCCGTCCACCATCACCGGGGCCTGGACCTACTACAAAGCGGGGCTCGTTGACCGCAGGGCGGCTTTGTGGATAGCCACAGGCGGAAGCGTGGCAGCCTTTGCCGGCGCGAAGAGCACCCGTCTATTCGACGGCCACGTGCTCATGCTTGCGACCGCGGGCCTGCTGTTTGTTCTTGCAATAAGACTGATCCCGGACCCCCAAATTGATCCCGGGGGGTCCGCAACTGCTACCCCCCCGGGCCCCCCCGTGGGGGCGCTGCTGGCTCTCGGGGCGATCAGCGGATTCTTCTCCGGGCTCTTGGGGATCGGTGGGGGGTTCATGATGGTGCCGGTGATGATTCGTTTCTTACGCTTCGAAGTAAAGGTCGCTCTGGGAACTTCGCTTATGGTCATCTCGGTGACAGTCATTCCAAACATCATCGGACATACATTGGACGGCAACATCAACTGGCGCAAGGCGCTCCTTCTGGCCGTGGGGGTCATACCTGGCGCGCGTCTCGGGGCAACCTTGGCGATCAAAGCAAAGGATCGATCGCTGCGCAGGACGCTCGCCGGAGCCCTCGCGGTAATCGCGATCGCCTACGCCGCGTTTGAGGTCATCGCATTATCGTCATGAAGATGGTGCGGTTACGGCGAACAATGTGGACCTCAATCCTGCTCGCCATTGTCATTCAAGCTACTGTGGTCGGAAAAGGGGGCTCAGCACCACCTAACGACCACAGTAGGCTACGCCCCGCGCCAGCGGCCCCTGGGATCTCCGCACGGCTGACCGAGTTTCCGGCCTTCGTCACCCAGGCCGACACGCTGCGCATTTCCCTTGAGATCATGAACACGTCAAGCTCACCGGTGAATGGCCTGCAGGTCGCGGTTTCGATCCATGAAGGTGTTGTGACCCGCTCACAACTTCAGCGAACATTCTTAGGCAAACTGGGTGCGGCGGTGGGAAGCGACACCTTCGAGGTCGAGGCTGCCGTGCAGCCTGGCGAGGCCCGAGCGATCACCATCGAAAAACCCCTCAGTGAAATCTCCGCTTTTCGCGCTTCCGTCGACGACCGCGCGTATCCGGTTCGCATCGTTGTCCGCAGCGGCACCCTGCGCGCGGCCCCCATCGACACTCACATGGTCTTTTTCGCAAACCCGGCACCCGAACCCCTGAGGCTTGCGGTCGTGATTCCTCTGCATTCGGCCTCGATTTACACAGTCGGTAGGTACCCGACTGCCGTTTCATCGGGAACATTGGAAAAATCGATTTCCTCCGGCGCGATCGAAGGAGTTCTGAGCGCGCTCGAGAAGTTCCCGGATGCCCCCGTGACCATTGCTCCAAGTGGACTTCTAATCGACATGCTTGGCGACATGGGCGGAGGCTATTCCCGAGGTTCCGGCGCCAAGTCCGCCCAAGTCGCGGCGGACGATCCGCGCGCGGTGGCCGCCGCCCGGGCCCTTGATCGCATCGAGGCCATCGCTCAAAGACCCAGCACCGAGTTGGTCCCCATGCCGTACTCCGCGGCATTCCTTCCCGCGCTTGTGCGATCGGGCTTGACCGACCGCGCACTGGCTCAGTTGGATGAGACCCGAAGGCGACTGGTGCAAGCCAGCGGAGCCGGGAAACTTCTCGAGGGGTGGTTTCTGCCGACCCCGGCATTATTGGATGAGAGGACGTTGACCGAGCTGACCAGAACCGGAATCGACCGGGTGATCCTTGCGGAAGCCTCGCTCCGGCGTCAGCTGCCTGCACTCACAACTGGCGCTCCATTGAATGTCACGACGCGCACGGGGGGCCGAGTGAGCGCTCTGGTGGCGGACACAGGCCTCACCGGCCTACTGATGGACATCCCGACTCTTTCCACGGCGCAGGCGCGTCAGAGATTTCTCGCTGACACGCTCACGATTTATTTGGAGCGGCCGGCAACCGAGCGAGGCGTTGTAGCCCTGGGCCCCGTCACGGGCGTCGACGGCGCCAAGCTTGAGTCCATCCTCGGACCCATTGTCGCGGCGCCGTGGTTACGACTCGTCACCCCCGGCGCAATCACTTCCGGCCGCGATAACAGGCCGCCAGTTCGAGTGGAACTTCGATCGACAGATGACATCATCAGAGCAGGACCCGAGGGGCCTGGGACCGACTACTTCCTGGCGCTCGGCAGTGCGCGCCGCGCCCTTGATCGTTACGCGGAACTGTCTCCGCCCCCAGAGCAGACGGCGGCGTTCGAACGACGTTTACTTATCGCCGAGAGCGCCGAATGGTGGGCGTCCAAGTCGCTGACCGACAAAGGGAGATCGTTCGCACGGGAGATCCCCGCGGCCGTGGAACGGGAGCTGCGTCTCGTTAAGGGCCCGGGTCCGCAGACGATCACTCTCACGTCACGCACCGGAGTGTTACCCCTGAGCGTAAGTTCATCGCTAAAGTATCCCGTTCATATCATCGTCAAGTTGAGTTCAGACCGGCTGACCTTCCCGGACGGGCAGAGCATCAAGCTAGACGTACTTGCTCCCGGAACCAAAACTCTCACGGTGCGCACCGTCACCGAAGGAGCAGGTACATTCCCCATGCGCGTGCGGCTCGAGACTGGCGGCGGTTCATTGATATCTGAAAGCAGGCTCACCATCCGATCGACCGCCTACAGCATCGTGGCGGTTTCCATTACTAGCGGGGCCGCATTGTTTCTTGTCCTTTGGTGGATCGCCACAGCCGCCCGGCGCCGGCTGCGCCCAAAGCCTTAAGTGGCGTTGGACGAGGTTGACTCCGGGGGGTCCGCAGCTTCTGGCGCGCGCGGGTCCGTACCTAAGGGAGCGGCTACCCCCCCGGGCCCCCCAGGGGAGGGTCCAGCCGGCGGTCGCTATGCCGCCGTGGCGACGGCTGGCACCGCGCTCAGCCGCCTCACAGGTTTCATGAGACTCGCCGCGATGGCCTACGCGCTCGGCGTTGCCGAAGGCGGTCTCGCCGACACGTACAACATCGCAAACCTGACCCCTAACATCGTTTACGAGCTAGTTATTGGGGGCATCCTGTCTTCCGTTCTTTTGCGCGTTTACATCGAAGTTAGGGACTCTGAGGGCCAACCGGAGGCCTTTCGGTTCATCTCGAGGCTCACCACATTGGTCATGCTGGTGCTGGGAGCAATCTCAGTCCTGGGGATTCTTCTGGCCCCGGCGATATTCAGGCTTTACACGACGCTCGCCGACGCTTCCGCGGTGCGCGACGCCGCCGGCACATTTCTTCTTCGTCTTTTCATCCCGCAATTGCTTTTCTACGGCCTATCGACGATCTCGACTGCAGTACTCGACGCGCACCGGCGCTTCGGGGTTCCTAAATTCGCGCCGGTCGCCCAAAATCTCGTGGTGACGGCAATGCTGCTGCTGTTTGCGGCGACAGTTCCCGAAGCAGCGCGCAACCTGGCCAACTTGCGCACCGCCGATTTGCTGCTACTAGGCGCCGGGACCACTTTGGGAGTCGCGCTGCTGGGGCTCACCCCGTGGTTCTGGATGCGCAGACTCGGATATCGATTCGAGGTCGGAGGGCTCCGGGACCCTCGGTTCCGGCGACTCGCACGGCTTTCGGCCTGGATGTTCGGCTACGTTGCCACCAACCAAATCGGTCTCACGGTAGCAACGGTACTTGCCGCCAAAGTAACAGGGGGAGTGACAGCCTATCAATACGCGTTCGTGTTCTTTCAACTCCCCCACGGCCTGCTGGCGGTCTCGATCGCAACCGTCACGTACACGGGGTTGACCGAAAGCGCGGTGGCGGGCGACACCCCCGCGTTCGCCCGCAAGCTCGGCCGCGCGATGCGCGTGATTGCATTCTTCGTACTCCCCGCAATCGCCGGCTATCTTGCAATCGGCCGCGGCATCGTCAAGCTGCTTCTGCAACACGGAATCACGACCGAGCTGTCGACGAACTTCATTGCCGATGTATTGAGAGCTTGGTCGCCGGGGATCTTGTTCTTTTCAACTTGGTACATCATCCTGCGGGGCTTCTATGCTCTCGGCGACACCAAGACTCCCATGCTCATCAACCTCGGCGCTATTGCATTCAATGTGGTCGCTGGCGTCGGGTTGTTCTTTGCATTCGATAACCCCGTGCGCAAGATCATGGGGCTGGCTCTGGCGCATGCGGGCTCATACGCGGTTGCGTCGGCGATTGGCATCGCGTGGATGTCGCGCAGGGTCGGCGGCTCGCTGCTCGCGGGCTACGCACCGGCGTTGGGGAAGATGATCGTCGCGTCGACAGTCACCGGCGGCGTAGCGGCAGGTGTTTTCGCGATGGTGCAGAGTGCGTTTGCCGGGAGTAGTACGGGCGCTCAACTTGCTGCGGTGCTAGGGGCAACGCTTGCTGGGCTGTTAATCTACGCTTTGAGCGCAAAGCTCCTTCGTCTGGAGGAATCGCAGTGGATTACAAAGATCGTCGCACGGCGTTAGCCGAAGAATCAGGCCAGATTTCGAGCTGGCTCGTGAAGTTGGTCATCTTCATCGGTCTCGCCGGGATTCTCGTCATCGAGGCGGGCGGGGTGCTGGTGGCAAAAGGAAGCGTGACCGAGACCGCGTCAGGTGCAGCCGCGGAGGCAGCGTTTGCTATTAAGACGCGCGGTGTGCGGGAGGACCCCGAAGTGGCGGCCCGGGCTTTCACCGAAGAAAAGGGTTGCGAATTCGTGTCGATCACCTACGATCAGGCGGCCCAGACCGTCTCCGTGACGGTCCAGCGCAAAGCGAAGACCTACATTGTCAAGAACATCGATTTTCTTGCGAAGAAGTATGCCGTTGCTAAGTCAACATCGACAAAGTCTTACGCGCCATAACGGTTAAGCTCGGCGGCCGCTACCGGCTGGATCATGAAATCTACTCCGGAAAGTTCACGTCGGTGTGGCGCGCCTTCGATGAAGTCCTGCACCGCGACGTCATTGCGAAGATCCATACGAGCACAGATCCGGAAGTTTCAGCTCGCTTTCGCCGCGCATCGCTAGACGCCGCTGCGCTCAATCACTCGAATGTCGCTCGCATCTACGACACCGGTGAAGATAAGGGCCGGCCGTGGTTCGTCATGGAATTCCTGGAGGGAGGGATGCTGGCCGACGGCGCTGCCCCCACGAGCCCCCCGTCCATTGCTGATTTGGGAGTCAGCGTCTGCGCGGCGCTGGCGCACTCCCATTCCGTGGGAATCGTCCACGGCAGCATCAAAGACTCCAATATTGGATTCACCGAATCGGGATTTATAAAGGTCGCGGATTTCGGAACGTCGGAGATCGCGCTACAGACCAATCCCCCCCCGGCAACCGACCTTCGAGACCTCGGAATTCTGCTCTATCGACTCGCCACCGGTCACGAGCCTGCGATCCCCCTGCGCAACCCGCGCGATCTAAAGCCCGAACTCCCGCCACCGCTCTCCCGGGCGATCATGACCGCTCTGAGCGACCCGGGCTTTGCGAGCGCCCGGGAGTTCGAAGCGGCGCTTAAAGCAATCTTTGAGGACACCGCCCCGCAGGCGGCCCGCCGGAGGGCCCGGGGTAGGCCCAAAGCACAGATGGCCGCCGCCCCACGCCAGTCTTTTCTTCGCACCGAGGGGCGATGGCTGGTCCCAGTGATCCTCATCGTCGCCGTCGCGGGAGGACTCGTGGCATCGCTGCCCGCGCTGCGCGCAAAACTCTCCGAGATTGTCGGCGTCGGGGACTCCGTCCCGGCGGCCGCTCCGGTCAAAGCGACGCCCGGAGGAGTATACGATCCTCCGCCCGGAGATGGAACCGAGAACAACGCAGCGCTGCGGCTCGCATTCGACCAGGACTTGGACACGTCGTGGCATACCTCCACGTACCGCACTGAATCCTTTGGCAAACTCAAGAAGGGCGTAGGCATCTACGCCGATTTCGGCACACCAGTATCGATCGGGGGATTGCGAGTGGTCAGCGAGGTGGGGGGTTGGTCCGCAACGGTCCGGTACTCCGAAGATGCGAGTTCATGGAGCGAGGCAGGGCAGGCGCAAGAGGCGGCCGCCGACCAAATCTTTCCGACGCAAGGAACTCACCGATATTTCATGATTTGGATCACGGGGCTCGTAAAGGCACCCGAAAGCAAGGGCAAGAACCCTTACTCTGTAGCCGTCCTAGAAATCAGCGCAGTCGCACGCTGACCGAGTTGATCTAGAACTTGCACGGCTCGAGTTCGCGCCACCTCGACGAAGTCGGTTTGGTGGACCTCTCTATGTAGCTGTAGGGCGCGGGAGCGAATTCCTCGAGCGGATCTCGAGGCGTCGAGCAACATTTGGGCGGCCTCGACGAGCGTCGGACTGGGGCCGGGCACGGGGATCTGAACGGGCACGGGGATCTGAACGGGCACGGGGATCTGAACGGGCACAACGGGGGGTCCAGTACTGGCCAGCTTTCTCACCCAATGCATGCTCAAAAAGCCTCCCGCAAGCGCGACGGTCGCGCCTCCCCACAAAACGGGCTCGGCCCCCAATGTGCCAGCAGACAGCGACCACAACGCACCGGCGCCAGCGGCCGCCAGCGGCCAGTCGTCCCGGGCGGCGGGAGGGCTTTCTCGCGGCGAACCCGAGCCGAGCACGAGCCCCAGGGCTCCCGCTACCGACGCCCACAAGATGAGAAGACCCGGCCCCTGCACGACACTCAATGCGGCGAGGGCCGCCGCTGCGGCAAACGGGGCAGCGAGGATCGCTCGGACATCCGCAGTAGGAGCGGCTCTGAATCCAACGTGCAAACCGATGCCGTAGGACAAGACAAGGAATCCGGCAACGGCCGGCTGCTCCACCAAGGCAAACTGAATTACTTGCATCCCCAACACCCATCCCATCGCCGCTGCGGCGGGCGCCAGGGGCGGGACAACGGGATCTCGATGCGCTTGCTGCCCGCCGAGCACGCCAGACGCAAACAGCATTAGAGCCGCGAAAATAAACACCGAGGGCAGGCCGGCACGGCCAACAAGGACGACCGCAACTAGGGCCCCGACGGGGCCGGCGACGCCCGGGGCTCCTCGAAGCCCCGCCATCCACGCCGGAGGGCGGCCAGCAATAGCGCCGCCCATTCCCGCAGCAAGCGCCGCGAGACCTAGGGCCGCGATCCATAAAATGTGGGGCTTGCCGAGTTGGACCAACAACGCCATCGCGCCCATGGAGACCGGCGCGAGAAGCCACAAGGAGCCGCGGCGGCGACGCCCCCGGCCCCCGCTTGATTCGGGGGGTTCGCCGCTTCTAGCGCGCTCAAGTCGTACCGATGGGCGGCGGCTACCCCCCAGCACCAGAATTGGAACGGCCCCAAGCGCGAAGTAAGCCACGACTAAGGGCGCCCCACCCACCTTGAAACAAACAAGCGACGCCCCAACGTAATGGGCCCACTCGCCGGCGCGCCCCAAAGAGGCCCCGGTTTGCGCACGCGTCATGGGTTGCACCCTCATAATGTGCGGGGATGCATGAGCCGGACAAGAATCAGGCCTCGGACGATAGCCTCGTGCGGGCCTTTGTGGGCCAAGGTGACAAAGACGCGCTGGAGATCCTGCTTCGACGGCATGAACGACAAGTCTATGGGCTGGCGTATCGCGTTCTCGGCAACAAGGCCGACGCCGAGGACGCCATGCAGGAAGTTTTTCTGAATGTGTTTCGCAAAGTTCGTACTTTCAAACACGATTCTGCATTCGCAACATGGCTTCACCGGCTGACGGTAAACGCGTGCTATGACATCGGGCGCAAAAAAGCTCGCACGCCCGTACCGGTGGAAGAGGTTGCAACGGAAACTGGGGACCGGATCTCGGCATCGGACGCCACGATTGTGATCGAGGGTGCGCTGCAGCAACTCAGCCTCGATCACCGAGTGGCAGTAACAATGCGCCATCTGCTCGACATGACTTACGAACAGATATCCGAGGCGACAGGTGTGCCAGTCGGTACCGTTAAGAGTCGGATCGCAAGAGCACGTGAAGCGCTGGCCGAGATTCTCGATCCCCAAACCGAGGAACAAGCGCACGGCCCGGACCGTCTAAGAGAGAAATCATGAACGATCACCCCACTGGGGAGCAGCTAAGCGCTTTCATCGACGGCGAAACCGCCGCGCCCGAACGCGATCGGTTGAAGGCGCACCTTGAGTCGTGCCCTGGGTGTGCCGCGCTGAAGGCTCACCTCGAGCATGCCGCCGTGGCGCTCACCGCGCTCGAACTTCCCCAGCCCTCAGCGGACCAGCACCGCGCGCTTCGGCAAGCCATCTTGGATCGTCCGGTGAGGCGGCGCTTCTTCCTCGCCCATCCCGCATTTGTCGGGGGCCTAGCGGTTGCATTGCTCGCTGCCGTCGCTGTTGTGACCCTTCGTCCCAAACCAGTACAGGACGCATCGACCGTCGCGCAGGGGGGCCAGGCCGCTCGCATCGAATCCTTCGACTTTGCCTCCGACACCGACATACGCTCGTCTGTAGCGCGTCTGCCGGAAGTGACCAAAGCTCGGTTCACGGCTGAAGACATCGGCACCGAACAAGAGGGGGCATACTCCCAGGCGCTCGGTTCTTCGGAAGCGAAAGCCATGCAATCCGGGGCCGACCAACCTGCTCCGCAGCAGGAGGCCTCCCGCTCTGCGGGTTCGGGCATCGATCCACAAGTCGCCGGGTCGAACTGCTCTCGCAAGATTTTGAAGACGCAGCCCTATCCGATGATTCCGCTTTTGATACGAAGCGCCACTTATGAGAAGCAACCCGCGTGGTTGTTAGTGTACGCATGGACCGCGTCGCAAGCCCGTAATGCTCCACTCAACCAGATTCAGGTCTGGCTCGTCGATCCCGCAAAGTGCGCCGATCTGACAGGTGACGATTTGATCAACGCGACGTATCACTACTCGTCCTTTAAGCGAATCTAAGGGGAGTCTTTGCTCCTACGTTGACTCGTGCTCGGGTACGCGACCCCGTCCTCCGGACTTTCTCGCGCCTTAAGGGTCGCGTCTCCCCGTTTCAGCTCCGGGACTAACGTGCCACTCTTGCGGACTAACGTGCCACTCTTGCGGACTAGCGTCCGACACGGTAGCCGGCTACTGCCGCGGCAATGATCGCCGGAACTACGAATCCAGAACTAACTATGCCCCTTAGCGAAAGGCCGAGAAGGGCGGGGGCCGCGAGAAGTCCCACTCCTGTCGTCACGATGGCAATTCCCCGGATGAATCCGTTCGAAAGGCCAGCCGCTGCTCTCACCACCACCGATCCGACCGCGAATCCAGCGAGCATAGGGACGAAAAATCCGACGATTGGAAAACGAAAAGCAAAGGACACGCCTCCGATCAGTGCGGACACAATCAGTCCCGCGGCGGTCGCGGCTGCGTAGTGGCGTGGCTTGCCGGGAATTCGTGCCCGCAGGGGCGGGCGCGCGCACCGCGGGCATTTCATCCCCACCGAGGCTTCGCGCATGCACCGCGTGCAGATCGGCGAATCGCAGGCAGTGCAGCGCACCCGAGTCTGGGCCTTCGGGTGATTCACGCAAACCTGCACGGACTCTGCCATCGGTCACTAGCGTAACAACGGGGAGGGATATGATTCGACCCGATGCATAGTTTGACGAAAGTCGGGCTTGTGGCAGTCGTCCTCCTGGCGGCGTGCACTCCTCAGGACGACCCCACACTTCCCATTGCCTCGCCCAACCCCAAGCCGGGCGTATCCGCCTCGGCCCAGTTGAGTCCTCCGCAAGGCTCTTTAGGCTGCCCGTCGCAGGAGGGAGGGGTCGAGACCCACAGTTATTTGACCGACGTCCGCGTGGCGGGTCAAGACGGCTTCGACCGCGTCGTTTTCCAATTCCAGCCCGCTAAGGACGTGCCTCCGGGAGTGCCGAAGTACGCTTTGTCGCAAGTCGCTCCTCCTTTCACGAAAGACCCATCGGGTGAGCCTTTGGAGGTCGAAGGCAGCGAGTTCTTCCAGATCATCTTTCACGGCGGCTCGGGTGTGGATTTTTCCGGCGAGGATTATCGCCAGACCTACACCGGGCCCAAGGAGATCAAACCGGATCTGGACCTGGTCGCGGAACTGGCGGAGCAGGGAGATTTCGAAGCGACGCTCTCATGGATCCTTGGCCTGCAAAGGCCGAGCTGTCCCTCACTCAAGACGCTCAAGGATCCACTTCGGCTGGTAATCGACCTGCCGCACTAGAGCGGCGCGACACTGATACCCCCGACCTTCTTCAGGGGGTTCGCAGCTTCTGGCGCGCGCGGTTCCATACCTAAAGGGGCTGCTACCCCCCAAACTCCCGGTTATCCTTAACGGATGGACAATCATCACAAACTGATCATCATCGGGTCCGGTCCCGCTGGGCTTACTGCCGCGCTCTATGCAGCACGGGCGAATCTGGCCCCGTTTGTTGTCGAAGGTTTCGAGGCTGGCGGGCAACTGATGATCACCAGCGAGGTCGAGAACTACCCCGGATTCGTCGACGGCATTTTGGGCCCCGACTTGATGGACACTTTCCGCAAACAGTCCGAACGCTTTGGCACGACATTTCTAACCGATGACGCCACCGATGTTTCGTTTGACTCTCATCCTTTTGCCGTGACGGTAGGCGCAGACACTTTCACTGCCGAAGCCGTGATAGTCGCCACCGGCGCATCGTCGCTGATGCTCGGGCTCGAAAACGAACGCAGGCTTTTGGGCCGCGGGGTATCGACCTGCGCTACCTGCGACGGAGCATTTTTCAAGGAAGCCGAGTTGGTGGTTGTCGGGGGCGGCGATTCGGCTCTCGAAGAGGCGCTCTTCCTCACGCGATTTGCTTCATCGGTAAAGCTCGTACACCGGCGAGATCAGCTGAGGGCCTCCAAGATCATGCAGGACCGTGCCATTGCACACCCCAAGATATCCTTTGTTTGGAACTCAGTCGTCAAAGACGTGCTGGGGGACCAAAAGGTCGCGGGAGTTGTGCTCGAGAACACCCTTACAAAGGAGCGCTCAGAACTGGCCGCGGGAGGGCTATTTGTTGCCATAGGGCACATTCCGAACTCGAGTTTGTTCAAGGGCAAGCTGGAGACCGACGCCGCCGAGTACCTCGTCGCCGGTTCCGGGCTGAGTAGCGACCCCGATCCTTCATCTCCTTATCAATCGAGGACGAGTGTCGAGGGTGTATTTGCCGCGGGCGACGTCGTCGACCACACCTATCGACAGGCGATAACCGCTGCCGGGATGGGTTGCATGGCGGCGATCGACGCCGAGAGGTGGCTGGAGTCACGCGGACACTGAAGGCGGGGCTGATCTTTCTGGCAGTTCTACTTGGTACGAGCGCGCCAGCAGTTGCCAATCCTCTGGCCGAGACTAGTAGGCAGAGTGTCTGGTACTCACCGGCCCCTCTCGATGGGAAAACATTTCCGATCCTCTACTCCGCCGAGGGCCGGTGGTTGAACTGGCGGGACACCTACGGCGCTCCCCGTATGCGTCAGCAACCTAATGGCGTCTGGAAGCAAACCGGAACCCATCAGGGCATCGACATATTCACCGAGCGCGGGGCGCCGGTGGTGTCGATGACGCCGGGGACAGTGGAACAAGCCGGTTGGACTTTCTACTCAGGATGGCGGATCGGGGTGCGCGGCACTGACGGCCGGTATTACTTCTACGCGCATCTTCTCCAGGACTTCGCTACAGGCATCGCCGAGGGAGGGCAAGTCCGAGCGGGGCAGTTGCTTGGACGCGTGGGCAGTTCGGGCTACGGACCAGTCGGGACCTCTGACGAGTTTCCGCCGCACCTTCACTTCGGCATTCAGGCGGGGACGAGGTGGCAAAACCCAGAGCCGGTACTTCGCAAACTTTCCCTGCACACCATTACATCTGTAAAGGACCTCCAGAGGCGCGTGGAGCAAGTAGACGGGGCGGTGCGGGTCCTTCGTGCACGCGCCCAGTTGCCAGCTGCACCGGGGGCGACGGACCTCGCCAGCCGTATCGCCGAACTCGCCAATCAGCGGCGTGAAATCTTGCGGCAAGCGACCATGTTGATGTAAGTGGCGATTCTCTTTCGCGTAAAGCACGGTAATATGGCCTGAGATTTTCACCTTCTTCAATCATTGAGACGGGAGATAAGAACATGGCCAACATCCCTCAAGTAAACGACTCCAATTTCGATGTCGAGGTTCTAACCCAGGACCGTCCCGTCCTCGTCGATTTTTGGGCCGACTGGTGCGGTCCGTGCAAGATCATCGAGCCGCACCTGGTCGCGATCTCCGAGGAACTGTCCTCCAAGCTCCGCGTTGTTGGCTTGGACATCGACGCCAACCCCCGGACTGCGGGACGCTTCGGGGTGATGTCAATTCCGACGGTAATCCTGTTCAACGGCGGCGAAGAAGTAGTCCGCCTGATCGGGGCCCAGCCGAAGCCCAAGATACTTGCTCAAATCGAGCCCTTCCTCGCCGGAAAGGCGCCGGAACCAGCCGCCGGCTAAGGGGCCCGGGGGGTAGCAGCCCCCCTAAGTACGGAACCGCGCGCGCCAGAAGCTGCGAACCCCCGGAATCAGACGGGGGCCCGGGGGGTAGCAGCCCCCCTAAGTACGGAACCGCGCGCGCCAGAAGCTGCGAACCCCCGGAATCAGACGGGGGCCCGGGGGGTAGCAGCCCCCCTAAGTACGGAACCGCGCGCGCCAGAAGCTGCGAACCCCCGGAATCAAGTTGGGGTCTGGGTGGGTATGGCCTCGAGTACGAGTTTTCTAACTATTCGCTCCAAATCGTCTACCGAACCGAACTCGATCACTATCCGGCCTTTTCCCCGGCCCATGGTGACTGCCACGCGCGTGGACAGCTCGTCGGAGAGGCGCTCGGAGATCTCGATCAGGCCCGGATTCGCGCGGCTGGCTTGAGACGTGGCCGGTCGGTCGGGGGCCGCATCCTTTTCCTTGCGAACCAGCGCCTCGGTTTCCCGCACAGACAACCCTCCGGCGGCCACCTGCTGGGCGATCCTCTCGAGCAGAGGATGCTCGCCCAGCGCCAGCAGAGTTCGGGCATGGGCGGCGGACAGCCGCGAATCGATCACCAGTTTTTGCACCGCATCAGGCAATTCCAGAAGTCGCAATGAGTTGGTGATCGAAGGCCTGGACATTCCCACCCGTTCCGCCAGCTGCTCGTGAGTGAGCCCAGCGTCTTCAATCAGCTGCCGGAACGCCGCCGCTTCTTCTATCGCATTTAGATCCTGCCTCTGTACGTTTTCCACAAGAGCCCGCTCGAGAGCCCCCCTGTCGTCGGTGTCTACGACGATCGCGGGGATGGTCTGAAGACCGGCCCGCTTCGCGGCACGCCACCGGCGCTCCCCCATTACCAGCTCGAAACCTCCCTGTGCGCGGCGTACCACCACCGGCTGGAGTAGTCCGAGGCTGCGGATCGAGGCAGCCAACTGCGCTAGGCCGTTTTCGTCGAACGACCGGCGAGGTTGGCGGCGGTTAGCCAGAATCAGATCGCAAGAAATCTCCTCAAGGCTTCCTGCTCCCGTAGGGATAAGTGCCCCCAGCCCTCGCCCGAGTCCACCGCGCGTGCTCATAAATCTCCCTTCTCGACATATTCATGCTCATGAATTGCCATTTCGACCGGTGAAATTGCTCCGGCCATCTGATTCGGGGGGTTCGCATCCTCTGGCGCGTCTAGGTCGTACTGGTTGGCCGCTGCTACCCCCCCGGCCCCCCCACTTTGATTCGGGGGGTTCGCATCTTCTGGCGCGTCTAGGTCGTACTGGTTGGCCGCTGCTACCCCCCCGGCCCCCCCACTTTGATTCGGGGGG
>CAZCSK010000021.1:35377-37706 GCA_964501265.1 uncultured Actinomycetes bacterium
TTCTGGCGCGTCCCAGTCGTACTGGTTGGCCGCTGCTACCCCCCCGGCCCCCCCACTTTGATTCGGGGGGTTCGCATCTTCTGGCGCGTCCCAGTCGTACTGGTTGGCCGCTGCTACCCCCCCGGCCCCCCCAAGTACTGCGCCGGCCAGTTCCGCTGCCATTGCTCGATAGGCAATAGACCCCTTGGATTTGGGGTCATAGAGCGCCACAGGCTGTCCGAACGATGGCGCTTCCGACAATCTGACGCTTCTTGGGATCACGGAGGCAAAGACCTTGTCTGGGAAGTGCGCTCGGACCTCGGCGGCAACTTGCCCCGCCAGTTTGGTGCGCGGGTCGAACATGGTTAGGGCAATACCCGTTACTTCAAGGTCAGGGTTAAGGGTGCTTCGAACGAGGTTCACGTTCTTCAGTAACTGCCCAAGTCCTTCCAGGGCATAGTACTCACATTGTATCGGCACCAGCACCTCCTTGGCGGCCGCCAGGGCATTTATTGTTAACAGGCCCAGGGCCGGAGGACAGTCGATGAAGACGTAGTCAAAATCTTCGAGAATCGGGGCCAGCGCGTTTCGCAACTTCAGCTCCCGAGAGAAGGCAGGAACCAACTCGATTTCCGCGCCAGCCAGATCGATGGTCGACGCGGCACAGAACAAGTTTCTAACGCTGGTCGCTTCGATGACATCCTCGACGGGCCTTCCATCTACCAATATTTGGTAAGTATTCCCAGATGCTCTCCGTGGGTCTACTCCGAGCCCAGTGGTAGCATTGGCCTGAGGGTCCAGATCGACCAGAAGAACTCGCGCTCCCTCAAGCGCCAGCCAGGCGGCGAGGTTAACGGCGGTCGTGGTCTTACCCACTCCACCCTTCTGATTTGCGAAGGCAATCGACCGGCAACTCGTCGGCCGGGGCCATTCGTTTCCCGAGTCCATGGACCTCCTGCTCCGCCACGTGCGTGGCTAAGGCGATCTAGGAGGAAGTGAGAGACAACTTGGCCATCATAAGCATTCTCTGGCGAATATCAAGGGGTTCACCGCATTCGGATTGTTTATCGTGAAACATTGCGGGATTCAACGAATTTTAGAGACACGCGCGCCTAGTGCTGGTCTATCTTGATTATGACCCGGCGGCGCGGATCCTGGCCCTCACTCAAACTCGTGACACCCTCGATCGTCCCCACCGTGTCGTGGACGATCTTTCGTTCGTAGGCGCTCATCGGCTCCAACGCCACGTCAGCACCCTCGGACAGGGCCCTGGCAGCCGTCTCACGTACCTCCCGCTCCAGATCTGCCGCTCGCTTGCCCCGATAACCCCCGATGTCTAGCGACACTCTAATTCGAGCCTGCGCCTGACTTTGAACCGCCGTGCGGACGAGTTCCTGGATGGCGTCCAGGGTCTGGCCACGGGGCCCGACCAGCAGCTCCGCGTCCCCACCCGAGATCTCGGAGACAATGCCATCGTCGGTGAGTTCGGCGCTGACGTCGCCAGCCAACTCCATGGCGTCTAGAAGCCCTTCCAGGAAGTCCAGTACATCCTCCTTGGCGTCCAGCAGAAGCTCCTCCCGGCTCGCGGGGGGATTTTCTGGAGCCGCGGGGGGATCTTCTGGAGCCGCGGGGGCTTCGTTAATTTCCTCACTCATCTTTTCTTCCTCTTCCTGCCCTTGCGAGAACCGGACCCTTTCGGCTTACCGGATTTGGGCTGGGAACCGGTCTGGCCATTGTGGCCAGCAGGCTTCGTCGGCTTCGCCATCCCATTCGTGGAAGCCTCTGTCGGGGCAACCAAGGGGGCGGCCGGGGCCGGAGCACCCTTTACTCGTATCGGAGCGCTCGGACCATACATACGAATTAGGAGATGCTGCTGGCCAATGGTCCAAACGTTGGTTGCCGTCCAATAAAGGCTTAGCCCAATTGGAAAGTTGAGCGCAAACACTGTGAACATGATCGGCATGAAGCGCATCATCTTCTGCATCTGGGCGGTCTGGGGATCAGCTGGCGCCATCTTGGCATTTTGCTTGAACTGGTACCACATCGTGGCGCCCATTAGACCCACGAGAAAATAGTAGGGCCAGGCTGGGCCGAGGCCTCCGGCCTTGAAGACCGCCGACGGGCGCAGGCTTAAGTTCATGCTCAGAAAGTTGGCCTTTACCGCAACGATGGCCCTGTAAAGATCGCTTGAGTGTGGGATGAAGAACTCCGGCTTGCAGATTCGCTGGGTCCCAAACAGCTTGTTACAGCCCGACAGCACCTGGTACATCGCGTAGAGCACCGGGGCCTGGAGCAATTGAGGCAGACACCCCGAGAAGGAGGATAGGAGGTTTACGTCGTGCTCCTTCAT